>JALOCD010000112.1 GCA_023228025.1 Prolixibacteraceae bacterium | reverse complement strand
AAATGGCAGGTTGACATTCAGCGATTTTGTTCGCGACCATCTTGCGGACGTTCTGCCGCAAATGACGCCACGTGACGGCTGGCTCGCGGAGCCCGAAAACAACTGGTGTCTTGCCGATAACGAGCGGCAAAACGTGCTAATCTACTCATTAAGTGGACGCACCATCAGCTGGACGGAATCTTCACCGCCCCCCCAAGCCGGGCTTTGGTTCAATCCCCGGTCAGGTGAAACAATGCAGGCGAAGATCGAAGCGAACGCGACCATCACCAAACCGACGGAACAGGAGTGGTTATTGTTGCTCCACGAACCACATTAAATTTAAAGATTCATTTAAAAATTTGTTATTATGAAACTGCAAAGAGATCTTTCAAAACACAGTCAGTTGGTATCAGACATGTTTCACTCTCCCACATCATTAGGAGAATGGGAAAAGTACAAACTTTCCGATGAACAGGTGGAGTTTTTTAATGTTCATGGGTATCTTTCCGGTATTAAGCTGTTAGATGAAGAACAAATCGCCCGTCTCGAGAACGAGTTGACCGAAATAATGGATCCTGCTCACCCCAATCATGATTTATTGTATGAATTTCATACGAATGAATCTACTGATCCCAATAAAATTATCTTTCATTCTCTAGGGCATTGGAGAATAACCCCTGGGTTTCACGATATTTTATGGAATCCTGCATTCGTGATGGCTGCCTATCAGCTGCTTGGGAATCAATCAGTCCGTTTCTGGCATGACCAGCTTTTTTGCAAACCCGCCAAACATGGTGGTGTGGTAGCATGGCATCAGGATTATTCCTACTGGAACCGTTCAGTACCGATTCAACACCTTACTGCATGGGTTGGAATTGATGATTCATCGAAGGAAAACGGGTGTTTGCAGTATATTCCAGGAAGTCATAAATGGGGTTTATTGGATAAACCTGATTTAACAGGTGAAATGGAAGGATTAAAGAATTTTTTGAATGAAAAGCAGCAGGAAGAATTAAAACATCCTGTACCTATTGAAATGAAAAAGGGCTACGGGTCATTTCATCACCCGTTATTAGTTCACGGGTCATTTGAAAACAGTTCGGACCGCCCGCGAAGGGCATTTGTTATCAATGTTTTTGCAGATGGGACACGCGCTGGGGTAGATGGCGAGATGCTACATGGGGTTCCATTATTAAAAAAGGGAGAGAAATTTGAAGGGCAGTTTTTCCCGATGTTATTCAATAGGAATATAATTTTTGGAAAAGAATGAATTTATCATAAACAGGTTAATTACAAAGATTGTAACAAAATATTTTTCCAAGTAAAGAATACAGTGCGTATGGAAGTCAAATTTTTTTGCCCGCAATGGGGATCGAAACATCTGGATTTTGCAATATTTCTCGAAAAGGTTAAAAGAGCGGGGTATGATGGCGTTGAAATGAGCCTGCCCCTTAATACTGCCGAAAAGAAGGAAATATTAAACTTGCTGAAGGGATACGACTTGTTGTTAGTGGCCCAGCATTGGGAGACACAAAACAGTGATTTCAAAGTGCATAAAGAAGAATACCGCATCCGGCTTGTGAACCTGGCAACTGCCGTACCCTTATTTATTAATTCACAAACGGGCAAAGATTACTTTTCATTCGCACAAAATGCTGAACTGATTTCGGTAGCGGAAGAAATATCCCGGATGTATGGCATTAAAATTATTCATGAAACCCACCGGGGTAAATTTAGCTTTGCTGCACATGTTATTGCCGAATATCTAAAGAAAATTCCAGCCCTTCGGTTAACCCTTGACCTTTCACATTGGTGTAATGTAGCGGAGTCTTTTCTGGAAGACCAGCAGGAAGCTGTCAACCTGGCTCTATCGCGGACTGAACACATTCATGCCCGCGTTGGATTTCCTGAGGGGCCGCAAATCCCCGATCCGCGGGTTCCTGAATGGAAAGAGGCACTTTTGATCCATGAAAGCTGGTGGAAAAAGGTAATCAACCTTAAAAAGGAAGCCGGGCAACAGTTTTTTACAATTACTCCTGAATTTGGTCCTTATCCATATATGACCATTCTGCCTTTTACACAACAACCTGTTACCGATCAATGGGAAGTAAATGTTTACATGATGAACCATTTAAAGTCCGTTTTTAAAAAATAATCCTCAATTTTTTGAAGTTAGATTATGCAGGAGAAACAAGAAATAATAAGGGATTACAGCCTGATTGGGGTTGAAACACAGAAAGCCATCGAAATGGGACTGGCAGACGCCGTATGGTACCAGACACCTATTGCGCGTGATAAGATGCGTGAATTACTGGTACGGAAGGACGGCCCTGCCATCAGGGATACCTTAGTCTGGTTTGGATTAATTTTTGGTTCCGCATACCTCGTTTTTTTATTGTGGGGTACATGGTGGGTAATTTTTCCTTATTTTATTTACAGCACATTATATGCGTCAACTTCCGATTCGAGGTGGCACGAATCTGGTCATGGCACTGCCTTTAAAACCGATTGGATGAACAATCTTTTATATGAGGTAGCGTCATTTATGGTTTTCAGGCAATCAATTACCTGGAAGTGGAGCCATGCACGTCATCACAGCGATACCATTATCCGGGGTCGTGACCCTGAAATAGCTGTCCCCAGGCCCCCCGATTTAGTAAAAGTTTTGCAAGGGTTCTTCGGTCTTCGGGGCTCAATACCCGAAGCCAGACGGATATTTAAACATGCTTTAGGGAAAATTGACCCTGAGGTTACAACCTATGTGCCTGAATCTGAGTTCGGAAAAGTTTTTTTTAAAGCCCGTATCTATATCCTGATCTATTTGCTTGTCGTTACGCTTACTATAATTTATGGAACAATCCTTCCGTTAATGTACATCGGATTACCTACACTCTTCGGTTCATGGCTGATGACAATCTATGGATTAACCCAACATGCGGGTCTTCAGGAAAATGTGCTCGACCACCGTTTGAACAGTCGCACGGTTTATATGAACAGATTGCATCGTTACCTGTATTGGAATATGAATTATCATGTTGAACACCATATGTTCCCTTTAGTGCCATACCATGCTCTTCCCAGGTTGCACGAGTTAATGAAACATGATTGTCCAAAACCTTATAACGGAATCATCGAAACATATAAGGAAATTATTCCGGCTCTTCTGAAACAGGTAAAAGATCCGGCTTATTTTGTTGAGCGTAAATTACCGGAAAGCACAATGCGCAAAGCCAACCACGATCGTAATATATTTATTGGCGATCCGGCCGCTGCCGTGAATGGCAAAATTGAGGTTTGCCGCATTTCTGATTTACCTAAAGGCGAAGTTATCAGGTTCGACTATGATCAGAAAACATATGCAGTATATCATACTGTGAACAATGAATTTTATGCTACCGATGGAATTTGTACACATGGGAATGCCCATTTGTCGGAAGGAGTGGTTATCGGAGATTTAATTGAATGCACCAAACACAACGGGCGTTTTAATTTAAAGGATGGCTCTCCCAAACGCATTCCGGTGTGTGTGGGCATAAACACGTTTGAGGTTGAAACTGACCAGGGGAAGGTATACCTTCATCTTTTGAATGACCTAAACAGACAGGACCCTTCGCTACACGAGGGAAAAACATTTCGCGTAGTTAGTAATAACAACGTTACGGCCTTTATCAAAGAGCTGGTTCTGGAACCCGCGAATGGTTCTCAATTTACCTTTATTCCAGGGGAATATATCCAGCTCAGGATTCCTCCGTACGAATTAAATTTCGAACAATTCAATATTAACAGCCCGTTTAAAAAAATTTGGGATGAGCAGGAATTAGGCAGTTGCTTTGCCAAAAATTCATTTTATACGCAACGGAATTATTCGATGGCTACCAATCCTGATTCTGATCAACAACTCAGGTTTAATGTCCGCATTGCTTTACCGCCAGATAATAACGTGACCAATGCAGGTATTGGCTCTTCGTATGTATTTAATCTTAAGCCCGGTGAAGAAGTAAAACTTACAGGCCCTTACGGGGATTTTCACATTAAGCAATCGGACAGGGAAATGGTTTACATTGGCGGAGGTGCTGGAATGGCGCCTTTGCGTTCACATCTGTCTTACCTTTTCGGCACGGCAAAAACAAAAAGAAAAGTAAGTTTCTGGTATGGAGCCCGTTCAATAGACGACCTTTTTTACGTTGACTATTTTGAAAACTTACAGAAGAATCATGGAAACTTTTCTTTTAAAATTGCATTGTCCGCATCCAAAAATCAGGATTCCCGAAATGGGTATCCATTTGGGTTTATTCATGAAGTATTGTTTCAGAAGTATCTGAGCAAACATGAACAGCCCAATGAAATCGAATATTATTTATGCGGGCCTCCGGCATTGATAGAGGCAAGTTTGAACATGCTGAAAAGTTTGGGTGTAAGAAAAGAATTGATCGCCTTTGATGAGTTTTGACCTTTAATCAGCTTCACTTCTTAAAAATAGAAGCCAAGCAATATTTACATTTTAGAATAATGGAAAAAAAAGAGAACAAATCGGGAAGATCTTTCCTGAAAACTGCAGCGGCAGGTCCTGTGCTTGCAGAAACACCACTGATCGCTTCTGTGACAACGAATCCTCCAACCACTATGTCACTGGCTCTTCCTGGTATAAAAAAACAACCAGATCGTATGAATAGGGGATTTCGCGTTATGAGAAATGTAATCTGGATTCTTGTTTTTGCTTTAATGTCATCAGTGCAGGTTTATTGCGGGCCCCTGGGAACTCCCGGAACTGTTGCCCGGTACAAGCTGTTGGCAGACCCCGTGGCAAGACCAGAATTCGAGAAAACCAACAAGCTGACAGTCGTTACAGCATGGATACAGACCGGACCAACGGTCAAATGGGAAGATGGTAAGACCTATCAATGGTATGGACTCCGCTGGGCAAGGCTCAACGGTGAACAGTGCCAAATGTGGGCTCTGATGGACTCGTGGCCAAAAGACGGTCATCCAACCATCGTACGATATATCTGGGATGAACCAAAACTTCAGGGATCGGTGGAATATGTCCACGAGAGTACCGGTGAAGCTGTACTGCCCAGGAACTCCATCTGGGACTATTCACTTCCCAGAACATCCGATAACAAGGATGTTCTCAAAATCAATCGCGGAATCAAGTTCCCCGAAGAGATAATGCTGCTGGGATGGAAGTTCGGGCTGGAGAGTGTCAGGACAGGACAGGAAGTGAGTCCACCTGTTGATCCATACACGATCAGGCTCAATCCGGATCTGTTTATAGGCCTCTTCAACGGTGACAGGGACAGCAGCGGACAACCATACGACCGCTCTTCAAAAATCCCCCGCAAATATCAGGCAAACAACGAAGATGACCTTAAGGCCTATCAGGATGCCGGTTACAACATGCACCAGGCCCGCTTCCACCCGGATTGGGTGTGGCGAAGCCCGATGTATTCCGTAAATATGCAGTGGAATCTGGAAGACTGGCCCGCGTATATCTACCGCTCCAACTATTGGGGACGTGCATCTCTGCTCGATGAGCCGGCCATACAACAGCTGCTGATACTTGATAGGGACACCACGCTTGCAGGCAAACTCACACCGGCAGAAGCCGCCAAAAGGCTTGAAGACCGCACTGTCGAGACAACCTGGAATGCCGCTGCCCATAGAAACTATGCCAACTCAGTTATAAACGAATTCATTGACAAACAATTTGGCCGCGGAGATCTGACGATTATAGAAAAGAACTATCCATCCTGGGAAGCTATATGGCCGACCGCGTGGTATCAACTGGCCCCGGCAAAAGGCCCCGCGGGGATAGTGGATGAAGATGCAGACCCGGATGGAATGGCCGGAGACTATAACCAGGCGTTCGGCACTCAGATACCCAATACCGTGGAAAGCGCCTGCGCGATACGCACTGCCGTACTAAGAGGTGCGGCCCGCAGTTTTAATAAACTCTGGGGAATTGCCATGTACAACCCCAGTTATTTCAAGTGCAAAGCCTCCAGCATACCTTATTTCTACGATAGAGGAGCGACATATTTCTGGTATTGGAATGGTTGGCAGGGGATAAGCGACAATTCCGGACTGCCATTTTCATTTCAAAGAATGTACGCATCCATCGTCCGGCAAGCGTACCTTAGGAATCCCAACAGGGACATGAATGGTCTGCTAAACAAAGCCAAAGTCTGCGTGCTGATACCCTATGGCTACACTTTCGCACCATACCAACTTCAAGACCTGAAGTGGCTGCACCTGGAAAAGATAAATGAAAAAGGGATCACCTACCGGCAGATCCTCGCTAACGCTGCTGTGGAAGTCGAGAATCTCATCCGCAACTCAGTCGAGTTCGACATAGCCGTAGACGAACCCCGTTTCAACCCTAAAGGTTATGATGAGATGATTTACTGCCAGGAAGACGGCAAAATCCGTATTGTGCGCCCAAAACAGAGTGACGAGATGCTAGCGTCACCAAGAACACCAAAACGCCCGGACCTGGGCCCATTGCCACAGCTTACTATCCAGACAGACTCAGTTCCGTCTAATGTGCCCGGAACGGTTAAGCTCAGGGCGATTCCGACCATAGGCTCAGGGAAATTTCACGAAAGTGGCAATCCATGGGTTCGTTGGGAAGTTTACACCCCGAACCAGGGAGTCCTTCAGATAGGGGGATCCGACGCTAGCTTCAAAGCCAAACAGCCAGGCCTTTATCGTATCAGGGCATCGGTAAACGATATATTTGGAAGAGCAGTGGTGGCTCAGACTGAATTTACTTTACGGGATTCCAGGTAGGATGTAACCGAATTCCCTCAGGAATGAAAGTCGTTGCAGGCTCAAGATTCCCTGCAATACTAAACGGATTGAGGAATACATAGTTACTGATGCATCTGGACATTACTCGTGAGCTATGGAAAAATTGTTTTAAACAGTTGTATAAAAAAAATAGTGTTTAGAGATGCCCTTGAGTTTTTAACACCCCCGGATGGGGGAAGGGGGGTAAAGAAAGAAGAAGACGGTAAAAATCAGAATATATAAGTTTAGTATATTAAAAAAATCGGATATGAACAGAAAGATTTTACTTTGTTTATTGCTTCCTGCAATTTCTGCTGGCATGATAGCTCAGGTAAATAAGATTAGAGTCCATCAAAAACGAAAAAAAACCACTATTAAACAAAATGAAATTAAACAAAATTATTTTAATCTGCATGTTTTTACCATGGTTTCCTACATCGATTCAAGCGCAAAATTTTGCAACATTTAATAAGAATTCATTGGTATTAAGCAATGGGTTGGTGGAGAGAGAGATTATTATTAAGGATGGTAATATCCTTACAAAAAGCCTCAAAATCAACGGCAATGATTTGAATTTTGATTCTGAAAAGTCAAAAGAGTTTTCTTTATATATTGACGGGAAGTATTGTGACGGGCAATCGGGATGGAGTTTGAAATCATTTAAGAATGCAAGCGACAATCATCAAGGGAAAGGGGCAACCGTGAAGCTTCAAGGCACAAAAGATTTTTGGGGAATAGAAGTTGACATCACATATTTGCTATATCCTGATTTACCTGTTATCCGAAAACAGATTTGCATATTGAATAATTCGGGGAAAGAGATAATGATAGAATCGTTCGATGTGGAGAAATTAATATTGGGATTTAGTTTTGTGAGAGCGGTTGCTTATGTCAATTATGGAAGACAGAAACATCTAAGCACCTATATAAGCGATTGGGATGACCCGGTAATTGCTATTCATTCGTATAAGGAAAATGCGGGGATACTTCTTGGTAACGAATCTCCGGGAGTTTTGAAAAGAACAGCATACAATACTGAGTATGACAATGCCGATATAGGGCTTACACACAAAGAAGAAAAATACCCATTTAGAAAATACATAAAAAATGCTGATCAATGGACGAGTCCGAGGGTATTTGTAATCCCATATATCAATTCTTCGGACCCATGGATGATTATGAATACAATCCTGGCAAATTTCGTCAGACGGCACATGGGGCTTCGCATCAATGAAATACAGATAAGGCCCACGGTTATGTACAACAGCTATATTCCATTTTATGAAAAAATTTCAGACACTTTACTTCAAGACCAAGCTAAAATAGCCGCGAAATGAGGTGCGACACAATTTGAACTTGATTGTGGATGGCACACCATATATTGGAATAATGGGAAAAATGGGATTTTCAAAGACAAAGACATACCTCCATGGGCCGTGTATTGAATAGTAACGGCATTTTGGAAGGCTTGTCGCTATCATTCAATCATATCCATCACCTTGGCTTGGGCGAACTGAGTGATATGGGTGCGGTATATCCTGTGCCCGTCGTAAGGCACAGCCGTGAGCAACAACGTTATTCATGATGTTTATTCGTTTGATTATAGCGGCTGGGGGTTATGGCGAAGAAGATTGGGAAAACCTGGACAGACTGAATCCGATGCTACTAAAAAAATTTAATAAAGCTGTGATTAAAAACAGTTATAAAAGCGATTGATAAAATAAGATTTTTGGTTTAGGCATATAGACCGCCCATTTCAAAGACTTTTTTTTATCATCTATCGGAATCACTCATTTGTGCCTTCAACCTTACCTCTTATCAGAAAGATAAACTAATCGAAAATTATCCAATACAAATTTTATAAATTATTTTAATATGTTGATATATTGCATATATATATTTTATATTTTTGCATAGTACTACCTAGAGGTTTGCTATGCGGAAAGACATTGAAATTCAATTTGAGGAGAATTTGCCGGTTCCCAAATACCGGCAGATAATTGATGCGGTTCTGCAGAAAATAAAAGCAGGCGAACTGAAAAAGGGCGATAAAATCCCGTCGATCAACATGCTTTGCAGTCAATTTAGTTTATCGCAGGACACGGTATTAATGGCGTATAACGAATTGAAATCAAAAGGGGTCATTACCTCTCAGGTTGGTAAGGGGTATTTTGTTCAAAATGAGAATCCGGATTTCAAACGCAAGGTATTGCTGGTTTTTGACCGGCTCACGGCTTACAAGGAGGAGCTTTACGATGCATTTAAGGAGGCGTTGAAAAACGAAGGCAGTGAACAGATCTATTTTCACCACAACAACCTGAAAATGTTTCACACCATCATTGAAGGTGCGATTGGTGACTACTCCGAATATGTGATCATGCCCATCGACCATCCTGATGCCTTTTCAACCATCGGAAAACTTCCTTCCAACAAGGTGTTTATTCTTGATCAGGGCAGAAAACAATACAAAGATCTTTTCCCATACGTCTGCCAGGACTTCGAGCGGGACATATACAGGATTTTGAAGGCGAACCTCTCACTCGTTATTAAATATAAAAGGATGGTGTTGGTTATCCGGCACCAGAAATCACATTTCAGGGATATCGTTACTGGATTCCGCGACTTCTGCAAACAATTTCGGGTTGCTTTTGAAGTAACAAGCGACTGCAAATCATTTGAAGTAGCATCGGGGGATGCTTTTGTAGTGGTCGATGATCGTGATCTGGAGTTCCTTGTTCGTTATTCCATGGATCATCAATTGTTACTTGGCGCAGATATGGGAATTGTCTCTTACAATGAAACTCCCTTGAAAGGCATTGTCGCCTCAGGGATCACCACGGTCTCTACCGATTTCGCCCGTATGGGTAAAGAAATGGCCGAGATGATCCTGAACAATAAAAAGAAGAAAATTGACAACGCTTTCCTTATCAACAACCGTAGCTCATTTTAATGAAATAATATTTTAGTAGCTAAATATGAAGCATTTACATATTTCAAGATCTATTGTGGAACTGGGTTTGGGCGATTATTCGATGAAAGGGGATCCAATCATCAACCAGTTTCGGTTATTAAAGGAGATCGCCGGGATATTTCATAACCGGAAGCTTTTGTCTGAAATGAGTCAGGAAACGATTGCTTATTCTGTCCAATCCTGGTTACCTGTCGCTGAAGGAACTCCGGGAGGACTATTTTTTGGTGTTTCAACCATCCATCCGGGGAAAGTCGGAGACGAGTATTTCATGACCAAAGGACATTTTCATGCCCAATCCGACCGGGCCGAGTTTTATTGGGGTATTCAGGGGAACGGGATGCTGATCCTGATGGACCGTGATAGGAATACCTGGGCTGAAGAGGTCTCTCCTGGTAGCCTGCATTACATTGGTGGCGAGATTGCACACCGTTTGGCCAACACGGGCGACGAAAACCTGATTGTTGGCGCTTGCTGGCCATCTGATGCCGGTCATGATTATGAAGAAATTGCTGCGAATGGTTTTTCTGCACGATTGGTTGAAGTTGACGGAAAACCGGCGCTGGTCGAAAATAAATTAAAATAATCCGGATATGAAGGGATACGTTGTTCTGATATCAGTCGTCGCGGCATTGGGCGGACTTCTTTTCGGTTTTGATACCGCGGTCATTTCAGGTACCATCAATTTTATTCAGCCCTATTTCGGTTTGTCCGAAACAGGGTTGGGCTGGACGGTAAGCAGTTTATTGTTTGGCTGCATAGGCGGGGTATTCCTTGCAGGGAAAGTTGGTGACCATTATGGCAGAAAAAAAGTACTGATGATGGCAGCCCTGTTGTTTTTTGTTTCGTCGGTGGGAAGCGCTACTGCTCACGTCCTTATTTTCTTCCTGATTGCCCGAATTCTTGGCGGACTAGCGGTAGGCGTTGCATCCATCCTTTCACCCATGTACATTGCCGAACTTGCACCCGCCAAATATCGCGGAACGCTGGTTTCCCTGAACCAATTGGCGATAGTGATCGGCATTTTGGTGGCTTTTTTCAGCAATTACCTGCTGGTTGGTACCGGCGAAAACAATTGGCGGTGGATGTTGTTGGTCATGGCTGCCCCTGCCATATTGCTCTTTTTCAGCCTTTTTATGGTTCCTGAAAGTCCTCGCTGGCTCGTTGCCCGCGGAAGAACAGATGAAGCGCTTCAGGTATTGATAAAAACTTCGGGAAAAGAATCAGCCAGGTTAGAATTGGCAGAAATTGAACTAACGCTGACAAAACATGAAGATTCGACTTTCCGTGATCTGCTTGCGCCAAAAATCAGGCCACTCCTGAATATTGGAATTATCCTTGCTGTCTTTCAGCAGATTACCGGAATCAATACGATTATGTATTATGCACCAAAAATATTTGCCAATGTGGGCCAGTCGAACGATTCTGCCTTGATGCAAACGATATTGATTGGAGGGACGAACCTTATTTTCACACTTGTAGCGCTTGTTTTGATCGACCGTTTTGGCCGCAAACTATTGATTCAGATAGGCTCATTGGGAATGATGCTGATGCTTGCCGGACTTTCAGCCCTATTTTTCACAAACCACACATCAGGTGTACTGGTACTTATATTTATTCTTGGTTACATTGCCTTCTTTGCAGCATCGCTGGGGCCGGCGCTCTGGGTGGTGGCTGCAGAATTATTCCCCAACCGTTTGCGCAGCAAGGGAATGTCGGTTGCCATTGTTTCGCTTTGGATCGCCTGCACCATTGTAACCATCGTTTTTCCCATCATGCTGGAGAAGTTGAGCGGCGGAATTACATTTCTGATTTTTGCCCTCATTTGCCTGGCAAATCTGCTTTATGTACTGAAATATGTTCCTGAAACAAAAGGAAAAACCCTGGAGGAGCTGGAAAAGCAATTCGCCTCTCTTTAACTCATAACTCATAACTCATATCTCATAACTCATAACTCATAACTCATATCTATGAAGTTTACCATCGCCATTGATTTAGGTGGAACAATAATTAAAACAGGTCTCATAAAAGAGGGTCAACTTATTGACAAAAAGGAAATTGTTGCCCACTCCGCTTCGGGATTAAAACCTCAGTTGCCTGAACTTGAGGAGGCCATAGGTGGTCTCCTTACATCCAACAGGATCACCCGGAGGGATGTCCTCGGCATTGGTTTCTCCTTTGCCGGCCTGGTTGATTCGACTGAAAACAGAATATTATCCACGAACCAGAAATACGACGACGGACCTGAAACAGACCTCGTCGGTTGGGCGTTTGAAAAATGGAATTGGCCATTGTTCGCGATGAACGATGCCCGGATGGCTTTGCTGGGTGAGTGGCAACATGGTGCAGGAGTGGGTTGTTCCGATCTGGTTGCCGTTACCCTGGGCACAGGAATTGGAACGGCCGTTGTGATTGGCGGCAAGTTGCTCACCGGCAAACATTTTCAGGCCGGGAACCTGGGCGGACATTTCGTGGTGAACCACAAGGGATCGGTTTGTACCTGCGGCAACATCGGCTGCGTGGAAGCTGAAGCCTCGACCTGGCGATTGCCTTCGCTGTTGAAGGAGCATCCGGGGTTTACCGAAAGCGCAATGAAAAATGAGGAGGTTCTTGATTTCAGGTCCCTTTTCCGGCAGGCAGGAAACGGAGACCGGGTTGCCAAAGAGGTTTTGGACCATTGTCTTTCTGTCTGGGCGGCAGGCATGATTACCATGATCCATGCCTTTGATCCGGAAATGATCATCCTGAGTGGCGGGATCATGAAAAGTTCTGAGATTATCTTGCCGGCACTTCAGGAAAAGGTGAACGAGCGGGCCTGGACACCTTGGGGAAAGGTAAAGCTGGTAAAGGCAAGATTTCCCGATTCTGCTGCCTTGTATGGAGCGGATTACCTGGTGCGTTCTTCGGTAAATAAATGATAAACATGAAATACTTAAACAATCCCTCAAAATTCAACAATCTTCCGGTAGTTGAGGTAAAAAACAGCCTGTTCGAAGTAGAAAAAGGCTGGGAGGCCATTTGCGACAGGTTAAATAAAGAGATTTCGGCACTGCCGGGGAGCAAGAAGTTAGTAGTGGTTGAAACCTATCAGGGAGTCATTCATGAAGAATTGATTGCAGGACTAGAAAAGGGGATCAAAACACATAAGTTTATAAGGGCGGCCGATTGTATGCTACCGGAAAATGAAATTAAAAAGCTGGTTTTCCAGGATGTGACCAATGATCGGATTTTTGGTTTCCTCACGCGCCTGACAATGGAGGCTTTTTTCGATCCGCAAAAGGTACAGGAAGTGGGGGGAGAATTGGAATCAGCAGAGCAAGGAATTTTCCTGGTATATGGTAGTGGCGCTTCACTGCTTTGTCCTGAACCGGATTTATTGGTTTATGCAGATATGGCCCGCTGGGAGATCCAACTACGTATGCGGAAGCATCTGGTCGATAACCTTGGTGTAAAAAACAGGGAAACAGCAGACTGGATGCTCCTTTACAAACAAGGGTTCTTTGTCGACTGGCGCGTTTGCGACAGGTTGAAAAAGACTTTGTTTGACAGATGGGACTTTCTACTCGACACCAACAAAATTGGTCAACCTAAAATGGTTGAAGGTCGGGCAATCTTGGAAGGGTTAAAGCTTGCCACCAAACGTCCGTTTAGTGTGGTTCCTTTTTTTGACCCGGGGCCATGGGGAGGGCAGTGGATGAAGGAGGTATGCAACCTTGATCCCTCGGCTCCCAATTATGCATGGTGTTTCAACT
>JALOCD010000111.1 GCA_023228025.1 Prolixibacteraceae bacterium | reverse complement strand
TAGCCCAATTTGTAGAATGTCAAAGAACTTTTGTGCAAGAATCAGATTTTGATAGTTTTTTGAAGATTCCTCTGTATATTTATCACTGAATAGTTACGAAAAAAGATTGGCAAGATAGAATTAACAGGAAACCACAATTATTGAATATTGAAATCCCAAAGGGTATGGAGTTACCTATTGGTTACATCATCATGCAATACACTTCTAAAGAAAGCAGACCTGTCAAATCTTATTTAAGATGGGCTAATAGGATACCATGTGTTTATTCCGAATATGTTTTAAGGCAAAGTTCATCTATTCAAACAGTTGAAGAAGACAGTAATTGTATCGCACTTTTAAAACATTATCACAGCTTGGCTCCAATGTCAATGGAAGCACATAAACCTATGTTTTTGATAAAACCGGCAGATGGAGCAATTGGGGCACATTTATATGCTGTACAAAGGTGTTATGAGAATTTCGAAGCTCTGACAAAAAAAATTATTTCTATCTGTAAATGAAGCTCCATTTCGATAGCAAGCAGGAATTTCAAATAGATGCAGTCAAAGCCGTCATCGATATTTTTGAAGGCCAGCCTTTAGACGGCAATGACTTTGAGTTTACAATGGGTCATTCAGGGACCTTGCTGAAGGAAAATGGTTTTGGTAACAATCTGCTCTTTTCTAAAATCAATCAGGTAGCCGAAAATATTCAGCTTGTTCAGAAAAACAACGGGATAAAGATCTCCACGGAGGATGAAATCAATGGCAATGGATGGAATTTTTCTGTTGAAATGGAGACGGGTACCGGAAAAACCTATGTCTATCTGCGTACCATTTATGAACTGAACAAACTCTACGGGTTTAAAAAATTCGTCATTGTGGTCCCTTCCATTGCCATCAGGGAGGGAGTGATGAAAAACCTGGAAATTACGCAGGAGCATTTTCAAAATCTTTACGACAAGGTGCCGGTGACCTCCAATGTGTATGATAGTCGCAAAGTTTCCGGCCTCAGGAGTTTTGCATCGGCCAATACCATTCAGATATTGGTCATCAACATCGATTCCTTTGCGAAGGATGAGAATATTATCAACAAACCAAACGATAAACTTTCCGGTAAAAAGCCGATTGAATTCATTCATGGTTGCAATCCGTTTGTCATCGTTGACGAACCTCAGAACCTGGATTTGTACAAATTATCCAACAGCAATGGGAAATACGATGGGCTAAAAATCTATGAGATTGATTTTGGCAACGATCAGATCGAATTGAGCAATGGAATTGTATTGAAGAAAGGTGAGACCCTGGGGGGTATGAATGATGAGGTGATGCGGTTTATGCTCAGCAAAACCGTTGAGGAGCATCTCAAAAAAGAAAAAAATTACAAGGGCAAAGGAATAAAGGTCCTCTCGCTGATTTTTATTGACAAAGTGAAGAACTACCGTGAATATGATCCCGAAGGCAATCCTGTCAAAGGGAAGTTTGCCCAATGGTTTGAAGAAATATATCAGAGGGAAATTTCCAAACCGGTTTACAAGGAGTTAATCACATATCCTATTGAAGATCTGCACAATGGCTATTTTTCTCAAGACAACAAAGGAAGGGTTAAAGATACCGGAGGGGAGACACAGTTAGACGATGACACCTACAAGTTGATCATGCAGGATAAAGAAAGATTGCTTGACCTGAATGTGCCACTCCGGTTTATTTTCAGCCACTCAGCACTCCGTGAGGGTTGGGACAACCCCAATGTTTTTCAGATTTGTACCCTGAATGAGACCAAATCAACCATCAAAAAACGCCAGGAAATTGGCAGGGGACTTCGCTTATCGGTCAACCAGGATGGGGATAGGATCTTTGACCGTAACATCAACCGGCTGACAGTTGTTGCCAACGAACGTTACGATGATTTTGCCAAAGCATTGCAAAAAGAGATCGAGGATGATTGCGGGGTCGATTTCACCGGAAGGACGAAGGACAAGAGTAAGAAGGAAAAAGTAAATTACAGAAAAGGATTCGAAGCAGATCCGATGTTTTTGCAGATTTGGGAAAAGATCAGGTTTCAGACAAAATACTCAGTCAATTACAATACAGAAAAATTGATCACCATTTCAGCCAATGCTGTCAGCAAGAAGGATGAGACAAAAAGGCCAATGGTCAGGTCCACCAAGCAGAAAGTGATGATCACGGATGAAGGGGTAAGCGGAAAATTAATCAGTGATACGGTAAAGGACAATTATACCCATGAGTTTGAAATTCCTGATATGCTTGCATACATTCAGAACAAAACTGAATTGACCCGAAGCACTATTTTGGAAATATTGAGAGGTTCCAAAAGATTGAAAGAGTTGTTAATCAATCCTCAATTGTTTATGGATAAAGTTGTTGCAATCATCAAAGACGAATTGCATCAATTAATGGTAGATGGAATCAAATACGAGAAAATTGGGGACAAGATTTACGAAATGAGCCTGTTTGACGACAGTAATTTTGAGATCTACCTTGACAATTTCACACATCATGTTTCAGACAGTTCCAAAACAATCTTTGATAACTACATGCCCTTGGATAGCAATATTGAAAGTCAGTTTGCCAAAGATTGTGAGAGCAGCGAACAAATTGAGTTTTATTTTAAACTACCTACCTGGTTTAAAATCCCCACTCCTATCGGGTCCTACAATCCGGACTGGGCAATTGTTTTAAAGGGAGAGAAGAAGTTCTATTTTGTTGCAGAAACCAAATCATCCGGTCAGGAATTGAGGGGAAGTGAAAAAATAAAAATCGAATGTGGCAAGGCTCATTTCAAAAACTTCAAAGATGTGGTTTATAAAAGGGTTACTTCGGTACCTGATTTGACCGACTGAAATATCTTTTTGTTTATTCCAAGAAGCCCCCCCCTCCAAAACTTTATTCCAATTTTTACGTTAAAGCACTATAACAATCAACAACTTATCTTCAATAAAAATTGTCATCCATTTATCTTACCAACAATGAAATTCTACAAACTACTTTTATTCGCATCGATCGCCCTGGGAATGCAGGCGTGTATGCAAAAACAGGCAAAAAAAGATGCCGAAAACCCGGTGAAATATTACCGGGGAATACAATTTAGCGAAACACCATTTGACACCGAAAGAGGGACCCACGAACTGACAGCCAAAGAGGCCGCTACCATCAACAATTACAAATTTACCTTCAACGGGAACAAGCAACTCGCTTCAGTAGAATACAACCGCAACAATGCGCTCCTTGATTATTCCTCCATGGGCGCAGCCAAAGTCACCTATACCTACGAAGGGGATAAACAGGTGAAACGCTTCTTCAATGCCAAAAACGAGCCGATCAAGAACGGCGGGGCTTCGGTATTTGAATACAAACTGGATGTTTCAGGGATGAGGGTTGCCATGCGCTACCTGGATGAGAACAGCGCTCCTGTGGAAAACCGGAATAAAATCCATAACTACCAATGGACGAAGCTCCCTGACGGCATGATCAAAGAGTTGAGGTTCAACCTGGCCGGCGCCAGCGTGGTGATGAACGAGTTCTGCCCATTTTATGAGCTGCGCTTCTCCTACGACAAGGATGGTTACATTACCAGAATGGCTAATTATCAAGCAGATACACTTTACAACTGTACCGCCGAAAATTGCGGTGACATTGGGGTCTCCTATTTCAAATTTGCCAACAACAATTCGGGCGACCTGTTGAGTTTTGAAGTGCATAACAAAATTGGTCAACTATCGAACCTCTACTGGGGTTGGGCGAAAAGGGTGAATGCGGTCGATGCAAATGGCTACGTGACCGAAACCTCCATGTTTGACCAGGATAATGAATACCTGGGTGGCAAAAATGTGCCGGTGACCCGCACCGAGTACGATGCCCATGGCGCAGTTGTCAAACGGATTTCGATGGACAAGGAGAAAAAGATTATGAACAATCCTGCCAACGGAGTCGCCATTATCGCTTACAAATACGACGATCACGGTACGCGTACCGAGACGCTTCAATACGACAAGGAGAATGTTTTGATTCCGCCAAAAAAATAGGGCACTGTTTAAAAATTCTTACACAGAGAATTTATTATTCCTGTTTGAAACTATGAATAGATTGAAATTCTTGCCCGATCAAATTGATTCTCTGTGTTAATAATTTAGACAGCCATTAATAATTTGACCAAATCATTTATTATGAACTACTTGAAAACACTCAAACCTATCATTACTGTAGTTTTCATCTCCTTCCTCATCTCTTGTGCCGGAGGGGGAAATAAACCGAAACAGGCTGCTTCTACTACTGCAGCCGAGCCCAAATCAGCTACCGTTGAGGTAAACCAGGAGGCTCAGAAATTGCTGAAATACCTGGAGACATCCGGGGATTATGTGAACAGCAGAAGTTTCCCTTCGCTGATTAAGGCATCTGCCGTTCTCAAAGAGCTCGACGGGAAAATAAAAATCATCGACCTGCGCAGCAAGGAAGAATATGCAAAGGGGCATATCAAGGGGGCGGTCAATGTGGAATTCGAAAAGATTCCCGACTACTTTACCAATGTGATCAAACCATTTGAACTGGATAAGATCATAATGGTCTGCAGTTCAGGACAGGTTTCAAGCTACGCTACTTCACTCCTGCGCCTGATGGGCTACGGAAATGTCTATGCGCTTCGTTGGGGAATGAGTGGGTGGAACAAAGATTTCGCCAAAGAGACATGGCTGAAGGTGGTATCCGATAAGTATGAAGGCAAACTCGAACTGACTGAGAATGGAAGGGCCCCATCGACCGACTTTCCGCAAATGAATTCAGGAAAATCGACCGGAGAAGAGATCATGGCTGCAAGGTTCAACAGTTTGTTTGCTGCCGGTTATGCCGATGCCTTCATCACCGCGGATAAGGTTTTTGGACAGCCCCAAGGGTATTACACCATCAATTTTGAGCGAAAAGATAAGTACGATGCCGGACATATCCCAGGCGCCATCCGCTACAAGACCAATGGTACGTTGGGGATTGTCTCCGAAATGAAATCCATCCCGACCAACAGGGATGTCGCCGTCTATTGCGGAACCGGCCACAACTCAGCCTTTGTTGCCGCCTATCTCCGGTTGTTCGGTTACAATGCTAAGGCAGTATTGTATGGTAACAATGCCTTTATGCACAGCAAAATGCTGCAGGATAAAAAATTGCTTTCGTGGCTTCCATTCACCGATAACGAAATCGAAAGTTTTACTTACGTTAAAAATTAATCAAAGGAACAGTTAAAAACCATGTAGTTCTATAAACATTTGACTCCGGAAGAGTCAAATAATTTCATAACTATACGACAATGCAGTATAATTATTAAACTAAGTCAGTTTTTATAAGAGCCTTACAAGCTATCTTGTTCCAGCCTGGCTGTGGTGTCTGGCTGGAATTTGTAATTTAACTCTTCCGGATTACTCCTCAAAGTTAGTATTCGTAGATTTTTATAACCCAACTGGTTCAATATCACCCAGGCCCTGGAAGCGCTTGCAACATCGTCCGCAAACAGAATCAGTTCTCCATTTGCCTCATCCAGAACTTTTCGGTTCGCCTTATCCAATAGCTGACTGAAAGTAATTTTTACAGCGCGTTGAAACAGTAAGGAGTCAGGTCTTTTCCCGTCCCCAATATCAATGATCAAATAAGGAGTAGTATACTTTTTGAGTTGATCGAACGTGAGTAAATTACTTTTGTTCCAGGCAGCTTCAATAGCGGTCTTAGCCTTTTCCTTGAAAACATTTTGATCGGAGTTTCTGATGAAGACCAAAACCAGCAGAACTCCTACAATCAGGATGACGATCCTCAGACTCTTTATTTGGCTCATTTTGCGATGGGTTTAAAGGTTTACTGACAGCCCCCGTCGAGCTTCATTTGTTTGATATTTTTGGCTTTGAAATAACGGCTCTTCAGGCTATCCGGCAAGCTGTTTATCTGCTTGAAAGCTTTCCGTGCATTGAATCTTGTTTCGTAAAGTGCATTCTCGGCAGGAGAAATTTTTTCTCCCTCAAACCGGCTTAACATCACCGTTTTAAACCATTCGTTCAGTCCGCCCTTCATGATATAATTGTTTTTATAGCCCAAACCCGTTGCGATTGCCCAGGCATAATTGGCCGTTTGGTCCCCATTTCCATAGAATATCTTCCGGAGGTTCCTTTGATTGAATGTCCCTTCCCACATGGGGTTCAGCAGGTCTGAAAATGGGATGTTTATCGATCCCGGGATGTTGCACTCCTTAAACTGGGATGCCTCCCTCAGATCTATCAACTGAATGGTACTGTCCTCGCGGTTGACCATCCGGGCTACCTGGTCGACCGTAAAGCTGTTTTCACCGGAAGCCGCAACAGAAAGCAGTTCATCAGATTTCAGCAGGAAGGAGTCTGAAGGATGGAAAGGAAGGAAGGCAAGAATGGTCCCGACTCCCAGTAATAGCAATGAATATTTTATCCGTACATTCATCTGTTTTCGAATTAAATATCTGAGGTGATATCCGGCCTGCTGAACTTTTTCTCAGCGAGTTCAGCAATCCAGAACATAGCAACCGCTGCTATAATCAGTAGAAGGGTGAAAACACCTGGCGAAACCCCCAACCATTCATCGATCCGCATGTTGCCTTTGTAATTTTCCATGGCTATTGACTGAATCAAAGGATAAGTTTCCATGAAAAGAAAGGCGCCCAACATTCCTCCCAGCAGAAAAACCATCGCATCAATTTTGCCGATGGACATGGCGCTGATGCCTGTCCCCGGACAGTACCCACCCATGATAAAACCGGCTCCCATGATGATACCTCCCAGGATGGCTGAATTGGCATAATAAGGATTCACAAAAACCAATTTCAGGTTCAGCAGTCCAAAGAAACTGAGCAATTGCGAGCCTGCCAGCGCAACGATGGCGGCAGTGAAGAATACTTTTAAGACAGTAGTATCATAACCGTAAAACATTCCGGCCAACCTGCGGCTGGATGAGAATCCAGCCTGTTCCAGGGCAAACCCAAAGCCAATGCCAATGAAAAAGGCGATCAGCAGGTTGAGCCACTCCGGAAATTCAGATACAATTGAAAGAGGTCCCATAACTTGAATATTTGACTTTATCCTTTATCCTTTATCCTTTATCCTTTATCCTTTATCCTTTTAACTTTACTTGCCCTGAGCTTGTCGAAGGGTCCTTTTTACTTTACTTGCCCTGAGCTTGTCGAAGGGTCCTTTTAACTTTACTTGCCCTGAGCCTGCGGTCCCTGAGCCTGCGGTCCCTGAGCCTGCGGTCCCTGAGCCTGTCGAAGGGTCGAAGGGTCCTTGTTAAATCCACAATTTCCTGAAAAACCATGCAAACATATAGGCCGACCCAAAGATGGCCACCATGGTGACAAAACCTGCAACTGAAAGAACGGCCATTCCCGAGAGCGCCGCACCGCTGGTACAACCACGGGCAAGTTGTGCCCCGTAGACAAAAAAGAGACCGCCAAGAAAGGCGAACAACAACCGTTTCCGGTTGGATATTTTGGGCGATTTTTCAATTTTGAACTTCAGGCGATGCGCAAGCGCCCCTGAAATAAAACCACCCAAAACCATCCCGAATATTTCCAGTGTCAACCAGTTTTTAAGCGGGTGTTCCCCATTTTGGTAATATTTGCTGTAGTAGGGAGTATTCATTGCATGCTGCCTGTCGACCGCTCCAACCACAGCCACGACAGTATCTTTTATGCCACCACTGGCGCCGAGTCCGCGCCCCGAAAGAAACATTGCCGCCAGGAGAACCAGACCAAGCAAGACTCCGGCAAGGTATGGGTTCATGTATTTGCTTTTGTTCATCAGAGAATGGATAAGTTAATTTATTGATTCACTACTGAGGGACCTCAGCTCAAAAGTAACAAATAGAAGCCATCTATTACTTCGATAAGCTTGATTTGTATACGAGTGTAGAACGTAAAATGTTCGACCGGCTATTGGAAAAACTGATCATTCAGCAACTGGAAACAGCAATGTAAGAACCCCTCTTGTTTTCCTGGTATAGTGGGGAACCAACACTGGCCGGGATCGGTTTTTACAGGAAGGTTGTTGAACTACTGAACTACCCGACTCAGATGGCTTTAGGAAAGGCTAAATACAGCACCTTGCCAAAAAAAATCGGCAATGCTGTCTACCGATTCGGCTGCCAGCAAATAGTTGGCTTCAAACATTGGTAGAAATCTGGAGCTAGCTACTGTTCCACCAAGTAAATGGGTAGCCTTTTTCATGAAACCGCGTTGTTCAGTTTGACCGTTCAGGTATTCCTGGTAAAGATTTCCAAATTTTTTATTTATGTCCCTTGGATTAGTTTTGAGTAGTTTAATTTATAACATTTTAAATAAAAAGATCCTAATAGATTAGTTTGATATTCAATTAATATTATGTATGTTCATCTCTCAAAATACCTTTGTCAGATTTACCTGAGCACTAATAAAATAAAAACACCTTATGGCACAAGCATGGAGAACAAGAGTTAATCATTATTAACAAAGTATTTATCCTTCGAAACGATGAAAAAATACATGATCAGCAATTTGAAGAATCCTCATCTCTTTTTGTTCTTTGCAATTGTTTCCTCAGCTATTGTATTAATTTTAGGTGGCACTCGCGCATACAATATCCAGGAAGATGTGCTGAAAAATTCTGAAGGTTCACAAAAAATCGGCGCCAGGGTTGAGAATATCCGTTTTTTTGACGAAGTACTTACCGGTTCTACTTTACTCGCGGCAAGTACAGGGAATACTCAATGGGAAAAACGATACCGCCTCTATAAGCCAAAACTCGACAGTGCGATTAATGAATTGTTACAAATAGACCCTTCCCATACTATCAATCAAACACTTAAAATGACCGAGAGTGCTAATATTCAACTCGAAGTATTGGAACATCACGTTTTTGAATTGGTTCACCTCGGAAAAAGAAACGAAGCCTACGAAATTATAACAGGTAGTGAATACGCCAGACAGAAAGCTATCCATTCAGAAGGGCTTTCGACATTTATCAAACTGCACAAGCTGGAAACCGATCAACTACAAATCCGGCTACGTAAAGAGGCAACCCAAAGTAAATGGGCTTTTGGTCTGGCTATTCTGTTGCTCGCGATCGTTTGGTTGCCTATTGAACGTTTCTTACGTAAAAGCCGGGCTCAAATACTGAAACAAAATCAGGAACTGGAACTTCAGGTTCTGGCACGCAAAGAATCAGAGAGCGCACTGTTCAAGTCGAAAGAACAGTATCGTCTTCTGGTGGAGAGCGCCCCCGATGTTATCTTCACAATTGCAAATGACAGTACATTTACTTCCTTAAGCCATGCCTTTGAAACTCTTTTATTCTGGAGACCGGAGGAATGGATTGGAAAATCCTTTACTGGTTTGATTCATCCGGACGACTTACCGCGGATAATTGGCTTATTCAAAAGTGCGATGCAAGGAGAGGTGCCTTCTGTCTTTGAATCGCGTATTCTCACTAAACAAGGCAACTATCTGTTTTTTGAGTTTATAATAAGGTTAGTCTTGGAAAATGGCGAAATTAAGGGTATAATGGGCATTTCCCGCCACATTACTGAACGCAAGAAAGCCGAAGAAAAAATAAATATGCTCGCTTATGCGGTTAAAAATTCTGGCGAATCTATTGCTATCACTGATAAGAATTACAAAATTATTTATGTCAACAATTTCTTTTGTGAAATGTGTGGCTACAAAGAAGAGGAAATTTTTGGGCAATCAATAGATGTAATAAATTCGCAGAATAATTCGCCTGAAGTAATCGACGATCTGTTTTCTTCAATTGCGAAGAAGAAAAGATGGGCTGGTGAAATTCTTTACAAAAGAAAAGATGCAACTGATTTTACGGTTCAACTTTCGCTTGCACCATTATTAAATGATAAAGGTGAATTGAATTCTGTTGTAGGAATTTTAAGAGATATCACGGAGCGAAAGCGTGCGGAAGCAGAAATAAACAAAGCAAATGCAGCGTTAATAAAGCTCAATGCTGAAAAAGACAAGTTTTTTTCCATCATTGCCCACGACCTGAAAACCCCCTTCAATTCTATCATTGGCTTTAGCGAAATTCTCGTTGAGCAGGTCAAGGAAAAAAACTATCTGGGAATAGAAGAATATACTGGTATCATCCTCCAATCATCCCAAAGAGCCATGGATTTACTGATGAATTTGATGGAATGGTCGCGTTCTCAAACCGGAAAGATGGAATTCAATCCCGCATATTTTCAATTGACAGAGCTCATCAATGCAGTGGAACTTTTATTTAAAAATGCTGCCGGACAAAAATCCATTGTCATCACCAACACTTTACCATGCAACATTGCTGTTTATGCTGATAAAAATATGATGAGTGCTGTGTTGAGAAATCTGATTTCAAATGCCATAAAATTTACTCGTTCTGGAGGGGAGATTATTATTTCAGCGGAAGAAAAAGAGGGACTTACGGTCTCTGTAATCGACAACGGTATAGGAATACCAAAAGACAGAATTGAACAATTATTCCGGATCGATGAAAATTACTCAACGTCTGGCACCCAAAACGAGAAAGGAACAGGATTGGGGTTAATTCTCTGTAAGGAGTTTATTGAAAAACACGGTGGAAAAATTTGGGTAGAAAGCGAGGAAGGGAAAGGTTCAATATTTTATTTTACGATTCCATAACATCCTGCTGGGGTTAAATAATTATAGTTGAAAATGTTTTCCCTTTTGATGGTTCAGACAAGCTATTATAACCAATTTAAAAAAATCAATCATTGTTTGATTTCAAGTAAAAGGATAAAACCATATCTGCCTGACAACCAAAATTATAAAATCTCATTGCAGCACAAAGGGATCATCCATTTGGCATTTGAAACCACAATAAAGATGCCAATTGGGTAAACACGGCCGAGCAGTTTTAAGTACGGGGCGCTTTCCTAAAACTACTTTATAAATTTTACAATGCGATTACGCCAATGCTTGTCGTAACGCCTGTTGCTACAAGAATACTGCTTTTAGTGACAGGGAGTAACGGCAAGGCAGGAGTCACCGTAATCGAGTATGTTCCGGCAGGAAGTCCCATAAGCATAAAATCACCGGTGGCGTTCACAGTAGAGGAGTAAGAATTGTCCCCTGATGAGGCTACTACTGTGGCTAAAATACCTATCGGGGATATTTTCCCTCTGATCGATCCATTGAGTGCAACTTCGACAGTTCTGATCACTGGTTTCATTCTGTAAGTTCCATTGCCGTCAAGAACAATAGATTTGTTGGCATCAAAATCGAGAAGTACACTGTATTGCACGCCGGCCTCAAGTGTTTGGTGCACCTGCAGTTTCAAACCAGATTGGTCAGCGCTTGGCGTACTTAAAGGATATTTTACGTTATTGATCACTACCGAGTTGTTTATACCCAATATTAGCCTAATCTGCTCCACGGTAGCTACCTCCAGGGTACCCGTGGTAATAAGCGTATCCAAACCATTCGAGAAACGTAAAACGTTAACAATGCCCGCATGTACATTCAACGACACAGCTTTGCCGTCGATTCCGGTTACTTCTACACCCTGAAGATCTATATTAACGGCGCTGTATGGCCCTGTCGCATCGGTCAACCGTACACTGTAAGGGTAAGAGGATGTATTTGATGCCTCTTTTTTACATGAATTAAGGTTGAGTCCGAGCAGAACGAACAATACGATACTTATTATGGTATGTATTTTTTTCATTACATTATAATTTATTCATTGTGAATGAATTTCCACAACCCGACAAAGTTAGATGCCTCCAATAGGATAAGACTTACATAAAAAAGTAAATTGATTACATGATTCACATGTTCTGCGGGAAGTTGTTTTTTATGAAGGAACAATCTAAGTGATAACAAGAGAATAATGCCATACTTCAGACTCTCGTCATTTGACCTCCCCCAACCCCTCCAAGGGAGGGGAGTAAGACACTGTTGTTGAATTGAACACGAATCTAAAGTCTTCCCCTTCGGGGAGATTTAGAGGGGTCAAATTTTGGGGAAATGAGGCATTATTGTTTTCCCATTACTTATTACCATCCCAAGCCCATTGTGATGACCATTGAAGGAATAAATAATCAAAGGAAGCTCACAAGTAGCGCAATATTCAACATCGTCACTACGGCGCCGATCAGGTAGAGTATTACCGCATTGAATTTGCTGTTTTTGTACTTTCCCATCACCTTTTCGGAGGAGGTGAGGTAGACCTGCAAAAATATAGTGATTGGCAATTGAATACTCAACATCATCTGGGAATAGATCAATCCTTTGAAGGGATTTGAAATCAGGGAAATAATAAGCAGTGCTACAACAAATGAGATGGCAACGCCCAACCTTGAGTGGTTGTCCTTGATGTCGTATGGCTCCTGAAAAATACCGGAAAAAATTGAACCTGCTGCCATTCCGGAGGTAATTGTGGAGGCAATTCCGGCAAAGAGCAGGGCAACAGCAAAGACGATCCCGGCATGCACGCCGAGAAGTGGCGCTAGCAATCCCTGGGCCTGCTGCAATTCGGTCACCTCTGTGCCAACCTGAAAGAATGTGGCAGCTGCGAGTAGTATCATGGCGCTGTTGATGGCCCAGCCAACAAGCATGGAGATAAGGGTATCCAGGAACTCATAGTTGAGCTGTTTTTTGATCGTTTTCTCATCCCGTAGGTTCCATTGCCGGCTCTGGATGATCTCACTGTGCAGGAATAGATTGTGTGGCATTACCACAGCGCCCAACACGCTCATGATAATGACCATCGATCCTTTGGGAAAACTTGGTGTTACCCAGGAATGCATTGCAATGTTCCAGTCGATCTGAACCAAAGAGAGTTCATAAACAAAGGAGAGTCCGATCACGGAGACAAAGGCAATGATCCACTTCTCAATCATCCGGTAGCCATTGGTAAAGAGCATGATCACCACAAAAATGACCACCAGAACCGATCCTGCCCTGATTGGGATATCGAAAAGCATATTCAGGGCAATGGCCCCACCCAGTATCTCTGCGAGGGAGGTCGATATGGATGCCAGCACCGCTGAAGATAAAATGGGTCTTGCATAGGCCGGTTTGATGAATTTCGTGGTCGCTTCGGAAAGACAGAGTCCGGTAGCTATCCCAAGATGCGCCACGTTGTGCTGAAGCATGATGAGCATAATGGTCGAAAAGGTAACCATCCAAAGCAACAAATAACCAAAATTGGCCCCGGCAGCCAGATTGGAGGCCCAGTTTCCTGGATCGATAAATCCAACGGTCACCAGGAGCCCCGGACCGAGATATTTAAGAATCTCCAATCCGCCAAACTTTGGCCGATAATCTTTCCGGTCAATGTTGTCTAAAAAGCCTGTAGTTTTCCTGCCCATCAAGCAAAGATAATAACTTAATATTTACCTTTGCCTGAGCCGATCAAACTTGCAGCAAGGGCTGGTAGCCTTATAATGTTTAAATCAATGTCGTTTAGTTAACGTTTATTTATAATCGTTTGTAGTTCATCGAGTAAGGTCGTTTTGGTTTCATCTTTCTGGGTTCACTTCTTCCGGGTCTGATGATTTCCCTGGTCTTTTTCACAA
>JALOCD010000110.1 GCA_023228025.1 Prolixibacteraceae bacterium | reverse complement strand
ACACTACCTACCTGAAAAAACAGGTAGCCGAACTGTTGCTGAACTATGGTCCCCTTTTTGTTCTTTGGTTTGATGTACCGCAAAGGTTCGATGCAATCCGGGGCCAGAGTGTGATCGACTTTGCCCATACCATTCAGCCAGATATCATCATCAACAACCGTACCGGTGCAAATGGTGACTTTGATACACCGGAACAGCGTGTGGGCGGGTTCCAGAATGACCGCCCCTGGGAGAGTTGTATGACGATTGGCAACCAATGGGCCTGGAAACCGGATGACAAGGTGAAGACACTGGAACAATGCCTGCACACTTTGATCCGTACTGCCGGCGGAGACGGTAACCTTTTGTTCAATGTGGGACCTATGCCGGATGGGCGCATAGAACCCCTGCAGGCAGATCGTCTGAAGGAGATGGGACAGTGGCTCGAAAAATATGGCTATACTATTTATGGTACCAGAGGCGGCCCTTTCAAACCAACCGACTGGGGTGTCAGTACCCGGAAAGGCAATACCATTTATCTGCATATCCTGAAATGGAACGGTGATCATGTTCAAATCGTATTGCCTGATTTTGGGCTGGAGATCAAAAATTGCCGGTTGGCCACTGGCGGAAAACTTAAAGTGATCAAAAAAGGGGGGAATAACGTCTTGGAATTCTCAGGGTCAACACTGCAACCGATCAATACCATTGTAGAGATTGAAACATCCGGTAATGTAATGGACCTGAAACCCATGGAAATAGGTTCTCAATCTCTCTCCTACCAAAAGAAAGCTACCGCATCCACCAATCCTGATCCGCACTGGAGAGGGATCGCTTCGATCACCAATGGTGACTGGGCGGGAGAATATTGGACCCCTGACAAAGAGGATAAATTACCATGGGCCGGGATAGATCTTGGAAAACCAGAGAAGATTTCGAGCGCAATTATCTACGAAAATGGGGAAGCAATCAAATCTTTTGAACTGCAATATCTCAAAGGAGAAACCTGGAAAACCGTTTACAAAGGAACCACTATTGGCAGCCGGGCTGAGTTAAAATTAGAGGGATTCACTACCCGGCATGTACGACTCGTGCTGAAAGAGTTCACAGGAGTACCAGGAATCTATGAAATCGTTTTGTTGTAAATATATATTTAACCAACTGATTAAAAGCCACTAGCATGAGAAGGTTCGGACAGATTATCGAGATAGACCCTCCGCAGTTTGAAAAATACAAAGCTTACCATGCTGCCGTTTGGCCGGAAGTTTTGAAAATGATTAAAGCCTGTCACATAAGCAATTATTCGATTTTCTTCAAAGACAACTTGCTCTTTGCCTACTTTGAATACACAGGTGATAATTTTGAAGCAGATATGGCAAAGATGGCAGCCCATCCCAAAACGCAGGAGTGGTGGGCTATCATGGAATTGATGCAAAAACCACTATCTACAAGAGCTGAAGGCGAATGGTGGGCAAACATGGAAGAGGTTTTCCATTTAGAATAAGAAATGTCGCGCAAAAAACGTAAAGCAACGCAAAGTTTGAATTTGTTTCTTTGCGTTACTTTACGTTTTTGCGCGAAAAAGGATAATCCTTTATTTTACAATCTTACTTTGTGTTTTATTCTGCTATTTTCACACCAACCTGTGCAACCTCCTGTATTCGCCGGGGGTGGAGCAGGAGTATTTTTTAAACATGCGGTTGAAATAAGAAAAATTGTCGATTCCTACTTCGATGGCGATTTTTTCAATCAGGTCGTTGGTGGCAACCAGTTGCAGTTGGGCGTTCTCAATTCGTTTGCGGTTGATATAGTCGATGGGCCGCATTCCCATTGTTTTCAGGAAAAGTCTCGAAAAATAATCGTTTGAAAGATGACTGGTTCCTGCCAATTCAGCTAAGGTGAGAGTTTTCGAAAGGTTTATATGAATATATTCGATGGCCTGACTGATTTTTGAATTCGGATTAAGTCTGGTTCCTGTTTGATCTTCAACTTTTATAAATCTCGAAAAAAGCTGCAATAAAATGCCATGTGTCTCCATGCAATCCGCGATTTGCTGTGCCGAACTGATGGATAAGTTATGGGGAACAAGGTCGTCTATACAATACTTTCCCGGATCCGGATTCGCCAACTTTCTTCCGGGGTTGAGTTCCAAAATGCGTTTCATTAAACGAAAGTCGGTTTCGGTTGCTGTCAGTTCGTACTTAAATCCGAGTAGTTTAAAAAGGTCTGTTCCTCCTGTGATTTGGGGAATAAAGTGAATGTAAAAATGTCCGAGAAAGATTTCGCTCGAATAATCGCAAAGTGTAAAACTCGGTATCAAGTACAGGCTGTTAGGTTTTAATTCGTATTTTTTGTGGTTGTGGATGATATTCCCTTCGCCGCTATTAACCAGGTACAAGCGCGTGAACGGACTGGTCACCTTTTGAAAATTCCAGTTTGTAGCGAGGCATTCATCCACATTCAATAAGGAAAGATGAAGACTTTTGAGCAGGTTTTGTGTGTCCATGTATTTCTTAAAAGCCTGAAAATTATAAAAAAAATATTAATCCTGAATTGTAAAGGTCTGATTTGTGCATAATCAAGCCTGAAATATGAAAGTAATTAACATTTCAAATTTCTAATATTGTGCTATTCAGAAACAAATACAAAAAACAACGATACGTAAATGAACCACAAAGACCGTTTTTTTGCCACCATTCACCACCAACCGGTTGACCGGCCCGCTTCCTGGTTGGGTTTGCCTGTTTCTTCAGCTGAACCGGCATTAATTAAATATTTTGGAGTAAACAGCATCGATCAGCTTCGCATAGCAATTGACGATGATATTTATCCCATCGAAGTTCCCTATAATTACCCGCCGTCAAACCATATTGCCTGTGCGTTTAATTTCGCCAAGGTAAGCCATCTGGATACTACTGATGAACGGACGCTTACTGCTCCCGGATTTTTCGAGGATTATTCGGATGTAGCGGATCTCGATAAATTTCACTGGCCAGATCCTGGGTTGTACCTAGACCGCGAAGAATCGCGGAGAATGGTTGTCAATGCGCCTACCGACCGAATCAAGATGGGGATTCTTTGGAGCGCACATTTTCAGGATGCATGCGCGGCTTTCGGCATGGAACATGCCCTGTTGGTGATGCTCACGAATCCCGAGATGTTTTTTGCGGTAATTGACCGTATTACAGATTTCTATTTAAAAGCCAACGAGATATTTTACGAATCGACAAAAGGATTGCTTGACGCAGTACTGATCGGGAATGATTTTGGTAGCCAAACGGGTTTAATGATTGATCCTGATAGTTTACGCGAATATGTATTTCCCGGCACAAAAAAGCTGATCGATCAGGCCAGAAGTTACGGGCTTACTGTGATGCACCATTCATGCGGGTCAATTTTCCCAATTATTCAGGATCTTGCTGATTTGGGTGCAGACATCATTCATCCCATTCAGGCGCTTGCCAATGAAATGGATGCCCCTAACCTGAAAAAACATTTTGAAGGCAAAGTTGCTTTCTGCGGTGGCGTAGATGCCCAAAACTTGTTGGTAAACGGAACCCCGGAAGAAGTTGGAAAAAAGGTGCATGAACTGAAGAACTTATTCCCAACCGGACTTGTTATTTCGCCCAGCCACGAAGCTATTTTGCCCGACATTGCCCCGGCAAATATAATGGCATTATTTGAAGCATTAAAAGACCATTAATTACTAATTGAATATTTAAGTTTATGAGAATCAAATTCTTTTGTCCGCTTTGGGGATCAGAAAGCCTGGATATTAAATCGTTCTTTGCTAAAGTCAAAGACTCGGGCTATGATGGGGTGGAGATGAGCCTGCCGATGGAACCTGGTCGCAAGGAAGAAGTTTTGGGACTAATAAAACAGTTTGATCTGCAATTGATTGCGCAACATTGGGAAACATTGACAGCAGATTATGAAGCTCACGAGAAAGAGTACCGCCAAAGATTAGAGAATTTAGCTACCAGCAATCCGTTGTTTATCAATACTCAAACCGGTAAAGATTTCTTTACCTATGAGCAAAATGCCGACCTGATCCAGATGGCCGATGAAGTGTCCCGTGAATATGGCGTCAAAATCATTCATGAAACGCACCGTGGAAAATTTAGTTTTGCTGCACATATTACCTTCCAATTTCTTGAAAATATACCCGGGTTACGTCTTGGCTTAGATCTTTCTCACTGGTGTAATGTGGCTGAATCCTGGCTGGACGACCAATCTGAAGCTATAAGTCTGGCTCTGTTAAGGGCAGACCATATTCATGCCCGGGTAGGTTTTCCTGAAGGGCCTCAAATTCCGGACCCACGGGCTCCTGAGTGGAAAGAAGCCCTGGATAAGCACCTGGGCTGGTGGAATCAAGTGATTCATCAACGCCGGAAAGATGGGTGGGCTGAGTTCACCATTACTCCTGAGTTTGGACCCTACCCTTATATGACCATTTTGCCATTCAACAAACAGCCAATCACAAACCAGTGGGACGTGAATCTGTTTATGATGGAATACCTGAAATCAGCATTGAAATAATAATAACCGGCTATCATGAATGATGAAAAAATGTTGAGGGATTATAGCCTGGTGGGTGTTGAATCACAGAAAGCAATTGAAATGGGGCTTGCTGATGCGGAATGGTATCAATCGCCAATTCCGCGTGATAAAATGCGTGAACTTCTGGTTCGAAAAGATGGGCCTGCGATTCGGGACACCATCATTTGGTTCAGCCTTATTTTCGGTTCAGGTTACCTGGTTTTTCTATGGTGGGGATCATGGATTGTGATCTTGCCGTATATTGTTTACAGCGTATTGTATGCGTCTACCTCCGATTCCCGCTGGCACGAGTCGAGCCACGGAACGGCCTTCAAAACCGACTGGATGAACAACTTGTTGTATGAAATTGCATCTTTTATGGTTTTCAGGCAATCGACTGTTTGGAGATGGAGCCATGCACGTCACCACAGCGATACGATTATTCGTGGGCGTGACCCGGAAATCGCGGTTCCCAGGCCTCCTCGGATCAGCAAAATCATTCTCACTTTTTTTGGCATCAGCGCGGCAATTTCTGAAACAAAAAAATTGTTACGTCATGTCGCGGGACGAATTGATCAAGAAGTAGCGACGTATGTCCCTGAGCAGGAACATAAAAAAGTATTTTTTAAGGCCCGGGTATTTGTGTCCATTTACCTGCTGGTTATTGCCCTTTCCATCATTTATGGAACTGTTCTTCCGCTAATGTTTATTGGATTGCCAACCTTGTTGGGTAGCTGGTTAATGCCGGTTTACGGATTAACACAACATGCCGGGTTACAGGAGAATGTGCTGGACCATCGTCTGAACTGCCGTACTGTTTATATGAACAGGGTCAACCGTTTTTTATACTGGAACATGAATTATCACGTTGAACATCACATGTTCCCGTTGGTGCCATACCATGCCTTGCCTAAATTGCACGAGTTGATGAAAGATGATTGTCCGAAACCTTATAATGGGATTATCGAAACCTTTAAGGAAATAATCCCTGCCGTATTAAAACAGCGAAAAGATCTCTCTTACTATGTCGAAAGAAAATTGCCGGAAACGGCGTTAACTAAAAATATCCGGTCTAAAAACAGGTTTGTTGGCAGTGAGAAAAATTTGGTGGATGGCAAGATTGAAGTTTGCGCTGTTTCCGATTTGCCCAAAGGGGAGGTTGTACGCTTTGATTTTGACCAGAAAACCTATGCCGTTTATCGTACAGAAGAAGATGGGTTATATGCCACCGAAGGAAACTGCACGCACGGGAATGCACATTTGGGCGATGGCGTTGTAATCGGGGATATAATTGAATGTGCAAAACACAATGGCCGTTTTAGCCTGAAAGACGGATCGCCCAGACGTGCCCCGGTCTGTGTGGGGATCAATACCTATGAAGCTATTGCCGGCAATGGGAAGGTTTACCTGAAACTTGCGCCTATTGATGTGAAAGTGCATAGCAAAGAGTTGAATTTTAAGGTTGTAAGCAATAACAATGTGGCAACATTTATAAAAGAATTGGTGCTTGAACCCTCCAACGGAGAGGCTTTCAGTTTCAGTCCGGGGCAATATATACAACTTGTTATCCCTCCGTTTGATAAGCTGAAATTCAATCAGTTTGATATTGATCAGCCCTTTCGTACTACCTGGGATTCGATGAACCTTTTGGAGTGTTATGCTGAAAATTTGCTTTATCTGAAACGGAACTATTCCATGGCCACGAATCCTGCCAATGAGAAACAATTAAAGTTTAATGTAAGAATAGCGCTACCGCCTGACGGAGAAAATGTAACGGCCGGAGCCGGTTCATCTTATGTATTTAATCTGAAGCCGGGAGATGAGGTTAAACTGGCAGGCCCGTATGGCGATTTTCAAATAAAGCCAACCGAAAGGGAAATGGTTTACCTGGGCGGAGGGGCTGGTATGGCACCGTTGCGTTCCCATCTTGCATATTTGTTCGAAACAGATAAAACAAAGCGTAAAGTTAGTTATTGGTATGGAGCCCGGTCAAAAGCAGAACTTTATTATCACGAATATTTTGAAAGGCTTCAGGATGAGCATGAAAACTTCTCTTTTCATATTGCTTTGTCTGAACCTATAAGTGAGGACAACTGGAATGGATATGTTGGTTTTATTCACGATGTATTGTCCCGGGAATACCTGAAAAATCACAGTAGCCCGAATGAAGTAGAATATTATTTATGTGGCCCTCCAGTAATGATAAAATCAGGATTGGAAATGCTTGACAGCCTAGGTATTCAGAAAGATAAGATTTCCTATGATGAGTTTTGAAAACTTTGAATTCAATTATTACATTAAATAGTTATTAACCATTTAAATAAATATTGTATGGAAAATAAAGCAGCCATTGGTGGTTACACGGATAGTCGCGGAGAATGGCGACCCGAAAATCCGGTTTCATTTGCACCAATTTTTATTTGGCCACCCAAATTGACAAGATTCTTTATTTGGTTATTCAACTATTTATTTACCTGGAACTTAGTCTATCTGGCAATAGTTATTCTAAGCTATTACTTTCTACAGCCTCCGCTTGTAGAGATGAAAACTTTCAAATTATCGTGGATATCAACGATATTTATTAGAAACATGGCTTTAGTATGGATCGTCTATGGCGGATGGCACTTGTATCTGTATAAATTTAAAGCCCGTGGGACTGAAGCAAAGTATAGTCCCAGATGGCAAAGCACCTATGGTTCGACTTTCCTTTGGAACGATCAGGTGTATGACAATATATTTTGGACTTGTGCCAGTGCTATACCTATCTGGACTGCTTATGAAGTCTTTACCTTTTGGTTATATGCTAATAACAAACTTCCCTACCTGAACTTTCAGGAACATCCAGTTTATTTTGTTTTGCTCTATTTGTTCATCCCCTTCTGGAGAGAATTTCACTTTTATATGATCCATCGGTTAATCCACTGGAAACCTCTGTATAATAAGGTACATTATCTCCACAACTATAATATAAATCCCGGTCCGTGGTCGGGTTTGGCCATGCATCCGGTTGAACACCTTCTCTATTTTAGCGTTGTGCTGATTCATTATGTGGTACCCTCTCACCCATTACATTTCTTGTTTAATTCACAGCACACAGCCTTGACTCCAGCTCCCGGTCACTCCGGCTTTGAAGGAAAAGTATTTAATGTCTTACCTTTCGGATCCTACTTCCATTATCTTCATCATCGGTTATTTGATTGCAATTACGGCGAATCAACAATCCCGATGGACAAATGGTTTGGAATTTTCGAAGACGGCTCACAAACCCAGACTGAAAAACAAGAAGCAGTGGCTGCTTATCATAAACTAATAGTAATCAAAATTATTGATGAAAGCCCTGAAGTAAAATCTATTTATTTAAGCAATGCAGATAATTCTAAACTGAAAAATAATATCCCGGGCCAACATTTGACCTTAAGAATACCTTTTCAGAATAAAGAGTTATGTCTTGATGCGAGTAAGGCAGATGGTTCTCTGATAAAATATGCCCTGCGAAATTATACGATCTCTAACGTTGGCGAAAATAATCTGTATAGGATATCTGTAAAAAAAGAACCCGGAGGACAAGTTTCATCAGCACTGCACAGCTCCTTAAAACTTGGCGATATATTGGAAGTCAAAGGACCAAAGGGTTCATTCGTACATCAACACATGAAAGGGAAACCCACAGTTTTCATTGCAGCCGGTATCGGGATTACGCCAATTTTATCGATGTTAAAGTCAATTGATAAAACCCGTGAAGATATCTATGTGATTCTGGCTGCCAAAGGGAAAGATCTATTGTGCTTCAAAGAAGAAATTAAGCAAATAGGTATAGATAACCCAACTATCAAAGTTCATCTGTTTTTCAGCAGAGAGTCTGCGATAAACCAGGATAATATTTATAAATCATGGGAATTCCATACCAAACGGTTAGACATGCAATCATTGAAATACATACTGCAAAAAGGGAAGCATTTTAACTTTTACATTTGTGGTCCGGAAAAAATGATGGAATCCCTGGCTAATGAAATCACAATCTGGAAAGGCAAACAAAGCCCAATTCATACTGAAACCTTCAGCACTAAGAAAGCCAACCATAATCAAATTGACAACAGTAAAGTGCTACAAGTCTACTTTGCAAAATCAAATAAAACAGTTGAATAGGACTACGATTACAGGAATATCCTCGAGTTTGCTGAGTCTAATGATATTCGATTGGAAGCCGGATGCATGTTTGGTGAATGCGGTGCTTGCAGTACAGAACTTGTTACTGGTAGTGTCGATTACAATTACGTTACGGCCACTAAACCAGTTAAAGGGAATTGTCTTCCCTGTTCTTGTCATCCGGTGTCTATATAAGGATAGATGCGTAACATTAACCAACAACTGATCAATCAAAAGAACAAACAACTTTATATTGAGCTCTTAGGCCATTTCAATATGAATATTGTTGTAGTATTCCAGATATAATTAAACCATTCTTTCAAATCTAACACCTTAAAATGATTACACCTAATCCAATAGTCGGGACCGGGCTACATGCCATCGGTGGAATTTCGGCGGCAAGTTGTTACTTGCCAAACACTCAGACAAAGAAATGGTCCTGGGGAACTTTCTGGCTGGCCCAAGCGCTTTTTGCATGGGTGATCATGCCTCTTGTAGTTGGCTGGCTGACTGTTCCGGGTTTCTTCCAAATTCTCACAGATGCGCCCGCAAAACCGTTTTGGATTGCGTTTTTACTGGGTGGCGCATATGGCTTCGGGAGTATGTCTTTTGGAAAAGCCATCAATCACATCGGATACTCGCTTACTTACACCCTGGCCATTGGCATTTCCGCTGTATTGGGCACTATTTTTCCACTGATGATTTTTGGAGGACTCGGCGACTTTTTTACAAAACCCGGTGGAGGCATTGTTCTCACCGGAATGATTTTATCGATGCTTGGCGTAATTGTTTGCGGCTGGGCCGGTTTCAAAAAAGAAAAAGATTTGAATGCAATGAAAATAGGCAAGGCCGGATTTAACATGACTGTTGGCTTGCTGCTCACCATTGTTGCCGGGGTACTTTCTGGAGTTTTTAACCTTTCGCTCGAATATGGGCAACCCATCGCCGATATGGCGGCACAAAACGGGGCTGGCAATTTTGAAGGAAATGCCAAAATGGTTATTTCCACCTCAGGATGTTTTGTCGTTAACTTCATCTGGTTTATGGTGGTTGGCTTACGAAAAGGGACCTTAAAGGAGTTTCTTCCACAAAATGGATTGCCGGGAATCACAATATTTCGCAATTGGCTTTGGTCAGCTTTGGCTGGAACACTTTGGACGATGCAGTTTTTCTTTTACGGACTGGGACATGTAAAAATGGGCAACTTCCAGTTTGCCAGTTGGGTGCTCCATATGTCGATGCTAATTTTCTTCAGCTATATCGTGGGCGTACTTATGAAGGAATGGAAGAATGTTAAATTCATGACCTATTTCCTCTTGATTGTTGGTCTGCTGGTCCTGGTTGCTTCTTTTTGTATTACCAGTTATGGAAGCTATATCGGTGAACAATTAATTAATAACAGTCATTGATCGAACCATTAAAAACAACAAGTATGAATTTTATTAAATATACCAGCCTTTTCTTTCTTCTTTTCAGTTTTTCAATTTTGGGTGCACAGACCGAAATTCCTAAAAAGCCGGCCCTTCCATCGGCACAGCAGGTTCAATGGCAAAATATAGAACTTACCATGTTTATGCACTGTGGCCCAACACCTGGCAAGGGGGAAACGGAGGTTGAAAATGTTTGAGCAATGGATCCTGTGTTGGGCAAAAACGGATAGAGGAAATCCAGGAAAGGAAGTTCTCGGGAATAAAGCTTAAAATAATAAAGTCAGATGGGAAGCCGCAAATCAAAAATATGGAATGCAATTAGCGAATTAATATCATCTTCATTATTTGGTAAAAATAAATCAAAAATTAAATACTATGAAACAACTGTTTTTAAGTCTTCTCTTTATTCCCTCTTTGAGCTATGTATGTAATGGCACAAGGAAAAACAATGGTATTGATCATTGAACAGAAATAGTTCAATCCCGAAATATTGTGATAATTAGTAAAATATTAACAGTCTCAAGTGACTTCATATCATTAAAAAAACAACATGAAAATGAAATCTAAAATACATATAATTATATCTCTAATGGCTTTCGTCCTTTTGGGTTGTATTTCGCAGAAAATTACCCGTGAAGATATTGAATGGAGTGATTTCCGGTGGGGGCACGAAAGTGACACGACGAAGCCACGGGTATTGTTTATCGGGAATTCAATTTCAATAGGGTATTATTCCGCCGTTTCAACCAAATTATCATGGAAAGCCAACTGTGACCGGTACGCTACATCCAGGAGCGTCGAAGATCCGGCCTTATTCAGAGAAACCCAAATGGCAATGGCGAATTACCACCATGCAGTTATCCATTTTAACAACGGGCTTCATGGCTGGCATCTTACCAACGAACAATATGAAAAAGGCCTGAGGAAGTATGTGAAATTTCTGAAAGCAAAAAAATCCCAAAAATGCGTTTTAATCTACTCATTTACAATCCCATATCCATCCGTAGAACCCGGGCAGAAACTGGATCCTGTCAAAAACCAGGTGGTAATAGACCGAAACCGGATTGCCCGTAAAATTATGGATAAAAACGGGATCACGGTCATCGACCTGTACGGCTTGATGGAACCGGAACTGGAGAAATACAGCGGTTCAAAAGGGAATGTTCATTATAACAAAGAAGGCCATGACAGACTTGCCGAACGGATCAGCAATGAAATTCTAAAACGGATCTGGAAATGAAATCAATACGCAATTTAATAATATTGGCATTTCTTTTTTCCTCAATTATCGGATACTCACAAAGCAAAATCCGTATTGCCTGTGTGGGGAACAGTATTACCTATGGATCTAAGATCGAAAATCGGGAAATAAACTGCTATCCGGCCCAATTGGCTGCCAGGTTGGGGGAAAACTACGAGGTGCGAAATTTCGGGAAAAGCGGTGCTACCCTGTTGCGCAAGGGAAACATACCTTACCGGGACAGTGATGAATATAAACAGTCTCTCGGTTTCCAGCCCGACTGGGTATTTATCAAATTGGGAACCAATGACAGTAAACCCGTCAACCGGGTTTTCCTGAACGAATATGTGCAGGATTACAAGGATTTAATAACTTCCTTTCAACAATTACCAAGTCACCCAAGGGTGGTTTTGTTATTACCTGTCCCTGTTTTTTTGACGGACACCACTAGTATTTCAGCCAGGGTTGTCAGTGAAAAGATTCTGCCGATGGTACGCCAGGTAGCTTATGAAACGGGCTGTGAAGTGATTAATTTATACAATTTACTGATCGATTCGCCCCAGTTGTTCCCGGATAAACTACATCCTTCGGCAGCGGGTGCCGCCTTAATCGCCGAACGGATTTCTGAATTGGTCAGGATGAAATCAGATCCTTCGTACGCCCTTTCAAAGAAGCTGCCCCACGATGCGAAACCTTTCAATTTTTATGGTTTCCAGGGCTATGATTTTACTTTCAGAGGCAGAAATGCTAAAATTGTGACACCAAAAATTACAGCACCCGGCCATCCCTGGATTTGGCGTGCTCGTTTCTGGGGACACGAGCCTCAAACCGACATTGCTTTGCTTGAAAGAAGATTTCAGGTAGTCTATTGCGATGTTGCCGAAATGTTTGGAAATAAGGAAGCGTTATCTATCTGGAACGATTACTATAAATTCCTGATAAGAGCCGGATTGGCAAAAAAATCGGTGATGGAAGGAATGAGCAGGGGTGGTGTGTATATATATCGTTGGGCAGCTACCTATCCGAAACGTGTTTCTGCCATTTATGCCGATGCTCCGGTCCTGGACCTGAAAAGCTGGCCGGGAGGCAAGGGGAAAAGCAAAGGCAGCCCCGAAATCTGGGAAATTTTCAAGAAGGATTTCAACTTCAAAACAGAAGTTGAAGCAATTGCTTTTAAAGGAAACCCGGTAGATTTGACAAGAAAGCTTGCAAAAGCCGGGTTCCCGATGCTCCATGTGGTAGGCGATGCAGACGATGTCGTTCCTGTTGCTGAGAATACGGCCCTGTTTGAACAAAAGATCAGAGAAGCGGGTGGTTCAATTCAGGTCATACACAAACCTGGTGTGAACCATCATCCGCACAGCCTTCAAAATCCGCAGCCTATCGTTGATTTTATATTACGGACCACAGATTATCAGATTTCAAAAAAGAAGATTTCTGTTTTAATAATACCTTAATTGGGGTGACAAATACTAATCCAAATAAAATTCGAACAATGACCAACAAGCACAAACTTACTACAAAAGAGTTTCTGATGCCTTTTATTTTAATTACATCTCTGTTTTTCCTCTGGGGAATAGCACATGGAATGATTGATACCCTGGACAAACATTTTCAGCAGATCCTGCATTTGAAGAAATGGCAATCAAGTTTTATCCAGTTTTCTCTTTACGGAGCTTATTTTTGTATGGCCTTACCAGCCGGATATTTCATGCGAAGGTTTGGATACTTACTGGGAGGAATCAAGATTCCACCAGAGGAGAAAAAGTGATACGGGGCTTTTTAGGGAGATAAGTTAGAATTGCAACCATGAAGCTATTCTAAAAGATTTTTGGGTTTTAAAACGCGGATCGAGGATCTGCAAACATTGGGATTAAGCGGGGTTCACTAACTCTATTTTGCTTCTATCTAACCTGTCAAACCAGTCATGACCGGCTTTTTGAGCCATATATAAGAATAATCGCTTACTATCGCCTTTTTTAAAAGTCGTCAATTGGGGTCTTGGGAAGATCTTTGTCGAAAAAAATTTCAGTTCATATTCCGAATCGGTCTTTATCATCCAATCTGGAACTTTGTCCTGTTTAGGGTGTCCGATCATCAAAACAGGCTTTCCCATTGGAATGTAATGGTTGAATCCCGCTAGTTCCAAAGCAGAATGAGCACATCAATTCAAAGTAATGACTGAAGATAGGTTTCTCACAAGATTATATATAACAAGAACTTCACCTTCACGAATATTTTTGTCATCCCTGGTATATTCGCAAAGAGCATTCATTACCCACTGTCTAAATGTCCTGGCTTCAAACGAGGCAATGCGGTAACTGACCAATATCAACGCTTCGAGATTGTAAAGCGTCGTTGTACATGGTTTTCCGTTCCGTTCAAACGAATGAACACTGGTAACGTCTTCTTTGTTCGATAT
>JALOCD010000057.1 GCA_023228025.1 Prolixibacteraceae bacterium | reverse complement strand
TTTTCAGAATTATAGAATGAACAGAATAGGGAAACTTTTCGAACAAAATAAACCCTTAAACCCCTTCGACAAGCTCAGGGACCGGCCCGGGTGCATTTTTTGATATTTTAGTTCGTTCCAAATGTGGCCCTTCCGTGAATAGTTATTCGGCCACTTTCCACTCTCAACTTTCCACTTTCAACTCTTCTTTCCCCGTTTCAATTTTTTGGAGTTCTGTCCCCAAGTCTCCCAGTCCCTTAGTCCTTCTTCACCGTTTCCAACTTAACCATTCGCCCCTTCTCCCCCTCGCCAAGTCTCCCAGTCCTTCCCCTACGTCTTTGTCAGGTAGGCCTGCTTAATTTTTTCGAGATAGGATTTCTGATCGGTAGCCCAGTATTTATCCGAAAAAATTTCTACTTCGTTGTATCCGCTGAAGCCGGCTTCTTCCATCCAGGACCTGATTTCGGGAACATTGATGCAGCCGTCGCCCATCAGTCCGCGGTCGTTCAGAAAATCCATGGTCGGTACATTCCAGTCGCAGACATGAAAGGCAAACAGGTTGTTATGAGCGGCGCACCGTTTAATTTCTTGCCGAAGTTCAGGATCCCACCAGAGATGGTAAACATCGACGGCCACACCTACCCACGGCGAATTAATCGCCTCTGCCAGATCGTTTGCCTGCCGGATAGTGTTGATCGCCGAACGGTCACCGGCATACATCGGATGCAGCGGCTCGATAGATAGTTTTACTCCTGCTCTTTGAGCGGAAGGCAGTATCTTCAGGATTCCTTCGGCAATCTGCTCCCTCGATTTCTCCAGCGACTGACCACCATCCGCACCACAAACAAGCACAATCGAAGGCGCCCCAACTCCGGCAGCCTGTTCAATGGCAAAAAGATTGTCATCGATCGCGGTTTGCCGTTTTTGTGGATCAACAGATGGAAAGAAACCACCCCGTGCAAGAGAAACTACATCCATATCAAATTCATCCAGCAATTTTTTGACTTCTGCCAAATTTCTGTTTTCCAATACATTGCGCCAGATGGTAATTCCTTTGATACCTGCCGCCGCATAGTTTTTTACACACTCTTCGATGTTCCAGGGTTTGGTCGTCAGCGTGTGCACACAAAGTTTCGAGAGATCTTTTATTTCAGCTATCATGGCTCAGTTATTCCGTTAAAGAAGGTATAGTAGGGTTCCCCGGAAATGATCCTGGTCAGATACAAGGCGGCTTCCCGAATATGGTAATCGCCCCACATACTCGATTCGTTGCAAGGGACTTTAAATCCATCCGGTATATGGTCCCATCCATTAGGACGATGGTAAACGGAGTGCAATAAAATACCCTGATGCCTGGGATCTGTTGACAAATAAGGCTCCTCCAGTAACCTGGATGCCACGGTCAGGCCGGCTTGCCAGTAGCGACTTCCCTCCTCCTGCTTGCCCTGAAGTTTCAAAAAATGGCCAAGGCGTAGCAATCCCTGCATGCCAATTGCCGCGGCAGAGCTGTCGACCGGTTCAAAATCATTGAATGGATCGGCCTTCCTGGTAAGCCAATCTTTGAGGTGAACGAGTCCGGGGGCACCGGTGTCCCAGTAAGGAATGCCATCGGTAGGCGTATGATCGAGGTAGAAATCACAGGTCGCTCTGGCACCTTTCAACAAAATACTGAGAATTTGATCCTTATTGCTTCCATCTTTGAATTCAGTTTCCGGTAGTGACTGCAAAAACTCCAGCTCTTCGGCAAATCCAACCATCGCCCAGGCCAGTCCGCGGGTCCAGGTGGTAAAGCCCGAGTATCCCTGCTGCGAATTCGGGCAGCGGTAGTTTCCATCGTTGGGATTGAAGATGGACTCGTGGGCGGTCCTTCCCCATACATCATAGCTGTCGCGGCCTTCGCCGTAATATATCGCGTATTTTGCGGTGGCCAACAGATGATCTGTTGCCCGTTGAAAAAGGGAAATATGGTTGTCATTTTCGCCGGGCAGATAGTGTCCCAACCGGTGGGACATCATCAAGATCCGGCACGAACGGATGGTATCGACAAACAGGGAGTGTGGACCGTTGAAAGAGTATATAAATCCCCCATCAGAAGTTTTGGTCCATCGATTGGCCTGAACCGCTCCGGAGGCTTTAAGCGCCAGTTCGTAAAAATTCTTCTCCCATTCATTGAAGGGAATTTTGCCCTCCTTCATCAGGCGATGCAGGTTTCCGTAGGTGCTGATGTTGTTAAATCCATGGTCATGGACCCCAACATGGCTGATGTGAGGCGCCATAGATTGAACCGTGTCTCTCCTCCCAATTTCCAGAAAAGATTCGTCACCGGTAGCATCAAATTGAAGGATAGCAGAGCCGAACTGAAATCCCTGGGTCCATTCCGTCCAGCCACGGGTGGTGTATATCCCGTTTTTGGTGAAGACCGGGGCGCCCTGGGAAGCGTCGTATTCCTTTTCAACGCTATTTATCTTCTCACCTGATAACTGCCAGAAATGGCCGAGTTTTTCTTTAAGATCGGCTGGTTTAATGTGGTAATTTATAATCATATAGCGATAAATTATCTAAGAAACTGTAAGTTACAAAAAACTTTGTGTAATCTTTGTGATTACCCAATATTCATACCCTTACCGAACCGCGGAACCCCCTGACGGCATAGTAAGATTCCGCACCGTTGTGATAGACGAAGACATGGTCGTAGCGACGATCGCAATAGATGGCGCCACCGAGTTTTCTGATCTCAGAAGGAGTTTTCACCCAGCTCGATGTTTTTGTATCGAAATTTCCAAGTCTCTGTAACTCCCGATATTCCTCTTCCGTCAAAAGTTCAATGCCCATGGCAGCAGCCATATCCATTGCAGTATTTTCAGGTTTATATTCCTTCCTTGATTCCAGCGCTTCGCGGTCGTAACAAACACTTCTGCGGCCTTTGGGACTTTCCGCAGAACAATCATAAAAAATATATTCGCCCGTCTTTGTATCAAGTCCAACAACATCCGGTTCGCCGCCGGTTCTCTCCATTTCATTGAGCGACCACAGTTTTCCCCCGCCAGCTGGCAGATCCAGCTTTGCTTGTACTTTAGCCCATTCAATACCTTTATGGCGGTTCATGTTTTTCGCGAAACGGGCTTTTAATGCGCTGATTAATTCTTCACGTTGTTCTGGTAACAATTCCTTTATATTTCCCATTGACCTAATGTTTGAAATTAGCCATAACTCAAAGATAAACTTTACGCTTGTCAAACAAACAAGGGTAAATTTAGTGGATATTTACGCTCGTAGATTACTCCTAAGTAATTTTTACGCTCGTAGGTTGCACTTAGCATGACGTGCCATTGATAGCCTGCTAATCCTGTCTAAAATCACAAATAAATATTGAATTTCAATAAGATACTGTTGCCAGACAGAATCAGTGATGGGATTTCGTGCAACAGGGCTTCATGTTGGGTCTCGTCCCTCAACCACACGAAGCCTTAGTTAATATGGGCTATGTGATTTTAAAATCTTTAATGATCGTTTCCAACCTATCTGTAAGTTCATCAAGATAGGTTTCGATTATATTCCATACAATCTCATGATCAATCCCAAAATAATCATGTACAATACGATTACGAAAACCTCGTATTCTTTTCCATTCAATTACTGGATTCTGATCTCTAAAATCGGGGTCTATTCTATTTGCGGCTTCTCCAATTATTTCGAAATTCCTAACAACAGCATCAATGGTCTTGTTATCCGCTAGAAATTCCTTATAACCAAAACCTTTTGTGTATTGCTTAATCTTCTGTGCGGATTGCAACATATCATCTAACAACAACAGTGTATCACGCTTAGACATATATTAAATCTGAATCGATTGATTCTAAATATTTCTCTTTAATTCCATTTTTTGAAACTAAATCTACTTTGAATCCGACAATGCTTTCCAACTCATCAGCTAAATCTATGAATCTAATACCTATCGTATCCGAAAACTCAACTAGAATATCCAAATCACTGGAATCTTTATTTTCTCTTCTTGAATATGATCCAAAAATTGCCATCGATTTAAGGGGATAATCATGAAATAATCTTACTTTATGAGTTCCCAAAGTATACTGGATGTCTTGTAATGTTCTCATAATTCAAATATACCACTTTTTCAATCATAAATTTCACCTTCCAAAAGTATGAATCTTCATGGTTTTTTTCGCCATTAGACCTCACGGTCCGAGGCTTTGAGCAGAAGCGGGTTGCGAGTTACAAAAGTGTCTGCCAGGGCAATTTCGTCGACGTGATTGCCTGATGGTAATTTTCTTAAGCCGCTTTTGCTCCATGGCCTTTGTTAGCGGTTCTGCTTTTTATATTCAACTAGTATATTTTCAGGCTGTTACCAAATATAAATAGGAATTGTTCAATATTTTCTCCTTGCGTTTCTAATTCTTTTGATATTTCATTGGTCATTTGCAAAAATTCAAGATACTTTTTTTCAGCATTATCATATCTAATTCCAATAAGCAAATCATACTCTGAATATGTTTTACTTTTGAAAACTTCAATGAGCCTTTGGTCTAAAATTAAGCTTGGATTCCCGTCAAAAGTCAGTTGTAAGAAGTAAAGTAGCTTGCTGTAAGTTGAAAGTCCAAGTCCAGAAACACATCTAAATTTTGTCGTTAATTGGTTGAAGTCGTCAGACGTTGGCATTACTGTTTGTTTCAATTCTTTGAAAGAAGTTTCAATTAAGTCAATATTTTTCAAAATATTCACAAAGTGATTTCCTCGCATTCCGCCTGTATATCCCCAATAAATTGTCTTTATAATTAGTTCTGTTAAGTCTGTTGTTTCAAAAATTTCCTGTCGGCTAATATTAAAGGTTTGATTATCGCCAAATAAGTTGTCGTTAAGCTTCCTAAGCCATTCAAATTGATTTTCTGCTTTTTCCCATGTTGTTCGTTTGGTTGTAAAACATTGTTGTCTTACAGGAAGGCTAGAAATCAAGTTTTTGTAACTGTAAATATTCATTGTTATCGTCTTTGAAGCTGACCGTTAACTCGTTTATAAAAAGTGTAAAGCATTATTTAGCCCATGATCGGTTGCTGGCTATTTACAGCCAGGGTCGGTTTTATTTTACCAAGATAAGAATTAACCTTTCATTAAGTTGCAACCGGTTGATGAAAAATCACCAAAACCGCCAAATCTTTCCTAATTTCACCGTAATTTGTAATCCGTAATTTGTAATTTTTTCATGCTCTACAACAACAAAAAGCATCTCGCATTTCTCAAGAACAGCCTGATGGTCTCAGGTTTGCTGCTGCTGCTCGCCATGTCTGTTGCTGTCTTTTTTCAACGATTTGAGATCGTGCTAGTTTTGGCCTGTTTTTTGATTGCCGGGCTGGTGCTGAATAGGATACTTAACTTTAGTTACGTACGTTTTCAGCTTGAAAACAACAAAGTGCAGATCAGGTATTACGCATTGTTTTCGGTCGACAGGAGCTATGAATCGGTCGAGTTTCCAACTGCCTCCCTGAAACAAGTCAAGGTCAAAAAATATCTGCTCGGACTGAAATGGGACCTTCACCTTACCGTTAAGCTAAAACAGGGAATGGCAAGTTACCCGGCTATTTGCCTCTCAGCCGTCCCCTTTGGAGTGCGGAAGAAAATTGTGGAAGAGATCAGGGGATCGCTGAAATGACGGAGGGACGGAGAGACTGGGGGACTAAGGGAAAGAACTAATAAATGTTGAAACGGAGAAACGGGGATACAGAGATATGTCTTGTTAATTCAATCTGTGAAATCTGTGTAATTTGTGGTGGAAGGGGTTTATTTTGTATGAAATGTTTCCCAATTCTGTTCATTCTATAATTCTGAAAATCCTGCTTCAGACAATTTGTGTCCATTTGTGAAATTTGTGGTGGGGAGGGGTTTAACGGATTTGAGGGGTCTAGGAATTTATAATGTCTCCCTATTCTGTTCATTTTATAATCCTGAAAATCCTGCTTCAGACAATTTGTGTCCATTTGTGTAATTTGTGGTTGAGTTTATCTCACTTTCGTATACGGCTGCTGTTGCAACACAATGGCTGTCCTGGCGGGTAAGTAGAGTTTCACCTGGTGAGGCGATCCAAGACCATTCTCGGGCAGTGAATAATAGGTCATTCTTTCGTCGATCCGGTTAAAACCGCCGTAAATGTGGGCATCAGTTTGTAGGATCACTTTAAACTTGGCCGGATCACAGTGGATTCCATAATCTTCAAACGATTTGTCCGGATTAAAATTGAAGACGAAAAGCATGTTTTTTCGCTTGAAGGCAAGCACCTGGTCGGGCATGTTATCGTGAATGCGCCAAATCTCCGGAACTTCAAGCAACCGCTCCTGCCTGAAAAGATGGACCATATCCCTGTCAAAGTCAAGCAACCAGTGAAATTTAAGCTCCAAATCTTCTGCAACACTCCAAATTCTTCGGGCATGCTGGTACGACCAGCCGTTCCCTTCCCTCGGAAAATCAATCCATTCGGGATGACCGAACTCATTTCCCATAAAATTGAGGTAAGCGCCCCCGGCACATCCGATGGTAATTAACCGGATCATTTTGTGCAGGGCAATACCCCGGTCAACGATCAGGTTGGGCTGATCTTTGCGCATGCTGAAGTACATCTCCTTGTCAATCAGCCTGAAAATGACGGTCTTGTCGCCCACCATTGCCTGGTCGTGGCTCTCAACATAACTGACCACCCTCTCCTCCGGACGATGGGCTGTCAATTCGTAAAAGAGATGTCCGACATTCCATTCCTGGTCTTGTTGCTCTTTGATCAGTTTGATCCACAGGTCAGGAACCCCCATAGACATCCGGTAGTCAAAACCCAAACCTCCGCTGCTAAGCGGGGCAGCAAGTCCGGGCAGGCCACTCATCTCTTCGGCAATCGAAAGAACATGCGGATTAATTTCATGTGCCAGTTTGTTGGCCAGCATAAAATAGACCACCGCCTCGTCGTCGAGATTTGGGGTAAAATAGTCGGCATAATTGGTAAACGCCTTCCCCAATCCGTGGTCAAAATAGAGCATGCTTGTCACCCCATCGAAGCGGAAACCATCGAATCTGAACTCGGTTAACCAATATTTTATATTTGACAGAAGGAAGTGAATCACCTCATTCTTTGCATAATTGAAACAGAAAGAATCCCATGCAGGATGCTCTCCACGTGCACCTTCATGAAAAAACTGGCTCCTGGTTCCGTCGTACAGTCCCAATCCCTCGTTCACATTTTTTACCGCATGGGAATGGACCAGATCCATTATCACCGACATTCCCATGCCATGTGCCTCATCAATCAGGTGCTTCAACTCCTCCGGGGTACCAAATCTGGATGAAGGGGCAAAGAAACTGGAGACATGGTAGCCAAAGCTTCCGTAATAGGGGTGTTCCGGAATGGCCATCAACTGAATGGTATTGTATCCGGCTGCCTTGATCCGTGGTAACATCTCGTACCTGAACTCATTGAAAGTATGCACCCTGGGTTCCTCTCCCGCCATTCCCACATGCGACTCATAAATAATTGGCGCCTCGTTCGTTGGGATAAAATGGTGACTAAAATGAAAAGCATCCCTGGGCGCCCACACCTGGGCATTGAAAATATTTGTCTCATTGTCTTGTACGACCCTTTTTGCCCAGGCCGGAATCCTTTTGCCGGATCCGCCGGGCCAATACATGGAGAGTGCATAAAGATCTCCGTGGTGCATGGATGAAAGAGGTAATTCTATCTCCCACGAACCATTACCTATATTTTTCAATTCAAAATCCGAACGGTCCTGCCAGTCATTGAAGTTCCCTACCAGGAAGATACGGGAGGCATTGGGGGCCCAATCGCGAAAAATCCAGCCATTTTCGGATTTGAAAAGCCCAAAATAATTGTGCCCTGAAGCAAAATCCTTTAAGGAAACAGCCCCCAGCAACTCCTTTTCTTTGGCGTGGTATTTTTCAGCCCAGCGCTGGAAATCCGAAGTATAAGGCTGCAAATAAGGGTCTTCTTTCACCAACTGCGGAACGTCCATAGCAAATAGGTTTTAGCAGGTTCTAAGCGTTTAAAGTTACTACAATTAATGCAGTTTATTGCTTCGAATAATATTTATCAATTCCCGAGGCAACGATAATTTCCAGCTCTTCCGGGGTGTCGATTCCCACCGTTGCATGATCCGTGACAACCGTTTTTATGGTGTACCCATTCTCAAGCCACCTCAGTTGTTCCAGCGATTCGGCCTTCTCCAAAAGACCTTCCGGCAATCTGCTGAGCTTCTCCAGAATATCGGTACGGTAGGCATAAATCCCTACGTGGCAGAAATAATTGAAGTAATTAATCCAATCGGATTCTTTGGATTTAAAAACCATTGGGATTGGCATTCTACTAAAGAACAGTGCATTACCATGAATGTCGAGGGCAACTTTTGCCTCCGCCTGGTTAAAAAGGACCTCTGCCTTTTGGATCTTCTGAATCAATGTGGCAATCTCGGTAGATGCCTCCTCAACAAAAGGTTGCTTAAGGATGGAAATTTGTTTGGGACTTATAAATGGCTCATCGCCCTGGACGTTGATGACCACATCAAAGTGCTTGGCTGTCTCCTGGCTGACCTTTCGAACCGCCTCCGCGCAACGGTCCGTGCCGCTGCGGTGGTCCACCGAAGTCATCACTACCTTGCCTCCAAAAGCGCGAACAGCAGATGCAATGCGCTCATCATCCGTTGCGACCCAGGTTTCCTCTACTGCCTGAACCACCTGTTCATAGACCCGTTGTATCATTGGTTTTCCTGCAATGTCCGCTAGTGGTTTCCCGGGAAACCGCGAAGATCCGTACCTGGAAGGAATGATGGCAATAAATTTAGGAGTCATGTTTATCACTGTTTTTGCACAAAAATAATCATTGTTTAGTAATGTTGAGTAAGGTGAAACGGTGAAACGGAGAAACGGTGAAACGGAGAAACGGTGAAACGGGGAGGAAAGAGGGGGAGACTTGGGAACGGGGAGTCGGAGAAACATTGAAAAAATACAACTTATAAGAAGGAGACTAATTTATTTTCTAATTTGTGTAATTTGTGTCATTCGTGGTAGGGAGGGGGCTGGATCGTCTCAATCATATCTTGTTAGTAGTATATTCGGAGATTAGTGTTAAATTTGTCGTTCGAAAATGTGAGTTGATTGCATGGATATACAGGAGATTAAACAACGTTTTAGCATCATCGGTAATGCCCCCGGACTGAACCGTGCCATTGAAGTTGCCCTACAGGTGGCGCCGACAGATTTATCGGTGCTGATCAGCGGCGAGAGTGGCGTTGGGAAGGAGTCATTCCCGCAAATTATCCATTATTATTCACCACGAAAACATGGCAAATACATCGCCATCAATTGCGGCGCAATCCCGGAAGGAACAATCGACTCCGAGCTTTTTGGACACGAAAAAGGATCATTTACAGGGGCGCTCAACGATCGCAAAGGATATTTCGAGGTAACCGATGGAGGAACCCTTTTCCTGGACGAGATTGGGGAACTTCCCATCTCGACACAGGTAAGACTGTTGAGGGTGCTTGAGACAGGTGAGTTTATTCGGGTAGGCTCTTCCCAGGTGCAAAAGACCAATGTACGGGTGATTGCGGCCACCAATTTTGACCTGACCAACGCCATCAAGGAGGGTAAGTTCAGGGAGGATCTTTACTACAGGCTCAATACCGTTCCAATCAAAGTTTTACCGTTGCGCGAGCGGGGTACAGATGTCCTTCTTTTATTCAGAAAATTTGCCAACGATTTTGCCGAACGGTACAAAATGCCATCTATCCGGCTAAATGAGGAGGCCCAAAAAATATTTCTTGGTTATCGCTGGCCCGGCAATGTCAGGCAGTTGAAAAATATCACGGAACAGATTTCGATTATTGAGACGGAAAGGGATATCACTTCTGAGAAACTAATCCACTACATCCCCAATGAGGAACCTGGCTTCCTTCCGGCCTTGTACCACAAGGAGATTGATGCCAGGGCCCTGGAGAACGAACGTACGATGATGCTCAATGCCCTGATTGGGCTCAAGAAAGAGCTGGACGACCTGAAAGAGAAGTTTAACCAGATGTCCAAAGGCGCTCCAACCGCCGTTCGTACGGAAGAAACGGATGAAGGAATCATGCAACTCTTTCACCAGGATAAAGAGAGCATTGAGCAGGAAGAACCGCTGTTCCCGGGTTACCCAAAACCAGGTGTAAGGGCACACATCCAGGATACTGAAGAATTTGTCGAAGAATCACTCTCCATTGAAGAAAAAGAGATGGAGCTTATTATCAAGGCATTGGAAAGACATAGCGGAAAACGTAAACTTGCAGCCGAGGAGTTGGGCATCTCTGAAAGGACCCTTTACAGGAAGATCAAGGAACACAACATCAAACAAAAATGACAAAACCGAATATCAGACTTTTAAAGGCTTTCGCTGCCATCCTGTTTCTATTGACAACCTACGGATGTTCAATTAAATACGGGATGAGTGGCGCCATCATCTCTCCTGATATCAAGACTGTTTCAGTTGATTTTTTCAGGAACAGGGCCAGGGTGATCAACCCAACCCTAAGCCAGTCCTTCACGGAAGCCTTGAAAGATAAGTTCGTCAACGAAACGAACCTCTCCCTAAACACCGATCAGGGTGACCTGGAATTTTCGGGCGAGATTACCGGTTACGATGTCCGGCCGCTCTCCATCCAAAAAAGTGAAACTGGACGCGATTTTGCCTCCATGAACAGGCTGACCATCACCGTCAAAGTGATCTTTGTCAACAACAAAGAGCACGACCAGGATTTTAATACATCCTTCTCGGCCTATTACGACTGGGATAGCTCAAAAGCAATCAACCAGGTCGAAAATGAAGCGGTTCAAGTGATCAACACCCAATTGATTGATGATATCTTTAACAAATCAGTGTCGAACTGGTAAGGTATTAGTGGAAAGTTGAGAGTGGAGAGTTGAGAGTGGAGAGTTGAGAGTGGAGAGTTGGGAGTTGTGAGTTAAAAGATGAAGAAAAGTTGGTAAATTGCGTTTGTCAAGTCTAAGGATAGATTTATTATGTCAATTACAAAAGACCAGTTGTTGCTGTTTGTTGAAAAACCCGGATTGCTCAAAGAGCAGACCATCGGGGAGCTGAAGGAGATCGTCGGGGAGTTCCCCTATTTTCAATCAGCACAACTTCTTTACACCTTTAATCTTCATACCCAGTCGAACTTTCGCTACGATTCCCACTTGAAAATCTGTTCAATTTACGCCACTGACCGTACCATCCTTTATCGGTTGCTTCAGCCAAAAAATGACAGGGAACAGGCCAACAAACACCAAAAGGTTACCGATTTACCTAACACAGATAACACTTCGCTTTTTGAGCTTTCGGAGGAGAGGCAGGTCACCGTGGCCGATTTTCCTGAATTCAATGGCAAGAACCCAGGTGACCCAAAGATCATCGATTTTGACCTGTTAAGTTTCGATCAGCCGGATGCACTTTTCCAACTGGATGAATCAGATCAAAGCCAAAATAATGCGACACTGCTCCCGGATCATGCAAATGCTGAAATCACCGGGGGAAAAGTTGATTTGATAGAGAAATTCATTCAAGTGAATCCCACCTTACAGCCACGAAATGAAATTTCGACCGCACAAAACGATCTGTTTGAGTTAAATGACGCTTCTGAAAACGAAAATGACGAATTCATAACAGAAACATTATCAAGAATTTATCTTAAACAGGGGCATCTACAAAAAGCCATTGACTCTTTTCGACGGTTAAGTTTGAAATATCCCGAAAAAAGTGTTTATTTTGCCGAGCAAATTGAAGAGATTAAAAAAATGCTTAAATAATTCCAGATGTATACTTTTATATCAGTCCTAATTTTCATTGTTTGTTTCCTGATCGTTCTCCTGGTTTTGGTTCAAAACTCAAAAGGGGGCGGATTAGCATCCTCTTTTTCCAGTTCCAATCAGGTAATGGGCGTTCGTAAGACAACAGACTTCCTTGAAAAAGGAACCTGGATCCTTGCAGCAAGCCTGGTAATCCTTTGCATTGGGGCAACTGCGTTCCTCCCACGTCATGGACAACAAGCCAAATCGGCTATTGAACAGCAAATTCAGGGTGTTCAGGATCCATCCGCCTTACCTACTTTTCCACAGTCGGCGCCTCAAAAAACTTTAGACTCGTCAAAAACAAAATAACTGAAACCACTCGTTTCAGTAAGCCTTTAAGCCGCTGCCCAAAAGCAGTGGCTTTTTCGTAGAGCCGTCCAACCGGACGACTCGACCTTTTCTTTCGCACTATAGATCCTGATTCATTGTCACCGATCGAAATCCAAAAATTAGAATGTGTCAACTTGTCAGAATTAGCTGACAAAACACAATAAAGATAATTCGCAATAAATCAATCACTTATTACGATTAATCAGATATACTACAATAAAATTGTTGTAATTTTGTCTGAAAATAAAGAGGTGATGTCTACTTTTCGTTTTGGCACAAAATCTGATAGGGTTGAAGTATCAAAAATATTATTCACTTTTAATAAATAAATTTTTAAAATGGCAGAACTTAAAGGTAAAATCCTTGCCGGCAAAGTCTTGATCGAGCCGCAGGAAGCAGAGAAAAAAACAGCTGGTGGTATTATCATTCCTGATTCAGCTAAAGAAAAACCACTTTCCGGGAAAGTTGTCCTGGTAGGAAGTGCAAAAAAAGATGAAGTGATGGAAGTTAAAGTCGGTGATGTGGTCTTCTTTGGAAAATACTCAGGCACTGAACTCTCCATCGAAGGAAAAGACTATTTGCTTGTTAACCAGACAGATGTACTTTTTATCGCTTAATTAATTGATTGTCAATAAATAAAATTTATTCGAAATGGCTAAAGAAATTAAATTCAATATTGAAGCTCGCGAGCTGTTGAAAAAAGGTGTTGACCAGTTGGCCGACGCAGTAAAGGTTACCCTCGGACCAAAAGGACGTAATGTGATCATTGAGAAAAAATTTGGAGCTCCCCTGGTAACCAAAGATGGTGTAACCGTAGCAAAAGAGATCGATCTTGCCGATCCGTATGCAAACATTGGCGCACATCTGGTTAAAGAAGTTGCCTCAAAAACAGGCGACGATGCCGGTGACGGAACCACCACTGCCACAGTTTTGGCCCAGTCTATCATCACGGTAGGATTGAAAAACGTTACGGCAGGCGCCAACCCGATGGACCTGAAACGTGGTATCGACAAGGCCGTACTTAAAGTTGTAGCCCATATCAAATCCCAGTCTGTCAACGTTGGCAGCGATTACGATAAAATTGAGCAGGTTGCCCGTGTATCGGCCAACAATGATGCCGAAATTGGCAAACTGATCGCCGAAGCGATGCAAAAAGTTAACAAAGAAGGAGTTATCACAGTCGAAGAGGCCAAAGGAACCGACACATACGTGGAAGTTGTTGAAGGTATGCAGTTCGACCGCGGTTACATCTCTCCCTATTTTGTAACAGATACCGAAAAAATGGCTACCGAGATGGAGCACCCTTTCATCCTGATCCACGACAAGAAGATCGGTTCCATGAAAGAATTGGTTCCTATTCTGGAAGCTACACACCAATCCGGTCGTCCGTTGATGATCATTGCCGAAGACATCGAAGGCGAAGCATTGGCAACTTTGGTTGTCAACCGTTTGCGTGCAGGCCTGAAGGTTTGTGCAGTTAAAGCGCCCGGATTTGGTGATCGCCGCAAAGAGATGCTCGAAGACCTTGCCATTTTAACAGGCGGAACAGTTGTTACCGAAGAAAAAGGGATGAAACTGGAAGACACTACGCTTGAGATGCTTGGAAAAGCTGAAAAAGTGACTGTCGACAAGGAAAAAACCACCATTGTAAATGGCGCCGGCGATTCAGCATTGATCGCTTCAAGAGTTGGTCAGATCAAAAAACAGATCGAAACCACTACTTCCGATTACGACCGCGAAAAATTGCAGGAGCGTCTTGCCAAACTTTCCGGTGGTGTTGCCGTACTTTATGTAGGCGCTCCTTCCGAAATCGAGATGAAAGAGAAGAAAGCCCGTGTGGATGACGCGCTAAACGCAACCCGTGCTGCCATCGAAGAGGGTATCGTACCCGGAGGTGGCGTCGCGCTGCTTCGTGCCATCGCATCGCTTGAAGGTCTTGAAGGCGACAACGACGATGAGACAACAGGTATCCTGATCATCAAACGCGCCATTGAAGAACCAATGCGCCAGATCGTTGCCAACGCAGGCGTAGAAGGCGCCGTGATCGTTCAGAAAGTAAAAGAAGGCAAAGGCGATTTCGGCTACAACGCACGCCTCGACGTATTCCAGAATCTGTACGAATCAGGAGTTATCGACCCCGCCAAAGTTACCCGTATTGCACTCGAAAATGCGGCCTCTATTGCAGGCATGTTCCTGACAACTGAATGTGTGCTGGTTGAAGAGAAGAAAGATGAACCAGCAATGCCAGCCGGCGGTATGGGCGGCGGTATGGGTGGAATGATGTAATTGTCAACCCAATATATCAATGACCAGCAATGGTCACAATCAGAACGCTGGGGGAATTCCCCGGCGTTCTTTTTTATATATTTGCATCTATGGAAACTTACTAAGGCTTCCAAACTCAATCCAGCGCATCAACTGATCAACGACCAAATTATATGGATCTGGTTACTGTCCTGATTTTAGCTACCGGCCTCTCAATGGACTCGTTTGCCGTGTCCATCAGTTGTGGATTGGCGGAACAAAAAGTCTCCTTTGTCCATGCGGTAAAAATCGCCTTCGCCTTCGCATTTTTTCAGGGGGTTCTGCCCATCGCCGGATGGTTCATGGGAACAGGGATCAAAAGTTACGTGGAAAATATTGACCACTGGATCGCCTTCATCTTACTGGCCTATCTGGGGGGCAAGATGATTTATGAAGGGATCACTATGCCTACCGATAAAAAGGAATCGGATATCTACTCTTTTCGTCACATCATGACCCTCTCCATCGCCACCAGCATTGATGCGCTCGTAGTGGGTTTCTCCTATGCCCTGGCCGAAACACAGAAAATATTCGGCGGGGCAGTGATCATTGGTGGCGTAACCTTCTTTTTCTCAATGCTGGGAATCCGGATAGGTAAGGATGTCGGAGGCAAATTCGGTTCAAAAGTGGAAATGGTGGGTGGTTTAATCTTGATTGGGATTGGTTTCAAGATACTCCTTGAGCATCTCACCTAACCGGAAATTTGCGATATTTGCATTGACAAACGAACTTCCCTCCCGGAAATGACAACTGAGCCAAATGATTCTGAATTTATCCTACTCCATCGGTTAAAAGATGGGGATGAGTTGGCTTTTGAATTATTGTTTCGAAAGTATTATCCACGATTGTGTGGTTTTGCGAATAAATTCATTGCCAATCAGCAGGAATCGGAGGAAATTATCCAGGAGGTTTTCCTTAACATTTGGAAAAAAAGGGAATATCTGAAGTTGGATCACGAAATCCGACCCTATTTGTACAAATCCGTGCAAAATCTCTGTTTTAATTTCATTGAACATAAAAAAGTTATTGAAAGTTATTATTCGGTTTTGAACCTGGTTTACCAAAATCAATCGGAAGATTTTAATACTTATGAATCAGTATTATACACTGAATTGCAAAACAGGGTTGACGAGGCCATGAATTCACTTCCTGAACAATGTCTGAAAATATTCCGGTTGAGCAGGGAGGAAGGGCTTAAATACCATGAAATAGCCGGAAAACTTGGAATATCCGTCAAAACGGTTGAAACTCAAATGGGCCGCGCTTTGACCAAACTGAAAATTGAGCTAAAAGACTACCTGATAGTCATTCTTGTCGGCCTTTTCCTGAAATAGGCCACAACGGAATTTCCTTTTTAAAATATTTGAAAAAAATTCTACCCACTTTGTCAGGGTAATACGCTAGTTCCCTGTATAGGATTAATGAAAGAAGCAAGAAATGGAAGATTCAATCAACGATAGTTTATTATACAAGTTTCTATTGAAGGAGACTTCGGATGCGGAAAACCGGGAAATTCTTGGCTGGGTCTCCGCATCAGAAGAAAATAGAGCAGAATTCAGAAGGATTCACAAGCTGTTTTTTCTAAGCAACAACCAGCAATTCCAGGCAAAATTGGATATCGACCAGGCCTGGGAAATGGTAAACAGTAAACTGCCCCATACGACCCGGAATTCCAAAGTTGTTTCGATGAATTTCTTCCTGAAGGCAGCAGCGTCAGTACTTGTCCTGTTAACAGTTGGAATCGGAAGTTTGTGGAGTTGGGACCGTTTCTTCGCAAACAGGCAATCGGCAATGGTCACTTTTGAGACGCCCAAAGGTGAAAAATCGCGCATTATTTTGGCAGATGGAAGTTTGGTCTGGTTGAATTCCGAGACCATCTTAAAGTACGATGCATTACATCCGCGAAATGTTTCAGTGACAGGTGAAGCCTATTTTGATGTCAAAAAAGATAAGGAACATCCTTTTGAAGTAAGCACCGCATCCGGAATGAAAGTTAAGGTAACAGGCACCCGGTTTAATCTCAAAACTTACCTTGATGAACCCGGCGTTGAAACCACGCTCGAAGAGGGTGAAGTGACTGTTGAAAATGCCGACGATTCTAATTTCGCAGTGTTGAAACCAGGTCAGCAGGCCTTGTACGATATTCAGAAAGACCAGCTAACTGTTCGGAATGTGTCGCCCGAAATCTATTCTATCTGGAAAAATAACGAATTACACATCATCAATGTTCCTTTCACGGATTTAATACCACGTATCGAACGCTGGTACGGTGTCTCCATTCACTTGGATTCATTGATCAACCGAAACGATCGTTTTACCATGACCATCAAAACAGAGAGTCTTCGCGAATTACTAAATATGATGCAATTAACCTCAAAATTTAAATATGAAGTAAACGGTGGGCAAATAAAAATTCATGCAAAATAAAAGAAGGAAAGTGTCCTACCACTTTCCTTCGAGTCATCTGCATGTCATTATTTTAATAACAACAATTTAACGTCTCAAAATTATGAAAAAAAAACGTTGGAACCTTCATGGAGGAAGAATACCCTGCATGAAACAAATTCTTAGGATTATGAAACTAACTTCGGTTCTTTTGTTTGCTGTGTTCTTTCAGGTATCTGCAACCGTTTTCTCGCAAACGAACGGAAAATTGAACCTGAAAGCCGAAAATGAATCAATCAGCAACATTCTGAAAACCATTGAAGAACAAACTGAATTCAGGTTTCTTTATAATAGTAACAACATCAATGTCGACCGGAAAACGGATATCGATTGTCAATCGAAGAATGTTGAAGAGGTGCTGCAAATACTTTTTGCCGGGACCGATGTTACCTATCGCTCATTTAACACCAACTATGTGCTGTTCTCCGAAAAGAGCGGTTCACCGGCCGAAACGCAGCAACAAAGATCAGTTACCGGTAAAGTCACTGATTCTACCGGAGGACCACTTCCAGGGGTGTCGGTGATTCTCAAGGGAACGACGATAGGGGTTATTACCGATTTCAACGGGAAGTACTCCTTATCAAATATCCCTGCCAATGCAATCTTGCAGTTTTCATTCGTAGGAATGAAGGGACAGGAAATTGCAGTTGGTAGCAAAGCGCTTATAAATGTTACCCTGGAAGATGCAACGATCGGAATTGAAGAGGTAGTTGCGATCGGTTATGGAACCCAAAAGAAGCAAGCTGTTACCGGAGCCGTTGTAACTGCGGATTTGGGAACCTACGAAAAGGTTCCTACCAACAACGTGATGGAACGCCTGAAGGGTACCGTAGCAGGATTAAACGTTGGTGAAGCCAATACCGCCGGTGGGGTTCCGGGATTTACCATCAGGGGCCAAAACTCCATTGCAGCATCAGGCACACCGCTGATTGTTCTCGATGGGTCTATTTTCAGGGGAACCATGGCCGATATTTCACCATCAGATATCGAGAGTGTGACAGTTTTGAAAGATGCCAGTGCGGCTGCGGTGTATGGCTCACGTTCTTCCAATGGGGTCATCATCATTGAAACCAAAAAAGGGACTGGCCTCGACGGAAAACCAAAATTCTCCCTCCAGTCAAGCTATGGGGTCGTCAATGAATTAAAACCTTTGGAAGTTTATAATGCCCAGGGTTATATGCAACGTTTGAATGACATTCTGAATGACAATGGCACCGTAGTCCCACTTGATCAGACTTCCAATTACCTTCAGACCATCGAAAAAAAGAATTACGATGCAACGCCCGACCACCAGCCAACTTTGGTAGATCCATACGGTATGTTCAGGCAGACAGGGTTCAACCAGAATACATCCTTGAGTGTATCGAACCGTACTGACAAAATGAACTATTTTATGTCAGGAAACTACACCAGTCAAAAAGGGGTTATTCTCAACGACCTGTTTAAACACTATTCCATCAGGGTAAACCTGGAATCGAAAATTACCGACTGGCTTACGGTCGGGCTTAAATCCTATTTTAGCACGAGGGATTATCCCCAGGGTCGTATATATGGCACAGGCTCAAATACTTCGTCCTATGCATTTAGTCCTTACGCAGATATTTACAATGCGGATGGAAGCTACAAACAATTTCCGCAAACAACCACTTCGTTCAATAGTCCATATTGGGCAATTGCAGATGATTCTTACAACAAAGCCTATAACCTGAACGGCATTTTTAATGCAACGGTAAAAGTACCATGGGTAAAGGGATTGTCCTATACTGCGACCTATGCCCATACGCTTAACTTCAGTGAAACAGGTTCTTTCTACGGTTATCAGACAATCGTCGGGCTTCCTGTGAATGGTCAGGGAACAGCAAATTTCGGCCGGAGCAACACCACCATGCTGGACCATTTGGTAAAGTTCAGCCGGACATTTGCCCAAAAGCACAACGTGGATTTAACATTGCTCTACTCCACAGAAAAATACAACGGCTTTAATCAGAGTTCTTCATCCAAAGGTTTTGACAATCCCCAGTTGGGCGTCTATCGTCTGCAAGCAGGCCAAACTCCTACGGTAAGTACCGGAGGGAGCGAGACAAAAGCAGTCGGGCAGATGGCTAGGCTTACCTATACCTTCAACGACAAGTATGGCATCACAGGAACCTATCGTCGGGATGGATATTCGGCCTTCAGCGCCAATAAAAAATACGGCGACTTCCCATCCGTCGGTGTAAACTGGAATATTTACAAAGAATCTTTCATGAAGAATATCTCCTTTCTGGATGTTTTAACATTCAGGGGATCGCACGGTACCAACGGTAACCAATCAATAAGCCCTTACAGTACTTTGGCCAAAGTGGGCAATAGCTATTACTATTATCAGGGGGATACCAATTATACCATGACTGAGTACATCTCGGCGCTGGGCAACGATAATCTCGGCTGGGAATCGCGGACCGGATACAATGTCGGAATTGACTTTTCCGTATTGAAACACAGAATTTCGGGATCCATTGATATGTATTCCACCAAAACGAACGATTTGGCATTCACACTCAATTTGCCGGGAGCGTCCGGTTTCGGCTCAATTACCGCCAATGCCGGTGAAATAAAAAACAAGGGGATTGAGCTAAACCTAAGTACCCTCAACATGCAAAAGGGAATGTTTCAGTGGACATCTGATATCGCTTTTTCTCTCAATAGAAACAAAGTGTCCCATTTGTTGGGCGATACCAATGGGGATGGGATAGAAGATGATATAGTCTCTTCCGGTCTTTTTATCGGTAAATCACTCGGCACAATATATACCTATAAGGTTACCGGTATGTACCAGCAGACAGATAAAGACAATGGTACCATCCTGAATGGTTTTCAGCCCGGGTATTATCAATTACAAGACGTCAACACCGATGGTAAAATTACCTCAGATCAGGACCGTCAATTTATAGGCATTTCAAAAGAGAATTTCCGATGGAGTTTTACCAATACATTTAGCTACGGGAAATTATCATTGTTGGTTTACCTCAACTCTATTTGGGGTGGGAACAACTATTTCCTTGCAACCAACACCCCTTATCTGGATGGATATGCCAACAGGGGCGATCTGAACCATGCTGTTTATGATTATTGGACCCCAACAAATACCGGCGCCGAATTCCCCCGGCCAAGTTACAAGGACAAGGCAACTTTCAAAGGCAATAAATATTATGATCGAAGTTTTATCCGGTTACAAAAGATTGCCCTCAATTATGACTTAACCAAAGTGGCCAAAAAATATGGAATCCAGAAGTTGGACCTCACTTTAAGTGCGGATAACCTTGGCACCTACGCCCCTCAATGGATTGGACTGGACGCCTCTACCGCCGCAGGCTTGACTGATAACTCTATTCCTTCATTACGTACTGTGATGTTAGGCCTAAACATTAATTTCTAATAATTGCAAAATGAAAAAAATATTTTTTATCTCGCTCGTTCTGGCAATCATTGCTACAACTTCGTGTAAGGAGTCGTTGACCGAGGTACCCAAGGACTTTTATACTCCCGAAAACTCCTATACTACTAAACCTCAGTTTGAATCGGCTTTGGCAAATATTTATTTATCTGTCCGAACTGGTATTTATTGTGCCCCCACTGCAATCGGGGAAAGATCTGTTGATTTATTAGGAATTGATATTGATTTAGCAGATTGCGGAACTAATTCGGCTGCCAGTAAATTGCAGTTATTCAATTGGTCAACCATGAATGCTGACAATAGTTTTGTTAGTAAATGGTGGACACAGTTTTACTCATGGATTTCGCAAGCCAATGCAATCATTGACAGGGCAGACCAACCCACCGCAGTTTGGGCATCCGCAGCAGATAAAAATGCCATTGTGGGTGAAGCCAAATTTCTGCGCGCTTTCGCCTATCATTTCATGGCAAACATGTGGGGAGGGGTACCGCTTGTTTTACATGAGACCAAAGCTCCAAAATTTGATTATGTAAGGGCTACGCAAGCCGAGATATTTCAACAATGCAAGGCCGACCTGACAGAAGCGGTAAAATACATGCCGACCATTGACCAGTTAAAAGGTGGAAGAGCCCCTCGTGAGGCAGCCTACCAATTGTTAAGTGAAATAAACATTTCTATGAAGGATTATCAGGGCGCCATCGATGCTGCAACAGCAGTCATAAATAATGGGAAAAGCAGCCTGATGACGACAAAATTTGGCCCATGGGCAAGTTTCAAATTTGCAGGATACACCCATAGGTGACCTCAACTTCCCTGGGGAGATGCTTATTTTTGTTTGTTCCAGGATGGCAATTTTAATTACAGAGAGGGAAACAAGGAGGCAATTTGGAACATATCCCAGGATCCAAATATCAAAGGGGGAAATAACACGGATGTTGACGTAAGTGGTGGTCAGTTTAATATGGAAAGATGGTGGGGACCGATTCCATGGCAATCAAAGGATATCAACGGAGTCACAAATTTCCTGAATGACACCTTAATGGGGAGACCAATCGCCTTCTTGCTGGCTACAGCTTATACGGACTCCCTGATATGGAAGTATAAGAACAACTTTAACAATGATATTCGGAACTCCATTTACAATGTTCAACGTACATATTACTATACCAATCCGGCAAGCAAATTCTTTGGAAAAGCTATTACAAAAACAAATTGTGATGCCTCAACAGTTAATTTGTGGTTGCAACGAACATCCCCTCATTTTAAAAAGTTTGTTTCAGCAGTTCATTATCATAAATTTCAAGATGCAACCAGCAAAGAGTGGCATGACAACGGCAGAACTTACAAAGACTGGTATATCATGCGTCTGGCAGAAACCTATTTGCTGCGTGCAGAGGCTAATATGTTAAAAGGTGACAATGCAAGCGCTGCCAATGATATCAATGCAGTACGAAACAGAGCATCCGCTACCCCTGTAACTGCCGGAGATGTCAATATGGAACTTATCCTGGACGAAAGGGCAAGAGAACTTTATGGAGAAGAATTCAGGCTTAATACCTTGCTGAGAACCGGAACATTGATAGATCATTTGACGAAATACAATTGGTATTTCAAAGAGAACAACATTGCATTTAATCCGTCTTGGAAACTGTTCCCCATTCCGCGGAGGGAGATAGAAGCCAATACTGGAGCCATATTGGAACAAAACCCAGGTTTTTAATATATTTGCTTCATTGGCCAAGTATTAAAAATACTCTGTTAAAATCTATGAAACGCTTGCCTTAATTGCTTCAATTAAGAACAAGCGTTTCATTTTAGGAACTTAAATTCATTATCCGATGAAAAGAGTTGTAGCATTATTACTCCTCTGGCAGTTAGGGACTGTCGCTTTTGCCCTACAAAGCAATGTAACCTATTATGTATCACCTCAAGGGAAGGATACAAATCCGGGTACTTTGGAAAAACCCTTTGCAACGCCCGAAAAGGCCCGTGATGCCGTTCGCATTACGATTAAACACCACAAACCGGAGGCTGTGACCGTATTTTTTCGCCAGGGCGCATATCAACTTAAAAAAAGCTTTGAACTTGGTTTAGCAGATTCAGGGGTGGAAGGTTCACCGGTTACCTATAGCGCATATCCAAACGAGACTGTCAGCTTTACGGGAGGCATTTCTATTTCTGTTGAAAAAGCAAAAAAGATCACGAATAAGGCAACTCTTGCAAGAATAGTCCCCGAAGCAAAGGGGAGCATTTTGCAGATAAACCTGAAATCGCTGGGGATTAGCAATTTGGGCATTCTAAGTCCCAGAGGATTTGGACGTCCCTATCAGCCGGCCCCCTTGGAGTTATTTTGTAATCATGAAGCGATGCGACTTTCGCGCTGGCCCAACGAAAGTTTGGTCCCCATCGGGAAAGTGCTCGATACCGGATCAATTCCCCGTAACGGGGATTTTTCCAACCGGGGTGGAAAATTCACCTTCGGGGTTTCCCGTCCCGATCGTTGGGGAAAAGCCAAAGAGATATGGATTTCGGGATTCTTCCGCTACGGCTATGCGGACGATGCCGTGAAAATCGCCAATCTTGATTTAATCCATAAAACAATTACTACTGCCCAGCCAACCATGTATGGTTTTGAGGGGGGCAAGGTGTTCCAAAGCTGGTACGCCTACAACCTGCTTGAAGAAATCGACCGGCCGGGAGAGTATTTCATAGATCGTGAAAAGGGAATACTTTACTTCTTTCCGCCTGAGGGAAAATTGAACAGCATAGAATTGTCCATTTTGGAAGGGCCGCTTGTTGTCCTGGAAAACTGTTCCAATATCCATTTCAACAACATCACCTTTGAATGTGCCCGGGGAATGGGAATGTATATCGAAAAAGGGAAAAATAACCGGATTGAAAACTCTGTTTTCAGAAACCTGGGAGAGGTAGCGGTTTCCATAGGAAAAGGAATTCTGCCTTTGAGTGATTTGAAACATGCCGGGACAGGAACCCCTGCTTCCCGGGTTTTGGGAAGTATCCTGGCACACAATTACAACAATACAACATTTAACCGGGAAGCCGGGACCGGGCAACTCATTTCGGGTTGCCACATCTATAACACTGGAACCGGCGGAATCAGCCTGGGCGGTGGCGACAGGATTACCCTCGAAAAAGGGAACAACAGGGTGGAGAATTGCCGGATTCATGATTTTAATCGTCTCGACCGCTCCTACAAAGTGGGCATCAACATCGATGGCGTTGGTAACGTCATCCGCAACTGCGAGATATACAACAGTCCAGGCAGCGCCATCATGCTACACGGTAACGACCACCTGATCGAATACAACAACATCCATCATGCAGTCATTGATGGGGATGATATGGGGGCAATTTATTATGGCAGGGATCCCAGTGAATTTGGCAACAAAGTACAATACAATTTTTTCCATCATATCGGGAACGACCATGGTATGATTATGGCTGTTTACCACGATGACGGCGCCTGTGGAATGGAGGTTACAGACAATGTTTTCTACAAGGCAGGTTCGCGGACCATCATGATTGGGGGTGGAAACGACAATGTCTACCGCAACAACATATTCATCGATTGTCCGCTTGCATTTCATCTGGACAACCGTCTGCAGGGATGGGCAAAATCAAGCCTGGACAAAGGCGGGATTTTTGAAACAAGGCTAGCTGCAGTGAATTACAAACAAGCCCCTTATGCGACTGCCTATCCGAAGTTCATCAACTATTTTGAAGACTCGCCCGGACTGCCCAAAAGGAACTTTATCGACAACAACGTGTTTATCAATGTGAAAATGATCCACAACGGAAGCCCTGCCTGGTCTTACATTGGCAAGTGTTACATTGCCTGCGGTGATCCGGGGTTTGTCGATTACGATAAAATGAACTTTGAGTTAAAGCCATCCTCCGAAGTTTTTAAGCTCCTGCCTTCTTTTAAAGCAATTCCATTTGGCAAAATTGGCTTGGTTACTAAATAGTTGACAATTGACAATGGAGAATTGACAATGATAGATAATGCTGAATTAGTGCGCTTTACATTAATAATTGGTCAAAGAATTTAAATAAATGGAAAGAGCTTTTAAAGTTGAGAATCCGGACTTTGATTTAAGTCCATTCTCAGGAATGTCAAAAAAACATTACATTGAATTGGCGAAGTATTTGTTGGAGAGGGCCTTTACGCATGTCAAATTCCTGGAAACCCCGTTGACTTTTCCGGTTGTTCCGGGCAAAACATATCCGCAGCCCGACGCCCCGGAATGGCGTTACCGCTCAGCCGACTTTGAAGCGCTGGAAAGAACCTTCACCCTGGCGGCGCCTTTGATCCACATTGATCCGGCAACAACCATCAACAACATCAATTTGCGTGATTATTATTGCCTGCATCTCTACAATGCATTTACCCCCGGACATGCCAATTCGTTGCCTTTACCTGAAGATTTACCCGATTCCAACTATCAGTTTACCTGTGAGTTTGGAGGATTGTTCAAGACGCTGCTGCTGATGCCTGATACCATCTGGTTCCGGTTTACCGAAAAACAGAGGGATGAAATGGTCGTCACCATATCCAAATGGGCACATCACCGGACAACCCAGAATAACTGGCGTATTTTCAACATCACCACCCTTTCGTTTTTGAAGAAATATGGCTACGCGATTGATGACGAGTTGCTGAAAAGTCATCTGCTGTGGGTGGTATCGTATCATTCGGGAGACGGGTGGTACCTTGAGCAGACCTACAACTACTACTCCATCAGCCTTTTTATTGTTTACACCACCATCTGGAACCGCACTTTTGGCGACCAATACTATCCCGAAATAGCGGAAATCATTGAAAAATCGGCCCGGAAACTGATGGAATCCGTAACCGGATTTTTTGCCCGCAACGGTTATATCAACATGTGGTCCAGAAGCATCTGTTATCGGACCTGGGTCTCAGGAGCCTTCCCGGTTGCCTTCATGCTGAAGGAGAAATCAGGGCTTGATGCCGGTTGGGCCAGACGTCTTTGTTCAGGTTCCCTGCTTCAATTTGTTACCAGGGAGGAATTTTATTGCAATGATATTCCCAGCCTGGGATTTTATGGGCAAAAGGAGTACATGATCCAAAACTACAGTTGTGCCGGAAGTCCCTTTCTGATGTTCCTGCCTTTTATCTGTCTGGCCCTGCCGGACAATTCACCCTTCTGGACGGCAAAGGAAAACGAAGGAATGTGGGAAGGTCTCGGAAACAATTCGAACAAAATTGTTTTGGAAAATCCGGGATTAGTTTTGGTCAACCACGGAAAAACAGGCACATCAGAGATCATTCCGGGAAAAGTCTATTACGACGACCCCAATTATTCGAAGCTGGCCTACAATACCCATTTCCCATGGGAGGACCATAATCCGAATGGAGGAACTTCAATGGAATATAGCTTCCGTAGCCTGGATCCTAGGGATTTGAGAGGCGATGATGTAAACTTCTACCTCACCGGACAGAAAATTGACAATGATTCAGAAAAGAACAGCATTTTTACTACCTCCCAGAGTATGCTTTACAATGGTATCCGGAAGGATGTTCTTTACAGGCAGGCCATCATGCGGAAACCGCCAAACAACGGAGTCGGATACATCATTGATCTGGCCGAAATAACCATCCCGGGAGGAGTGATCAGGGTTGACCGCACCAGGCTTGCCTTTGAGCATGAGTTGACCCTTGGCCATTTCGGCCTGCCCCACATCAATGGGCAAAAAGCAATCGTCAATCAATTTGAGGAGGGTAACCGGATGGTCATCACGGCGTCTATCCCGGGAAGAAGGGTTGCCTTGATTGCCTACCATGGTTGGGATGCCCTCAATACCCTGGTACACAGCGACCGGAATGCGGAGGCAGACGAGAGTACGGTCATTTATACTACCAGGAAGCGAATGGCAAAAAATCCTGCCATGGAGTTGATGATCATGGTGTTGTTGCACA
>JALOCD010000008.1 GCA_023228025.1 Prolixibacteraceae bacterium | reverse complement strand
GGACGACAGCGAATAGACCGATGAGGAGTTATCACCCATCAAAGAACTAACCATCACTGAGGTAACAGCAAACTGGTCGGCCCTGGGTGCAACCATTATCCTGCACAACAACGAAACATTCGAAATCGACTTTAGGGACATTGACGGGAAAAGGTCGTGCTGATTAGTCAAAACAGAATTGTAATGGGCATACAAAGTCGATTAAATTCAACGCTTTCATATCATGGTTAATAGGATTACATTATTGATTCTTTTCATAAGCAATTTCTTTGCTTTTGGTGAGGTCTATTCTCAGGACAAGTTTGCCGATATTGCCACCCGAACGTACAATACCCGGACAAATCTGCTCACTGAACCTCAGCCACCGGCGCTTCCTGAAATCAATTTGCCGGTAAACCACCATCCCGGATCGGTTTTTAAGGCTGTGAAACCCATCTCGACAAAAGAGGAATTGTATGCCGAGCTGGACAAAATCCGGAAAAGGTACGAGCCATTCATGCAAAACCTGGCCCCGGTCCCGGCCGAAACCAGAACTAAAATTCCCCTTTCAGAATTTAACTGGAGGATTGAAACTCCGGCTGATCTCAGTGATTTTACTTCAACACTTCGGGGCGATGGCAAGTGGGAAAAAGTTACCATTCCACATTTCGGTCCCCCGCTCGGAAGGGCAGTTACCTATTACCGCAAAGAGGTTGACCTTAGCGCCGGGGAATTATCCAAAGGAAGCCTTTTCATATGTTTCAAAGGAGTCGATTACAAAGCTTCGGTTTTTGTGAACGGGAGCTTATGCGGAACACACGAAGGGTTTTTTGCCCCATTCGAATTCGAAGTCTCCAAAATCGCAAAACCTGGAAAAAACTGCATACTGGTCAAAGTTGAAAACGATTATGCCACCCAGAATGGGAAGGATGACCAGGGAAATTATAACGTTGGCGACAAAATATATGCGGCAACCGGCTTGGGGTTTGATGATCCTGATCTTGGCTGGCACATCTGCCTTCCAGGCATGGGCATCAGCCAGGATTGTTATTTGGAATCCCGATCGCCACTACATATCAACGACATCTTCGTTCGTCCGCTTTTGAAGGATTCCATTGCTGAAACCTGGGTGGAGCTGAACAATTTCTCTCAATATCCGGCGGATGCCAAACTGAAACTATCGGTATATGGGCAGAATTTCCGGGACACAATGGTGGAGGATTATGAATATATTCCTGCGACTACCTATATCCCGGGAGTGGGCGATTTGGCCAAACCGACCGACTGGGAACAGAAACGCCTGAAAATGGGATACGGGGTAAATTACCTGCGGATACCTGTCAAATTGAAAAATTTCAGGTTGTGGGAACCTGAAAATCCCTGGCTTTACCAGATGCAGATAAAAGTGTACGATGCAAAAGGATACCTGACTGACAGCCGCGTTCAGCAATTCGGAATGCGGAGTTTTACCATGGATACCATCAGTTCTCCCAAGGGGAATATGTACCTGAATGGAAAGATGATCCGTTTACGGGGAGCTAATACCATGGGATTTGAACAGCAGGATGTTAAGACAAAAAAACTGGATCAGTTGCGGGACGACATCCTGCTGGCCAAACTGTGCAACCTAAACTACCTTCGTTTTACCCAACGTCCGGTGCAACCCGAAGTGTACGAATATTGCGACCGTCTGGGCATGCTGAACCAGACCGATCTCCCTTTGTTTGGTGTTGTCAGGAGAAACAAGGTGACTGAAGCCATTAAGCAGGCAGAAGAGATGGAACGGTTGGTGCGAAAACATCCTTCAACCATCATGGTAACCTACATCAACGAACGCTTTCCGAATGCCGAGGGTCATCCGCAGCGATGTCTGAATGATCTATCCGAATTTTACCGTTTTTTCAAAGCGCTCGACCAGGTGGTTCTGCTCTCCAATCCGGACCGGGTAATCAAAGCCGGTGACGGTGATTATGATCCGCCATCTCCCGGACTACCCGATAACCATTGCTACAACACCTGGTACAACGGTCATGGTCTGGGCTTAGGCAAGATGTACAAAGGATACTGGCAACTGGTAAAACCGGGGTGGAATTATGGTTGCGGCGAGTTTGGGGCGGAAGGGCTTGATCCGCTCAACGTGATGCAGAAATATTATCCAAAGTCATGGTTGCCCAATGAAAAGGAAGAGGAGAAGAATTGGAATGCCAACCGCATAGCCCTGTCGCAAACGCACCGGTTTCATTACATGTGGTACAATACCCAACACTCGCTGAACGACTGGATTGAAGCCAGCCAGGATTACCAGGCATGGGCCATGAGGTTTGTCACCGAATCGTTCCGTCGCGATCCGCGCATGGTCTCATTTGCCATCCATCTCTTTATCGATGCCTGGCCGGCCGGATGGATGAAAACGATCATGGATGTTGACCGCCAGCCCAAGAAGGCATACTTTGCCTACCGAAATGCATTGCAACCGTTGATGGTTTCCTTGCGCAGCGACCGGAACCAGTTCTTTTCAGGCGAGGAAACTGCCATTGAAGCCTGGGTATGCAATGATCTCAATACATTTCCATCCGGATACCAACTCAAATATCAGCTTGAAAAAGATGGAAAGGTAGTATTTGCCAATCAGATTACTGCCAACATCCCAATCAACAGTTCGCAGTTTCAGGGGTTCCTGAAATTTAAAACGCCAAAGGTATCATCACGTTCGGCCTGTACCATTCGCATTGCGCTGGTGAATGAAAAGGGCGAAAGCATCAGTCAGAACGAATTCAGGTTTGACCTCTTTCCAAAAGCCTTCCCTTCGAAAAAAGTGGTTTTTGTTCTTGGCGAAAAAACCGGTAAAGCGGCGCAACTGGTTCAACAAGCCGGGTACACCACAGCCCTCTCTGCCGAAACAGCAGATGTAATTTTAGTGGACGATTTTGCACAATATACACAAGCGGAAAAGCATATCAACGAATTGGTAAATCAGGGGAAAAAGCTCATATTCATTGAACTTCCGGCACAACGATATCGGGTTGGAGGCACATCCGTTTTGATCGAAAAAACCACCATGGGAGATTACTATTTTGTCTCTCCGGGCACCGGCCATTCCCTGGTAAAAAACTTCAAACCATTCGATTTCAATATGTGGTACAATGGAGCAAAAGGCTACATCGAGCCTATTCTGGCCTATACCATTTCTGCTCCCGAATGGAGACCAATCCTGTCAAGTGGCGCCTCAAACTGGGTAGCCGACAAAGGAGCGGTGATGGCCGCATCCGAACTGAAATATGGGAAAGGTCTGTTCCGGATTTGTGAATTGCAACTGATTGACAGGATTTTATATAATCCAACTGCTTATAATTTTCAGAAATTATTGCTGAATAATTAAATACCGTTTAACCAATTCATTAGATTATAAATGAAGAAGATAACTTTAGTTCTGTTTCTGTTTATATCTATTTTCCAACCAATTCCGGTTATTGGTGCATTGATCGGTGAATCAAGCCAAAGAGAAGTTAAGGATTTTGCAGTCCGCAATGGCCTGCCCAACTTTTTTGCAAAGGCAATGAATGGCGATTCTGTCAAAGTGGCCTATCTGGGCGGAAGCATCACGGCACAAAATGGATGGCGGGTTTCTTCCCTGAATTGGTTTAAACAGCGTTTCCCCAAAGCGAAATTCTCGGAAATTAATGCCGCAATCGGGGGAACCGGATCAGATTTTGGCGTTTTCAGGTTACGTGATCATGTTCTGAATTTCAAGCCCGACCTGGTTTTTGTGGAATTTGCCGTGAACGATGGCAACACTGCTTCTCAAAAAATTCTTCGTTCAATGGAGGGAATTGTCAGACAAACCTTGCAACAAAACCCTTTTACCGATATTTGCTTTGTTTATACCATCAAAGGGGATTATCTTGAAACTGAGCAGAAAGGAATTCTGCCGAATTCGGCTGAAAATATGGAAAAGGTGGCCGATCATTATGGCATACCCTCCATCAACTTTGGTTTTGAAGTAGCAAGAATGGTGACCAACCATCAATTGATCCTAACGGGAAATACACTTGAAGTAAATGGGATAAAAGTATTTAGCCGCGATGGGGTGCACCCCTATCCCGAAACGGGACATGTTATTTACCAGGATATTCTGAAACGATCATTCGAATCAATGATCCCAAATGCTTCAGTGAAGAGTTCAAAACACAAACTTTCCAGGCCACTTGTCCCTGAATATTTTGCCAGGACACAAATGGTTGATTTGAAAGAGGTGAAATTGAGCAAAAATTGGAAAGTATTGAACATCAATGAATCACCATCATTATCGGGTTTCGGAAGGTATCTCAAATTCATCGGGAAAGCCGGTCAGTCGGGAGAAACCTTATCCCTTCGGTTTAAGGGTAGGGCGATTGGCGCGTACGATGTCATGGGCCCGGATGCCGGACGGATTGTTGTTGAGATTGACGGCGCGGTAAAAGACACAATCTACCGTTTCGATGCCTACTGCACTTACAAAAGGATGAATTACTTTCTGATTGACGATTTAAAGAATAAAAGGCACAAGATCGTATTCAAAACATTATGTGAACCCTTCGACAAAGCGCTGATCCTCAAAAAAAGGAATGAGGTTATTAAAAATGCGGATGACTACAAAGAATACAATTGGTATGTAGGCAAAATACTGGTTGACGGCACTTTACTAAAATAATCCTATAACAATTTACAATACCAAAATGGCCAAAATTATTGTTTCACTTCTCTGTTTTTTCGTTTCTGTATATGCCGTTTCGGCCCAGGAATCGAAAACATTGACCTCCCCGGATGGGAAACTGAGCTTCAGTTTTACTCTTTCATCTAAGGGTATTCCCGGCTATTCCGTTGCATTCCTCGGAAAACCGGTCATATTTCAGTCAACAATGGGGGTAGAAGGATGGGAAAAGGGGTTTGCACTAATAGGCATGACCAAATCGAAGCAAGATACGGTTTGGAAGCCTGTTTATGGTGAGCGAAGCCAAATTCGTGATCATTACCAGGGGATGAGCATCAATTTACTGAAAGGGAATAATCCGAGGCTCAAAATGCAGGTTCAGGTGAGGGCTTACAACGAAGGCATCGCGTTTCGCTATTTTTTCCCGGAGTTTCCTGAGGGCGGAATGGATTTAAGCATCGGTAAAGAGTTGACCGATTTCACGGTGCCAGAGGGTACCATGGCCTGGTTTACGAACAGGGCGCAGGGAAAATATAGTCTCTTGCCACTAAACAATTGGCCGGATGAATGTGAAAGGCCACTCGTTTTAAAGCTTCCCGACGGCAGGTTCGCCTGTCTTGCTGAGGCAGAAATGGTCAATTACGCGCGGACCAAGTTTATTTTGGATCCCCAAAAGCCGAATACCATTGCTTGTTCAATGTACGACAGGGTCGACCTTACTACCCCTTTTGCAACACCCTGGCGCGTAGTGATGGTTGCCGAGAAACCCGGACAACTGTTAGAAAATAACGATATTATCCTGAACCTGAACCCACCCTGTGAAATTGCAAACACCGGTTGGATCAAACCGGGCAAAGTGATCAGGGAAATATCGCTATCGGTCAAGGGGGCAAAAGAGTTGGTCGATTTTGCAGTGAAGCGCCACCTGCAATACATTCATTTCGATGCCGGATGGTACGGTTTTGAATACGTGGTTGGATCAGATGCCACCAAGGTAAATGTCGATCCAAGGCGCAATCCGAAAAGCGATCTGGATTTGAAGGAGGTTATTCGTTATGCAGACGAAAAAGGAGTGGGCGTATTTCTGTATGTCAACCAGCGCGCCCTTTACAAACAATTGGATGAAATATTGCCGTTGTTCAAAGAGTGGGGTGTGAAAGGAATTAAATTTGGATTTGTACATGTAGGCTCGCAACACTGGACCACCTGGATGCACGAGGCCGTGAAAAAATGTGCAAAATATAACCTGATGGTAGATATTCACGATGAATACCGGCCTACCGGTTTTAGCCGCACTTACCCTAACCTGCTCACTCAGGAAGGGGTACGTGGTAACGAAGAGATGCCTGAAGCGACCAACAGCACCATTCTGCCCCTTACCCGTTATGTTGCCGGGGCCGCGGATCATACCATCTGTTATTATTACCAACAAGGCATAAATCCCAAGCTAACCCGGTATATCAAAACTACTTCAGGTCACCAGCTGGCGCTGTCAGTTATTTTTTACAGTCCGCTGCAGTTTCTTTACTGGTACGATAGGCCCTCCGATTCTCAGGATGAGCCGGAGTTGGCCTTCTTTGATCATGTTCCCGTGGTATGGGACGATACCAAAGTGGTTCAGGGAGAAATAGGGGAATACATTACCACGGCCCGAAGGAGTGGTAATGAATGGTTTGTTGGTTCGGTCACAAACACGGAAGCCCGTAAGCTGAAGCTACCGCTTGATTTCCTTGACAAGGGTAAAGATTATGAAGCCACCGTATATTCTGATGATCCGGATATCCAGACCCGAACACATGTCCGTATCCGGAAAATTATGGTAAATTCCCGGACAGTATTGGACTTGAACTTGAATCCTTCGGGAGGAGTGGCGGTTCATATTGTTCCAAAGCTGTGATATTTGTACGATTTAAGCAACGAAACTTCAGAAATAAACGAAGTAGCTGAAATAAGTTTGACTGTTTTAATAATACCGCTGTAAAAATGAAGAAAATTCGCCTAGCATCTATTTCCCTTCTTCTCCTGCTCTCTTTCCATTGCCTGAATGCGCAGGAAATCAATACGCTCAAGTCGCCAGACGGGAAACTTCAAATCAAAATACAACTGACAAAGGAGGGTAATCTAAGCTATCAATTGATTGCCGACAACATGCCATTGATCAATCATTCGCCTTTGGGATATGTGGTTGGCGCAAACAATCCCATTCCTTCAGTTGGATGGGCAATCGAAAAGATTTCGCAACATTCTGTTCATACCGTCTGGAAGCCTGTTTGGGGTAAACGTGCTGTAGTTCCTGACCAATACAATGAATTGATACTCGATTTGAAAGGTCCAGATCCATCCGTACTTCATTCTTTGCGGTTGGAAGCGCGTACATACAATGACGGGGTGGCATTTCGTTACTCGGTACCTTCTGCGGAAAACAGGGTAGCAACCGCTACTGCCGAATTGACAAAATACAATTTTGCCGGCGATTATACTGCCTGGTTTTACAATGGGGAACACGAAAACCTTGGTCCTGAAAAACTATCGGAATCCGATGGCAAAAGGATGCCTGTGATGATCATCAAGGCAGGGAATGAGCAGTATCTTGCCATTCACGAGGCTGATCTTACCTGCGGTGATCCCCTGATGCTTGAGTCCAAAAAAAATGATACCTCCTTTTCAGTGGTCTCCGTACCCGGAAAGCTGGAGGCAGGATTTCATTCGGCCTGGAGGGTAATTCTTTATGGAAAAACCCTGGGTTCGCTGGTTGATTCACATTTAATCGAACTGCTAAATCCTCCGGCAAAAGGGGATTTTTCCTGGGTAAAACCCGGAGTAGCCGTTTGGGACTGGCGCATTAACGGGGCAGTTACGGATGGCTTTGAATACAAAATGTCTTTGCCCTCATGGAAACGAATGGTTGATTTTGCCAGTGAGAACAACATCCGTTATCTGGTCCTTGACGCTGATTGGTATGGTCCGGAGTTTGGCAAAGATTCCGATCCTGTCAAAGGGGGAAAAGTAGAACAAGTCCACGAGATTATTCAATATGGAAAAGCCAGAGCGGTTGGCGTTTGGTTGTACCTGAACGATGTGGGCGGCCGGCATTATCCTCTTGAACAAACACTTAAACAATATGGCGATTGGGGCGCCGCCGGGATAAAGTATGGCTTCATGAGTGGAACGCCATCCGAAAAAAATGAGAGGACCCGAAAAATAACCGAACTCTGTGCCCAAAATCATCTGCTTTGCGATTTCCACGATGGGCCGGTGCATCCGTATGGGCAGATGCGCACCTTTCCAAATGCATTAACCAGGGAGTATTGCCATTCCCAGCTCGATGCGCACCGGGTGTTCGTCCCCTCAACTTTTGTTACCACCGTATTTGTCAATATGCTATCCGGTCCGATCGACATGTGCAATGGAATGTTCGATCTCCGGCAGGGAAAAACTACCCGGGTGGACGAAAATCAGCCGGTACCATCAACATTGGTATCAGAGGCTGCCCGGACCTTGATTGTCTTTTCGGGCGCTACCATTATCCCGGATATTCCTGAATATTACAGAAAATATCCACCATTGCTCAGTTTCATTTCAGCCCAGAAAATGCCCTGGCAGGAGAGCAAAACACTTGCAGGTGAAATTGGACAATTCATCGTTATGGCCCGGCAGGCAGCGGATGGTGTTTGGCTCGTGGGTGCAGCGACCAATGAATCTCCCCGCGAACTGGATATCCCACTCACTTTCCTGAAACCGGGGAAATATGAAGTTACCATAATTCAGGATGGCGATGATGCCCATTACCTTACGAATCGGGAGACAATGAAAGCGGAGACGAAAACCCTCCAACCGAAAGGGAAAGTACATGTAAAACTTGCAGCCGGTGGGGGCGCCTGCCTGATCATTAAATCTATCAATACGAAAAACAGGCAAACACAGCGTTAAATTCGATTGTGGGTTCCCCGGAGAAAGGGACTGGTCAATCGCTTTATCATCAAAACCATCAGCCATCCGGAGATCATTAAGAAATAAAACATAAGGCCTCGTAAACTTTTCGTTTACAAGGCCTCTTCGTAGCGGGGAACCCTGAAATATCGAACCTGTTGGAACATTTTTATATGGTTGTTGACATGTATGATTATTTAGTTAACGACTGAAGGTTAATATTTTGACGTCGTATTGAAACTTTGGCCAAAGTCATCTTTGTTTTTCAAAGACAAGGTAAAGATTGGTCAATCAGGAAAGTATTAAAATAGACAGGGGTTTACTGTAAAAGGGTGAAAAGGTTTTAAACCAAAAGATTTTTTCATACTTTTAACCTAACTATTTAGAAAACCACAACACCTAAACCAGACCCTAAAAAAAGTATGAAAACAGAAGATATCAAACATCTATTTTCCGAATTTGAGACTGCGGCAACCGAACTTGAGGGCATTGAATGTTGGAGCGCAAGAGATTTGCAACTTCTTTTAGGTTATTCAAAATGGGAGAATTTTGAGAAAGTTATTGAAAAGGCCAAGGCAGCATGTTTAAATGCTGGTGAAGAAATTGCAAACCATTTTCCTGACATCAGGAAAATGGTCATCATTGGTTCTGGCGCTGAAAAGCAATTGGATGACATTGCACTAACTCGTTATGCATGCTATTTAGTAGCACAAAACGGTGATAGCAGGAAAATTGAAATTGCATTTGCACAAAACTATTTCGCTGTTCAGACCAGAAGGGCAGAAGTAATCGAACAAAGAATCCTTGAATATGAAAGAATTCAAGCAAGGGAGAAGTTAAGTCATACGGAGAAACAACTTTCCGGAATCATTTATGACAGAGGTGTCGATAATCAAGGATTTGCGATCATTCGATCCAAAGGTGATCAGGCGCTTTTCAGGCTCACGACTGCCCAGCTGAAAAATAAAATGGGAGTTCCGGAAAAAAGAGCTTTGGCGGATTTTTTACCATCTATCAGCATAAAAGCAAAAGACCTTGCCGCAGAAATGACTGGACTTAATGTACAGAACAAGGATCTCCATGGACAAAATCCAATCGAAAGAGAACATGTTGATAATAGTGCTGCTGTAAGAAACATGTTGGTAAATAGAGGGATCTACCCCGAAAGATTGCCTGCCTCTGAAGATACTGATAAAGTTAAGCGCCGTCTGGTTAGCGATGAAAAGAAAGTTCTGAAGGAGACAAAAAAAGAGCGAGGTAAGAAAAAATAAAAAGCGGGTATCATTTATCCCTTCCTACTTCAAATCTCTATCAAAACATAAGGCCTCGTAAACTTTTCGTTTACGAGGCCTCTTCGTAGCGGGGGTAGGACTCGAACCCACGACCTCCGGGTTATGAGCCCGACGAGCTACCAACTGCTCTACCCCACAGTATATTTTTTAAAACCAGCTGTGTCGGTTTTGTGGGTACAAAGATAGTCATTTTTTCCGATTCCGCAATATAAATGCAAGATTTTTGCGTATGTTTGGATTCTCAAGAAAACGCGACAGATGGCGGCAGAAAGAAAAAGAGATAAACTGAAGAAACTGTTTCAGAACCCTTATCGAATCGTAATCTTCAACGATCTCAACCTGCATATCATCAGACAGATCAGGTTCAATGCCCGGACTTTGGTGCTCGGACTGGTCGGCGCTGTCGTGGCCATCATCATTGGGGTTACCATCCTCATCGCTTTTACCCCCTTGCGCGAATACATTCCGGGGTACCCTTCCGGGAAGTTGCGCCAGAGACTGATCAACAATGCCCTGGTAACCGATTCCCTGGAACAAAAGATCAATCTCTACGATCGCTACTTTCACGACATGCGTGCCATGCTGAGTGGCGAAAACTCGCTGGACACCGTTACCCGAAGAGACTCGATAGTAAGGCCAAACCTTAACGATTTGAAGCGATTGAACCAGGACAGCCTTTTCAAGGATGAACTGGACCAGGAGCAATTCAACCTTCATCTTGGTCCCGGCAGTATAAGAAAAAGCGGACTCGCGAGTCTACTCTTTTTCCCACCTCTCAAAGGAATGATCACCGACAAACAGGATATCTCCTCAGGTCACTACGGGGTAGATATTGTCGCGAAGCAAAATTCCCGAATCTCCTCCGCGTTGGATGGTACCGTAATTTTCTCGGAATGGACCATGGAAACAGGCTATGTCATTATCATTCAACATGATCAAAATATAGTTACTTGCTACAAACACAACGCTGAACTGCTGAAGAAACAGGGGGATAAAGTGAAGGCAGGCGAAGTGATCGCCATCATGGGGAATACCGGAAGAAAAACGACCGGTCCGCATCTCCATTTTGAGCTCTGGGTCAATGGCAACCCAATCAACCCCGAAGACTACATCAGCTTTTAACCCATACCTAATCATGAAGAAAATTGCCCTGCTCGGCTCTACCGGATCAATCGGACAGCAGACCCTGGATATCGTGGCGAGCAATCCCGACCTCTTCTCAGTCGAAGTGTTGACTGCCAACAACAATGCCAATTTACTGATTGATCAGGCCCTGAAATTCATGCCCAATGTGGTCATCATCGGTAATGAAACAAAATATCCGGAGGTCAAAGAGGCATTGTCGGAACTTCCAATAAAGGTTTATGCCGGTTGCGATGCGATCGCACAGGTGGTGGAGATGGGCTCCATTGATACCGTTGTAACGGCCATGGTAGGCTATTCAGGACTATTGCCAACGATAAGGGCTGTGAAAGCGGGAAAACAAATTGCCCTTGCCAACAAGGAGACGCTGGTCGTTGCCGGTGACCTGGTCACCAGACTTGCGATGGAATACCGTGCCGAAATTCTTCCGATTGACTCGGAACACTCGGCGATCTTTCAATGCCTGGTCGGTGAAGCGGACAACTCGGTGGAAAAGATCATTCTTACCTGTTCAGGGGGACCATTCCATGGGAAATCGGCCGAACAACTCTCGAAAGTGACAGTCAAAGAGGCTTTGAAACACCCAAATTGGGATATGGGAGCTAAAATCACCATCGATTCGGCTACCCTTATGAACAAGGGGTTCGAAGTAATAGAGGCAAAGTGGCTTTTCGGATTGAAACCGGAGCAAATCGATGTGGTCGTTCATCCGCAAAGCATCATTCACTCCATGGTGCAGTTTTGCGATGGATCCATCAAGGCACAATTGGGACTTCCGGATATGCGAATACCCATACAATTTGCACTGGGATACCCTATTCGCATCAAGAATTCGCTGGCAAGGTTCAACTTCACCGATCATGTAACCTTCACTTTTACCACTCCGGATACAAAAAATTTTCGTAACCTTGCACTTTCTTACGAAGCGCTTAACAAAGGTGGTAACCTGGCCTGCGTGCTGAATGCCTCGAACGAAATTACTGTTAAAGCATTTTTAAACGAAAAAATATCTTTTACGGAGATTGCAAAAATCAATGAGCAGGTGATGGAAATGGTTCCATTTGTTGGTCATCCTGAACTGAATGACTACATGGAATCAGACAAGTCTGCCCGTATTTATGCTGAAGAGGTCATCCAAAAAAGATTAAAAACAAACATTTGATAGAGACAACATGGTTATACTGATCAAAGCTGCCCAGCTCCTGCTGAGCCTCTCCATACTGGTTATCCTGCACGAATTTGGACACTTTTTGTTCGCCAAGCTTTTCCATTGCAGGGTAGAAAAATTCTACCTCTTTTTTGATCCCTGGTTTTCCCTCTTTAAAACACAAAAAGGTGAGACGGAGTATGGTATAGGATGGCTCCCACTTGGTGGTTATGTCAAAATTTCTGGGATGATCGACGAATCGATGGACAAGGAGCAGATGAAACTACCTCCCCAACCATGGGAATTCAGGTCAAAACCAACCTGGCAGCGCCTGCTGATCATGATTGGCGGGGTGCTGTTCAACCTTATTCTTGCGCTGGCGCTCTATGCCATGATCCTGTTTATCTGGGGTGAGGAGTATCTTCCCACCCAGAATGCCAAATATGGTATCGTTGTCTCGGAAACAGGTCGTGAAATCGGTCTTCAGAATGGCGACAAGATCCTCTCGGTAGACGGGAAAATGGTTGAAAGTTTTACCAAAATTGTGCCTACCATCGTACTGGATGGAGCTCAAACCATCGAGGTACAAAGGGATTCACAAAAACTGACCCTGCCGATCAAAAAGGAAATTATTTCCAAGTTATTGACGGACAGGAATATTCTCTCCCTTCGTGTTCCCTTTTCATGCAAAATCATCGCTTTTGCCAAACAATCTCCGGCAAGGGATGCAGGAATGGAACTTGGCGACGAAATTATTTCCGTTGACAGTACCAAATTTAAGTTCTATGATCAGTTTGTAGATAGACTGGCGCTATCAAAAGATTCGGATGTCACGGTTCAATTTGTACGAAAAGGTGTATCCCTCTCTAAAAAAATCAGAATTGGTTCTGCCGGATTAATCGGCATTCAAAGGGCCTATGACCTGGAAGGTGTCTTCCAATACAAAACCATCAAATACAGTCTGCTCGAATCTATTCCAGCAGGTATCGCCAAGGGCTACCGGGCAGTCGGGGACTATCTCAAACAGTTTAAACTGCTTTTCTCTCCCAAAACGAAAGCATACGAATCTCTGGGTGGTTTTATCGCCATCGGGAATATCTTCCCGGGCGTTTGGGATTGGGAATCTTTCTGGAACCTTACCGCCTTTCTATCTATCATTTTAGCCGTTATGAATATCCTGCCCATCCCGGCGCTGGATGGAGGACATGTGCTATTTTTGCTCTACGAAATCGTTACAAGAAGAAAACCGAGCGACAAATTTTTGGAATATGCCCAGATAGCCGGAATGGTACTGCTCTTCTCGTTGTTGATTTATGCAAATGGTAACGATATCTTAAAATTATTTAGGTAAAGTGGGAATACTGGATTAAAACAATTGCTATATTTGCCACGTACGCAAAAAACTGTAGGCTATGAACTTATTTATATTGGGAGTATTAAGTGGCGCGCATGTCATTATTATTATCGCGGTTTTGCTCATTTTCTTCGGAGGTAAGAAAATTCCTGAATTGATGGGTGGACTTGGCAAAGGCATGAAAGAATTTAAAAAAGCGATGAAAGATGAAGAGGAACCTGCAACCCCTCCCGCAGCTGCCGACGAGAAGAAAAACGAACCCCTGAAACAATAATTCCAGGATACGATCTTATATAAAGCGACCCCGATGCCATCATCGGGGTCGCTTTTTTTTGTAACGATTTGAAACTTCCTGCCTCTTATTGGAATAAAACAAAAATGTAGCACCTAAAATTCTTCGTCCTGAAACGAGCATGTTCGTTAATATCAAATACGGATGAATATCTCACATGCGAGTTCCATCCGGCAATTAAAAACAAAATACTATGCGGATGAAAAAAAATTGGACCAATCTGATGGCCATATGGCTGATGATTTTCTCATTAACTGCCGTTTCCTGCATTGCCCATATCCATGGTAATGGAAATGTTGTTAAGCAAGAGCGGACGGTTTCAAATTTTGAAGAGATAGCTGTAAGCACAGGAATTGAAGTGGTTCTCAACCAGGACAGTTTTGAAAAAGTGGTGGTAGAGGCAGATGAGAACATCCAGAAAATTCTCAAAACTGAGGTGACTGGTGGCAAATTGAAAATATACCTCGAAGAGGGTGTCAATTATGCCAAGAAAATGAAAGTGTATGTTACCCTGAAACAGTTGAAAGCCCTTAGTGCAAGTGCAGGTTCTGAAGTTAAGACAGCCAGTAAAATAAATTCGGAAAGCTTGAGCATCGACTCTTCCAGCGGATCAGAAGTTACAATGGAGGTCGGGTGCACAATGGTGTCAATGGATTCGAGCAGCGGGAGCGAAATGCACGTATCAGGAACTTCCAATTCCCTTAAAGCCGAAAGCTCAAGCGGATCAAATCTTCATGCTTCCAAATTGGTGGCCGAAAAAGGCGAAGCGTCTGCATCAAGTGGTTCAGAGATAGATATCCACGTTACAAAAGAGCTCAAAGCCCATGCCAGTAGCGGGGCCAATATCACGGTCTATGGCAATCCTGCCATCCGGGATACCAACAGTTCAAGTGGAGGAGATGTCGATTACAAATAAATAAAAATGCCCCGAAGGATTCTCCGGGGGCATTTGTTTATTTGCAACTCAATAATTAATCTCTTCTCATGATTCCAAAACAGATGATTTTAACGATGGCGTCCACACTCTTGCCCAAATCATTCGACCTGTAGGGACCGGCGGAAAGTGGCATTTCCAATCCACGGATGGCAGTTGTAATTCCTATCGCGACCAATGTAAAATCTTTGATCACGAACTTGTGTTGTCTTGCGCCGTCCAGCAAAATCCGTTTCATCATTCTGATCTCCTCCTGGTCGTACTGGGATTTGATCTTATCGATGAATTCGACCGCAGCCGTATCGTTTTCGATGGCATTGTAAAAATTCGCCAGTTGCCTGTAGGTAGTGATTTTTGTCATCACATAATCGCGCAGCTTATCGGCAGGGTCCATGTCCTTTTGCAGCACCTTGGCCAACTCCACCCTCAAAATATCGGCCTCCTTCTGTATTACCTCCTGAAAGAGATCCTCCTTACTGCTAAAATAGTAATAAAGAGAGCTTTTGCCCTTCCTAACGGCATTGGCAATGTCGTCCAATGTGGTCTTTTTGTAACCAAATTTGCTGAAAATTTCCTGCGCAATGGTTAAAATGTTCTCACGAACTGCATCCTTTTTTGTTCCTAAGTTTTCGTTGCTCATCGTTTGGAATTCATCTTTAATTGACCAAATATAATTATTTTGTTGAAGAAACAACAATTTTGAAGTCAAGCTGCTTTTTTTCCAGATTGGCCCTTAGGATCTCAATTTCCACCTCATCACCCAGTTGATACCTCCTTCTTGACCGTCTTCCGGTGATGCAATAATTCTTTTCATCGAACTGGTAATAATCGTCGGTTAACTCATGCAAAGGCACCATACCTTCGCATTTGTTCTCTTCCAGTTCGACATAAATACCCCACTCCGTTACACCGGAAATGACTCCTTTGTACTGTTGTCCAATTTTATCAGACATAAATTCCACCTGTTTGTATTTGATGGATGCCCGCTCGGCATTGGCGGCACGGTTCTCCATGTCGGAGGAGTGTTTGCACATATCCTCGTATTTGTTTGCGGCCACGGAGGCGCCATCCTGCAAATAGCGGTCCAGCAACCGGTGAACCATCATATCCGGATATCTGCGGATAGGTGAAGTAAAATGGGTGTAATATTCAAATCCCAATCCATAATGACCGATGTTTCTGGTCGAATACTCCGCTTTTGCCATGGTGCGGATGGCCAGGGTTTCGATCACATTTTGCTCCTTCTTTCCGGTAACATTGTTAATAAGCTGATTCATCGATGATGATACTGCTGCAGGAGAATTGGTCATGATGCCATAACCGAACCTTTTGATGAAATGGTTGAACTTCTCCAGCTTTTCAGGATCCGGTTTATCGTGAATCCGGTAAACAAAGGTCTTCTCTTTCTTATGGGCGCCCGGTTTGCCGATCAACTCAGCCACCTGCTTGTTGGCAAGCAACATAAACTCCTCAATCAACTTATTCGAATCTTTTGACTCTTTGAAAAAGACACTGACAGGCTTTCCTGCATCGTCGACAATAATTTTCACCTCTACCCGGTCGAAATCGATCGATCCCCCTTCGAAACGTTTGCTCCTCAATTTCTTTGCCAACCGGTCCAGGGTAAGAATCTCTTCTTTCATATCACCCTCGCCGGTTTCAATGACTGTCTGGGCCTCTTCATAACTGAATCTCCGGTCAGAATAGATAACGGTCCTGCCAAACCACGCTTTCTGAACCCTCGCACTTTCATCCAGTTGAAAAACTGCAGAGTAGCAAAGCTTTTCTTCATTGGGGCGCAAGGAACAAACTCCGTTCGAAAGCCGCTCAGGCAACATAGGGACCACCCGGTCGACCAGGTAAACTGACGTTGCCCTGGAGAAGGCCTCCTCCTCTATGATCGAGTTCATGCGCACATAATGCGTCACATCCGCAATATGCACACCCACTTCCCAATAACCATTTTCAAGCTTTTGGATCGAAAGGGCATCATCAAAATCCTTCGCATCGGCCGGATCGATGGTAAAAGTGGGAACCTTTCTAAAGTCACGCCGTTTGGCTATCTCTTCAGCAGATATCTCCATCGGAATCCTGTTGGCAGCCTCATCCACCTTTTCGGGATATTTGTATGGTAACCCAAACTCGGCCAGAATGGCATGCATCTCTGTGTTGTTCGAACCTGCATCTCCCAATATATCAATAATTTCTGCAACCGGATTACGGGCATTCTCAGGCCAGTCAACAATTTTTGCCACAGCTTTTTGTCCATGTTTGGCTCCTTTCAGATTCTCTTTGGGAATATAAAGATCGAAAGGCATCCGTTTGCTTGGAACCAGGAAGGCCGAAAACTTGGAAATCTCAACTGTTCCAACCACTGTTTTTTGCGCACGTTCCACTACCTCAACCACCTCGCCTTCAACATCGCTCTTCTTCCGCCTGGCAAAAAGCCTGATTTTCACTTTGTCACCATCAAGCGCATGGTTCATGTTGGGCGCCTGGATCAGGGCGGTTACATTCAGCTCCTCGCAGAAAACCTGTCCAAAGCCTTTGGGGCTAAGCTCCATGGTTCCGATAATCGTACCACCACTTTTGGGTTTCAACCTGAACCGGCCTTTCGAAACCTCCTCCAGCGCCTCGTTGTCGCGAAGCTCCTGCAGGGCAACACTGACCAGCATCTGTCCGGTCGTATTTTTCACGCCTATTTTGCCGGAGAGCTGCTTGTAATTGTACACATAGGTGGGCTCCTCGTAAAAGAGAGACATGATCGATGTTTTTAATCCGGCCTTGTTGAAATTGATGGCCTTTTCAAGCTTTTTGCCTTTTGACATTCCATAGTATTTTAGATTCATTAAATATAATAAAAATTTCGAATGTTTTCCAATTCTATTCGAGATGGAAAAATATTACACAGAGTTACACAGAGAAGCACAGAGTTTCACAGAGAACAAAGTAAGGTTTGCTATTCCCAAAATGATTGGACCGAAACCTTTCAAACCCATCAAACATTCCCTTTCAACATGCTCAAGGTCTAATAACTTTTCAAACATTTAAACCCTTCAAACATTTTCTCTGTGTAACTCTGTGCTTCTCTGTGTAGCTCTGTGTAACCTTCTAATTGTAAAATCCCGAATCAAATGTTGTTTTAGATCGCTTCTAAACAATTATATTTGCAAAATCACCGGTATTCTCAAAATTCATTTTATTGCCCATGAAATAGCCATGAGTAAATATACTCACCAACCGAAAATGATTTTGTGGATATTAGCTTCGCTGATCTCCGATTCCATTTGGCCATTAAAAAACAAAATATAAACAAATGAAAGTAATTGACCTATTTCAACACAATCATAAAACGATCTTCTCCTTCGAATTGCTGCCTCCGCTAAAAGGTCAAAACGCATCCAGGCTCTATGAAACCATCGATGAACTGATCGAATTTAATCCACGTTACATCAACCTGACCACCCACCGTGACGAAATTGAGTACCGGCAACTGGAGAATGGACTGCTTGAGAAGAAAATTGTCCGCAAACGTCCGGGTACGGTTGCCATTGCAGCCTCCATTCAGCATAAATACGGGATTCCGGTTGTTCCCCATGTAGTTTGCGGAGGATTTACGAGGGAGGAGACGGAAAATATGTTGATTGACCTTAATTTCCTGGGAATCAAAAATATCCTGGCGCTCCGAGGAGATGGATTAAAGTCTGAAAATCAATTCATTCCCGAAAAAAGTGGCAACTCCCATGCCAATGAACTGGTGGAGCAAATTGTCCATCTGCGTGAAGGGAAATATCTTGATCCTGAACTGAAAAACAAGAGCGCCCTCGATTTTTGCATTGGTGTAGCCGGATATCCTGAAAAACATGCCGAGGCTTCCAACCCCGAAACAGATCTCTTCTACCTGAAACAGAAGGTGAATGCCGGGGCTGAATACATAGTCACCCAAATGTTTTTCGACAACAAAAAATATTACGATTTTGTGGCCCGCTGCCGGGCTGCGGGCATTACCGTTCCGATCATTCCAGGCATCAAACCCCTTGCCCTGATGAACCAGATTACCATGTTGCCAAAAATCTTCAGCATCGATATCCCCGAAGAGCTAGCCTCAGAGGTTCGAAAGTGCAAAACCAATGATGAAGCAAGACAAGTCGGGACAGAATGGTCAGTCTTTCAAGCAAAAGATTTGATAGCCAATAAGGTGCCTTGTTTGCACATTTATACCTACGGAATTACAGACAATACCAGGCAGATCGCCAAATTACTATTATAAATTTCAACATGCACCGACTGGTTTTTGCCACCAACAATGCACACAAGCTGAGAGAACTGGGGGAGATACTGAAAGGGGAATTCAGGCTTCTGGGCCTCAGCGACATCTCCTGCACTGATGACATTCCGGAAACAGGCAATACCCTGGAGGACAATGCCTCACAAAAATCGTACTACATCTGGGACCGATTTGCCATGGACTGTTTTTCGGATGATACCGGTCTGGAGGTGCCGGCGCTCAACCACGAGCCTGGTGTTCGGTCGGCCAGATATGCCGGTGAAGGTCGAAATTCGGACGACAATGTCTCCAAGTTGCTCTCTGAATTGGAAGGGAAGAGCGATCGCTCTGCACGTTTTCGTTGTGTAATTTCCCTGATTATCAAAGGAAAGGAATATTTGTTCGAAGGCATTGTAAATGGGAAAATCCTTCACGAAAGAAGGGGTGTTGCCGGATTCGGTTACGATCCGGTTTTCCAGCCGGAGGGATATGACCAATCGTTTGCAGAAATGGATTCCGCCTTGAAAAATAGCATGAGCCACCGCGGACGGGCAGTTCAAAAGCTGGTCAGGTTTCTGCATGAAGAGTATCCTCATCTGCCCGACAAATAATGCGAAACCTACTCCTACTCCTGATCATGCTACCGAACTTCATTTTCGGTCAGGGCCGCATCGGGGAGTGGAGGGCGCATGTTTCATTTATCCCCATCATTCAAGTTGCTGAAACGCGTGAATCTATCGTGGCGGCCACTGCCAACGGCCTGCTTTTCACGGACAAAGCCGGGCGCCAAATCACTACTTTCACGAAGGCAAACGGTCTCTCTGACTATGGAATTTCAGCCATTTCTTTTGCCTCTGTTCCCAATATCCTTGTGATTGGATACGAAAACGGAAATGTTGATTTTTTAAGAAAAGATGGAATTTTCAATTTTCCGGATCTTACCAGGAAGGCCGGACTCCAAAGCAAAACCATTCACCGGATTATTTGCCAGGGAAATTATGCCTGGCTCTGTTGTGCATTCGGCATCCTCAAAGTAGACTTGATAAAAATGGAGGCTGCCGAGACCTGGTACCTGGGTCCGCAAAATGACCTGAAAAAGGTCAATGACCTGACCAATTTAGGGAATAGCTGGTACGTTGCCACCAATCAAGGCATCTTTACCGCCCCACAGCAAAACAGCAATCTCCAGGATTACCGGAGCTGGCAACTGCTATCCGGCTTGCCCATGCCGGGAGCAGATTTTTCTTCCATAGCTATTTCGGATGGATTGCTTTTTGCCCATGACCGAAGCAACGACCAATTACTTGCCTGGGATGGGAACAAATGGCTCCGTTATTATCCTGAAATCAAACAGGTTCAAGGTATTAAATCTGCGGCAAATGGCCTGATCATCCTGGTCAAGGGTGAAGTTATGCTTACCGGCAAATCCGGAAACAAAATCATCAACAGTTACCACCCGGGTGGAACTCCCGAGGGAATTGATCCCATGGATGCACTTACAGATAGCAATGGGCAGTTGTGGATTGGCGATTATCGCTTCGGGTTAACCGGCCAATCAACCTCCTCCGCATTCATTCACCTGAAACCCAACGCCCCCGAAAGTGATCAGATAACAGCCCTGAAGTCGATGGGTGAAGAAATTTTTGCCGCTACCTCATCGTACAGCGCCGAAGGAATTCCTGAAGCATCCTATTCCATCTATCAGGCAGCCATTTGGCAAAATTTTGGCTCTGCCGATGATCCCGGGCTCAAATCTATTGCCCCAATCAACTCATTTGTTGCTGTAAACGGTAAATCTGACGAATATTGTGCTTCTACATCGGGTTCCGGCTTGCTCTATTTTCAGAAGAACAGGGTCGCAACACACTACGAAGAGCAAAATTCCTCGTTGGGAGCTTTAAATGGCTCTTGTGTTGTAAACAGCCTGGCCACAGACAGCCAAAACAATATTTTCTACACAAATCCTACCGGGAAGGCACCTCTTGGAAGTCTGTCTCAAAGCGGAAATTTTAGCTCCCTACCCTATCCCGGACTGAATAATTCGACCACCGCTAATCAGATTATTTCCAAAACCGGTGTTCATTGGGTAGTGCTTCCACAAGAGGGGCTTTTTGCTTTCAAATTAAAGGGGTCTATCGAAAATATAACGGACGATCAGTACCGGAAAGTGGCTGTACAAAGCCGTTTCAGCAACGGAACAACCTCCCTGATCACGGCATTCGGTGAAATATCAGCCATCATTGAGGATCACAACCTGGAACTTTGGGTGGGAACAGGCACAGGAGTAGTTGTCTATTCCAATCCTGACAGAATATTTGACCCGGGAGAATTTTACGGCGCTCAACCTTCCCTCGATGATGGGGAGGGGCTCTTCAAACCGATTCTCGTAAAAGAGAAGATCACCTCCATCGCCGTTGATGGCGGTAACCGGAAATGGGTTGGGACAGCCAACTCCGGTGTTTTTCTTTTCTCCGAACAAGGCACTCACCTGCTTCGCCATTTCGACAGCCAGAACTCACCGCTTCCTCCGGGAAAGATCAGGGATATCGCCGTTGTACAAGGAAGTGGGGAAATTTTCTTTGCCACCGAACGGGGGCTTTTCTCCTGGAAAGGAGATGCAACGGCCGGAACCAATGACCTTGAGAAAGCCTATGTTTGGCCCAATCCACTGCGTGAAACCTTTGCTGGGGTGGTTACCATCGATGGACTGACGGAAGGCACAGAGGTCAGGGTAACAGATGTTGCTGGAAACCTGGTCTTCAACACCACCTCTCTCGGTGGCAGGGCCACCTGGAATGCGAAAAATGCCAATGGGAATCGCGTCTCTACCGGCGTCTACCTGATCTTCTGCAGCTCCCCGCAACAAAAAACCACAAAAATTATTAAATTACTGGCGATTCACTAGTTCTTAAAATATTACACAGAGTTGCACAGAGGAACCACAGAGTTTCAAAGGAAAAAAAATCATTTAACACAATAAAACGCTCATAAAGTATCTTGATAAGTTGTAATTCCTCTGTGTGACTCTGTGGTTCCTCTGTGCAACTCTGTGTCCCATTTGTAATCTGTAATTTGTAATCTGTAATTTCCAGCTCAATGTTCCACAAGACTGAAGGCATCGTTTTACATGGCCTGAAATATGGCGACTCCGGAAGAATCGTTACGGTTTATACCGAAGCCTTTGGTAGGTGTTCATTTATCCTTCAAGGCATTCACGCAAAAAAATCATCCAGCAAAGCCAATCTTTTACAGCCGCTTTTCCTGTTGGAGATGGAGATCGACCACCGGCAAGGCAGGGAGCTTCAGCGGGCCAGGGAAATTCGCACAAACCACCCATATCAGACAGTTCCTTACGATATCGTCAAAGCGTCTCAGGCAATCTTCCTGGCAGAATTGTTGTATAAGGTATTAAAAGAGGAAGAAGCCCGTCCGGAGCTCTACCAGTTCCTAAGTCACTCCTTCCAAATTTTCGATCTCATTCAGCATGGTGTGGCAAATTTCCATTTTGCATTTCTCATCCAACTCACCAGTTACATGGGTTTTGCCCCTAACGACAATTTCTCTGAAGAATTGCCGTTTTTTGATATGGCATCCGGACTTTTTGTAGCAAACCGACCACCCCACATCTATTTTTTGGAACCACAGGAGAGCCGTATATTCGCTGAATTCATATCCTGTTCTTACGAAGGGATTGGCAATATTACGTTAACCTCCGCGCTTCGCAATCAATTATTGGTCAAAATGATTGACTATTTCTCCTTACACCTGGGAATTCGACTTCAGATCAAGTCGTTGGATGTTCTTCGTGAACTTTTTACATAAACAACTCAATTCTTTTGAAAATTCAAGCACCTAAATAGAACATGAAAATTTCGTATCTGTCTGTCATTCAACTGATTTGTTGATCTTGCATTTTGCCAAAGACTTGCAATTACCATTCACTCAATCGTTGTTTAATTAAATTGTAATCTTTCTATTTTTAGCCGGTGAATTGCCAATCACAATTTTTTCAGTACTTTTGTAAGATATTAATTCAGTATGACCATAACAAAACTTCCAACTACGAAGAGGAACGCCTTCGTTTCAATGATGGAGATTGCAGAGGAGTACAAGGCGACCAACCTTGTGGATCCGATGTCGGGTCTTCCTTGTCCGGATGATTTGATCAACCTGGTTGACAAATACATGCGTGCGGGGAACAACGACTTTTCTCCAAGTGAAGGGGTCGGGTCACTGAGAGAGCAAATTGTTGCTTTATTCAACAAGCAGAATAATACAGAATTACAAGCCGAAACCGACCTAACCATCACTGCCGGCCCACAGCAGGCAATGTCTACCGCCATCACCACCTTCGTGAAGGAGGGCGATGAAGTAATCCTTTTTGAGCCCGTTCAGGAATCTTATGCTCAGCTAATTGAAATGACCGGAGGACGTCCAATTTACATCAACTTGAAACATCCGGAATACCGGATCGACTGGGATGAAGTTAAAAAGACAGTGACGACCAAAACAAAAATGATCGTTATCAACAATCCTCAGAATCCGATGGGTCAGATTTTCAGTCTGGAGGATTTTGATCAGCTCAAACGCATGACCAACGGAACCCGTTTGGTAATTCTCAGCAACGAAACATTTGGCAACATCGTATATGATGGGCACCGCTTCAACAGTGTTGCTTCGGTTCCGGAATTAGCTGCCAAAAGTTTGGTGGTCTCCTCTTTCGGGGCCATGTTTAACATCAACGGCTGGGGAATCGGGTACATTGCCGGTCCTGAAAAATTAATGACTGAATATCGTAAAACTCAGCAATACCAAGGGTTTAGCGTTAATACGCCTGTCCAGTATGCGCTTGCAGAATTTTTGAAACAGGGTCAGAATTTCAAAGAGATCAACGCTTTTTATCAAAGCAAAAGGGATTACTTCATCGAATTGATGTCGGGAAGTAAGTTTATTTTGACACCGACGAAATCGACGATCTATCAGCTTCTGGATTACAGCAAAGTGTCGGATGAACCCGATACGGAGTTTGTAATGAAATTGGCCAAAGAGTACAAGGTCGCTACCATCCCCTTCTCAGCCTTTCAGCACGAGAAAACCAAGATGCAACTGATTCGTGTCTGTTTCGCCAAATCCAATGAATTGTTGGAAGAGGCTGCCTATCGGCTGAAAAATGTGCCGGTTAGCTTTCGGAGCAAAGAGATTTAATAAAATTTCTTACAAATAAGCCGGAATAACCCACTGTGAAGCGGGTTATTCCGGCAAAAAGGGCCTCATAGTTCAAGGGATAGAACGGAAGTTTCCTAAACTTTAAATTCGCGTTCGAGTCGCGGTGAGGCTACAAAGCGTCTAATCCTGGCGGATTAGACGCTATTTTATTTTCTTCCCTCCTCGTATAAATATACCTCAACAGCATCCAAACCAATACACTGCTCACAATAGCATAGTAGAAAGTGCTATTGTTGAACAAGGACGTCTCTGCTTTATCGGGCTCCAAACCTTCGCCAGTCACAAAGAAGATGATTACACCTGCGGCATTGTTGATAAAATGGGCAATCATCGGCAACCAGAGCGTTCCGGTCCATTCAAGCAGGTAGCCGAACAAGGCTCCAAGCAACATGCGGGGCAAAAATCCAAAAAACTGCAAGTGAAGCGCGCTGAAAAGAATGGCCGTAATCCAGATTGCCCCATGACTGCTACCGGTCATTTTTTGAATCAATTTTTGCAACACTCCCCTGAATAGCAGCTCCTCACCGATGGCCGGCAATGTGGCTACAATCACAAGATTGCCCAACAATCCTCCAATATTTTGGGTGGTTAGAAACGCCTTTGTAATCTCATTCGCCTGATCTTCCGAGCTTCTCATCCAGTTTTCGAGCGAACTCAACCACGAAGGCAATACAAGCTGCTGGTTGAGAAGAGATACCCATTCAATGACGGGTCCGCTTACCAGGACAACCCCACAAACAACCCCCAGCATCATCCAGGAAGGCTTAGCCGTCAATTTTAGAAACCGAAAAGGTTTATCGTCGAGCGAATAAGCAATTAACACAGGCGGGAGAATAAACATCCCCAATGATTGCAGTATCTGGAAAAATTTTAACAAGCTTACATTGGCCGGATCACTGAAATTGGCAAGCTTTCCCGATAGGTCATCAAAACTGATACCCAAACCTATCCGGCAAACCAGAAAACCAACGACCGAAACAACAATTCCCCCCATCAGGATCATGATCAGGGTGAAAAGAACCTGCGTAAAGGGGGTCGAATCGCGAAGAAACTTCATAGAAAGGAATTGATCGTTTGTATGCAAAGGTATTTATTCCATCCGTTCATCCAAGAATGCTTTCAAATTGAATGGTTATCTTTGCATTCAATTTATTACTCCCTTTGGCGAAGGAGTGATCTGCAAATTTTAATAAATAGATATATTAATTGCCTGTAAAATAATTCTTTAGCTAATTCACTTCCCCCACTTTCAACTTTCAGTTCTCAACTTTCAACTTTCAACTTTCCCCCATGAAGATCGGCAATCTTGACCTTGGTAATCTCCCTTTATTTCTGGCTCCCATGGAGGATGTGACCTATAAATCGTTCCGCTTCCTGTGCAAAAAATATGGGGCTGATGTGATGTATACCGAATTTGTTGCCTCGGAAGCCTTGATACGGGATGTTGCCAGGACAAAAAGGAAGATGACGATTTTCGAATTCGACAGGCCTCTTGCCATCCAGCTTTATGGGTCCAACATCGAATCCATGGTTCAGGCCGCCAAAGTAGCGGAACTTGCCCAACCTGATTTCATTGACCTTAATTTTGGTTGTCCAATGAAAAAAATCGCCGGCAAAGGCGCGGGGGCCGGATTGTTGCGCGACCTTCCAAAGATGATAAAAATGGCCGAAGAGGTGGTGAAGGCGGTTCAGCTTCCGGTTACGGCCAAAACGCGACTCGGATGGGACCACGACGACCAACCTATCGTGGAGGTTGCGGAAATGTTGCAGGATGTAGGCATACAGGCATTGGCCATCCATGGTCGCACCAGAAGTCAGTTATATTCAGGTGAGGCTGACTGGCATTTGATCGCTGAGGTCAAGAACAACCCTCGAATGAAGATTCCAATCATCGGGAATGGGGATATTTCCGGACCGGAGAAGGCCAAAACATTGCTCGACCAGTCGGGTGTGGATGGGTTGATGATTGGCAGGGGCTCGATCGGACGCCCCTGGATCTTCCGTGAAGTGCGACACTTCCTAAACACCGGTGAAATATTGCCTCCCCCAACTGTACCTTTTGTCGTTGAAAATGTCAAAGAACAACTCAACCAGTCATTGACATGGAAAGATGATCCCCGAAGGGCGGTTCTTGAAATGCGACGCCACTTTGCCCGATATTTTCCAAATTTGAAAGATTTCAAAGAGCTTCGCATCCAACTGCTCAGGGCAGACGAAATAACGGATGTCCTCCAAATCCTCGATCACATAGCCGAAATATATGCTGATACTACAGTGGACTACACCCACGTTGGATTGAAATGAATTTTTGCTAATTTTCGGTGGACTAACAAGCTGTTTAAATTTCTTACACAGAGAATTTATTACCCCATATTTAAACTAAAAATGGCTTTGAAATTCTCGCTTTAGTTAAAATACGTTTGAGGAAACTACGAGTTCCACTGAGAGAAAAATCGCAAGCGATTTTCCGACTCTGTGTAACTCCGGGGTTTCTCTCATGAAATCAACTAATTTCAGAAATTTCTATAAACCCTATATTTTCGATTAATAGACAATTATTCTCTGTGTAATCTTTTTAAACAGTCTCTAAACAACTGAAAATGGCTGAATTTACGCGTCGTCATTTCATCCGGACAGGTATTGCCGGAGCAATGGTAACCACAGGGGCCTTATCGGCTTTGGGTGCCATTCCAAATTCCCCTGCAAAAGTGGATATGGTCGATCTGGGTAAAACCGGACTTAAGGTGACCAGATTGGCCATGGGAATGGGCACCAACGGCTGGAACCATGCCTCCAACCAAACTCGCATAGGGCTGGAAAAATTCAAACAGGTCGTTCAGGCCGGATTTGACAGGGGAATCCGTTTTCTGGATACAGCCGATACCTATGGCTCACATCCGTATGCCAAAGAGGCACTTAAATTTTTGCCAAGGGATGAAATTACCCTCATGACCAAAATCTGGACAGACAATCTTGACTGGCATCCGCTGCAGCCTGTGGATAAGATGATCGATCGCATCCGCCAGGAGTTGCAGACAGATTACCTGGATATCGTCTTGCTGCACTGCATGACCAAAGCCAATTGGACTGAAGACAAAAAGCGTTTCATGGATGGATTGAGTGAGGCAAAATCGAAAGGGCTGATTAAAAAGATTGGCTTCTCGGCACACGATTTTGGGGCATTGGAGAGTGGTGTCAACCACGACTGGCCCGATGTCGTTCTGGCCCGAATCAACAATAAACAGATCAAGATGGATGGCACTCCCGAAAAGATCATGTCGCTCTTGGAAATTGCTGGTTCAAAAGGGAAAGGGGTGCTCGGAATGAAAATTTTTGGTTGCGGCGGACTGCTCAAAGAGGAGGAGAGAACAGCATCGCTGAAGTATGTCGTTCAAAGCAAGAATGTGCATGACATGACCATTGGTTTCGAAGATCCTTCTCAAATTCATGATGCGGTCGAGCGGCTGATGGGGATTGTTCACCATGGCTGATACTCCGGATGGTCTGGTTGCAGTAACCGCTACCAAAATATAGCGTTACCTTTGGTGATATTGCTTTTCGTAGTATTTTTCATAGGCTCCGGAAGATACATTCTCAAGCCACTCCGTATTTTTCAGGTACCAGGCGACAGTCTTGTCAAGGCCTTCCTCAAACTGCAGGGAGGGTTTCCATCCCAGCTCCCTTTGAATCTTGGATGAATCGATGGCATACCTCATATCGTGGCCTGCACGGTCTTTTACGAAGGTGATCAATTGTTGGGAGGTGCCTTCTGCCCTTCCCAACTGTTGATCAACGACATCGCATAAAGTCCTGATCAAATCAATGTTGGTCCATTCATTGATGCCGCCGATGTTATACGTTTCCCCATCGACTCCATGGTGAAAAATCGTATCAATGGCCGAGGCGTGATCTTCTACATAAAGCCAATCCCTGATATTCGCCCCTTTCCCATATACAGGAATAGGTTTGTTGTGTTGGAGGTTGTGGATACACAGAGGAATCAATTTCTCCGGGAACTGATTGGGTCCATAATTGTTCGAACAGTTGGAAATCACAACCGGCAGGTGAAAAGTATTGTGATAAGCCCTGACCAGGTGATCGGAACTTGCCTTCGAGGCAGAATACGGACTCTGCGGATCGTACGAAGTCGTTTCTGTAAAAAGGCCGGTTTCCCCGAGCGAACCATAAACTTCATCGGTCGAGATGTGGTAAAAACGTTTCCCTTCCATAGCCCCCTTCCAGTGTTCCTTGGCCGCATGAATCAGGTTAAAAGTCCCGAAGATGTTGGTGCGGATAAATGATGCCGGATCGGTGATCGAGCGGTCAACATGCGACTCTGCCGCCAGATGTACGACCCCCTCGATCGGGTAGGTCTCAAAAAGTTTGTTCACCAGTTCACTGTCGGTGATGTCCCCTTTCACAAAAGTATAGTTGGGCAATGTATCGATGTCCTTCAGGTTTTCGAGATTACCGGCATAGGTAAGCACATCCAGGTTGATAATTTGGTAATCCGGATAGTTTTTTACAAACCTTCTAACAACATGGGAACCAATAAATCCTGCTCCCCCGGTCACCAAAATATACTTTTTCATCGTTGTCCGTTTTTAAGTTTTTAATCTTGGTTGTATCTCAAGTTTAAGTAAGGATTTTGAAATAATATTTATCAGGGTCCTTGGTCTTAATGTTATTTACAAATCAGTCAATCTACACTCAATCAATAATCCAACAATCCATTCATCCATTCTTCCGAATCCGTTGCTCCCAGTTCCATGCCGATAATAGAGTCTCTTCCAGCGTCGCCATGGATTTCCATCCCAAAACCGTGTTCGCCTTGGTGGTATCCGCATAGATCTGCTCAATATCCCCGGCCCTTCTGCCAACAATTTTATAATTGACCTTTTGTCCTGTCGCTTTCTCAAATGCATTCAAAAGGCCGAGAACAGAAACGCCATTCCCGGTTCCCACATTGTAAAATTCGAATCCCGACTCATTTTTGTGGTTGAGCAACCGCTCGATCGAAATCACATGTGCTTTTGCCAAATCAACCACATTGATATAATCACGGATACAACTTCCATCAGGGGTATTGTAGTCGTTGCCGAAAACAGAAAGCTGTGGACGGATCCCTGCTGCCGTTTGGGTCACGAAAGGAACCAAATTGTTGGGAACGCCATTGGGAAGTTCTCCAATCATTGCGGATGGATGGGCACCTATCGGATTGAAATATCGAAGTGCTATCGCTTGCATTTTTGAATTCGCGTGCGTGTAATCCTTGATGATATCTTCACACACAATTTTTGTATTCCCATAAGGGGACTCTGCCGTTTGACGAGGGGTTTGTTCCGTAACCGGAAGATGCTCAGGCTGCCCATAAACAGTACAGGAGGAGGAAAAAACAAGATTGTTGACTCCCGAATGTTCCATGCACTCAAAGAGGTTGATCAGGGAGACCAAATTGTTACGGTAGTAGTCCAACGGTTTTTGAACTGATTCTCCAACTGCCTTGAATGCTGCAAAATGGATCACAGCATCAATTCCTTTTGACTCTTGGAAGAGTTTCTCCAGGAGTTCAAGATTTTGCATATTGAGCCGATGGAATTCCGGACGAATCCCTGTAATCCTTTCAATTTTATCGACCACTGCCTCTGTGGAATTGCTTAAATCATCCACAATAACTACATCGAAACCCACATTTTGCAACTCAACCACGGTATGTGAACCAATGTATCCTGTTCCTCCTGTAACCAAAATCTTTCCCTTCATCTGAAATATTTAATTGGATGCTGTAATTAGATAACGACGGTCGCCAAAAGTACAAAATCTAAGATTTATTCCTATATTTGGGGTTCAATTATTCAGTAATAAAAGTAATTCCAAAGCTTTGGAGTATTCGTTCCCGCACATGCGGAGTAAAACTAATTTACAACAGATGAACCTTTCTGCTTATCTTTCAGAGTTGTTGAAAACCAACGATTGCGTGATCATCCCTGATCTCGGAGGGTTTATTTCCAACTATCAGACTTCCGGGTACGATGATCGGGGCGATCAATTTTCTCCTCCTTCCAAAGAGGTTATTTTTAGTAGCAAGCTGAAAAAAAATGATGGCCTGGTCGTAAATTATGTCGCGGAGAAAGAGGGAGTTGGATACCTCGAAGCCAGAAAAATAGTCTCAGAATTTGTTTCAGAATGTCAGTCCCGACTGGAAAATGGTGAACGGGTCGAATTTGCTCAGGTTGGTTCCATCTATTTTGATAAGAATGAGAACATTCTGTTTGACGCATTGCCAAATGTTAATTTCAGGGCAGACGTATTTGGCCTCGACACCTTTCACTTTCCACAGCTCGTCAACAAAAACATCCTGAATCCCAAGCCTGTATTCAGGGACAAAGATCCTGAACCTCAAAAACGCATGCACCCAATTGTGAAGTATGCATTGGTAGGATTGCCGTTACTGGCATTGCTCTATTTTGTACCATTGAATACGATTTTCAACAAAGGGGATTCTGCCAAACTAAAGAGTACCAACACTGCCTCTCTTGCCTTGTCTGATACGCCTGTTGCGCTTCAGGGTGTCAAATCAGAACCTTTGTCAGCAACATCTGAACCCAAGGCTGAGCCAAATTCAACAGCAACTGTTGGCAAAGAGGTGACCGCTTCATCTGAGCCCAAAACATCGGTAAATCAGGTACCTGTCGAATCGGTAGTTCCTGAATCCAAAGCTGTTGCATCCCAGAATAGTGTGGCACTTAATTCAACCGGAGGTAAATTTCATGTGGTAGGCGGTTGTTTCAAAATAAGGGAAAATGCAGACAAACTTGCAGAAAAGTTGACCAGGCAAGGTTATCACGCGGAGGTTTCCGCGTTGGGTAAAAGTTTCTTCAGGGTTTCTGTTGAAAGCTACCAAACCCGCACAGAAGCCATTCAAGGGTTGGGCAAATTGATGGAGGCCGATCCCGAAACTGGATACTGGCTCATGGTTGACACATAATTTTTAAAGTGTGGCCGATTTCTGAACCGCTTGGAAGACACGCATAAAATTGCCGCCCCATATTTTCCTGATTTCATTTTCGGAATATCCCCTTTTTACCAGTTCCAGGGTTACGTTTCCCATCATACTCACATCCCTGCAACCCGACAGATCACCTCCTCCGTCAAAGTCTGTTCCAATACCAACATAATCAACACCAATGACTTTCACGATATGATCGATGTGATTGACCATATCCTGAACAGTAGCCAGTTTGTTTGGGAATTTCCTGCCGGCTTCGCGGTATTCCCTGTATGCCTCTTTGGATTGTTCATTACTCAGGCCTTGAAAATCGTTGTACTTTTTGCTTACAATGGCCATCACTGAATCTCTTTTCGGATTTGGATCCGGCTTTTTGACATAGTCCGAAAGGAAACACATCTGGATGACTCCCCCATTTTTTGCAAGCGACCGAAGATCATCGTCCGTGAGATTTCTTGGATGATCGCATACGGCGCGGGAACAGGAATGGCTTGCTATGACAGGCGCTTTACTTAATCGGATGACATCCATAAAAGTTTCATCCGAACTGTGGGAAACATCTATGATCATTCCGGTTTTGTTCATTTCAGCCACAACTTCCTTCCCGAAAGGAGAGAGACCATGGTATTCTGTCCCTTTTTTCTTGTCGGTTGAAGAATCGCAAATATCATTGTTGGATGTGTGACACAAGGTAATGTACCTGATGCCCATATCATAATATTTTTTTATCAGCGTAACATCATCGCCAAGGGCATAACCGTTTTCGAGTCCGATGAAGATGGCTCTCTTGTCCAATTCCTTTAACTTGTATGCATCATCGGGAGTCAGAGCAATCTCCGCCTGATCGGGATTGGCGCCAACGCTTTTACGAATCGCGGCAAGGATATCCAAAGCTTTTTTTTGCACAATGGCATTCCCTTCAGGTGTTCTTGGACCTTGTGCCACGAATACAGCAAAAAATTGGGCATCCAATCCACCCTCCTTCATCCGGGGAAAATCAACTTTGGTGCCGGAGGTTGCCTGATCTTGTCTTTTCCCAACATCAAAACCATCCCTTAATAATCCTGGCAGCTTTGGCTTCCACAGTTTCTTTACCATTGGCGATTCCGGTAACAAAGAGCAGTATAACGGAGAAGGACAGACTCCGCTGAATAGTTTTTTTCATTCATGTAGTAATTAGGTAATTGCTTAAAAAAATCGACAAATATTATTGTTGCCATGCCCTCACGACAAGGTTCATTAATCATCATTATTTCATTCCGTCCGAAACAATCTTATCACATTTTTTCAGATGCTACCGCGGACGGTGATCTTCTGGCATTCGCTTACCCGGGGTTACGCTTCGCTACACCCCGGGTTACAAAATTGGTCGTCCTTGCCAGGACTCCACGCTGAATATAAATACTTTAACCCCACTACTTGTATTTATAAGAGTGACACTCTCCCAGTCATAGTCACCCAATCTACCCTTCGACTTCGCTCAGGGACCGGAATCATTTTCACATTTTCCAATTTTCACATTCGCTTTTCTTTCCAATTCTAACTACCGGCTAAACTCAGCCAGTCTGCTAAGGTATTTTCCAATGATATCGAATTCAAGATTGATCACGCTTCCCTTTTGGATGGCGTGAAAATTGGTGTGTTCAAAAGTATATGGTATGATGGCAACCTGGAATGAGTCTTTCTGCGAATTGACAACTGTAAGACTCACTCCGTTGACTGTAATGGATCCTTTTTCAACTGTCATGTAGCCCTTTTTGGCCATTTCAGGATCAAAGTCGTAGGAAAAAGTATAATACCAGCTTCCATCTGCTTCGACAACCTCCCTGCAGATCGCCGTTTGATCGACATGTCCCTGAACGATATGGCCATCTAACCGGCCATCCATTTTCATGCTTCTCTCCAGGTTAACCTTGTCGCCAACCTTCAAAACACCAAGATTTGTTTTGAGTAAAGTCTCTTTGATGGCCGTCACGGTATAAGTGCTACCCTCTTTTCTTACAACTGTCAGACATACCCCATTGTGCGATAAACTTTGGTCGATCTTAAGTTCATTTGTAAAATCACAACTTAGCGTAAAATGAACATTCTCCTGATCTTTTACAACAGATACCAGGGTACCCATTCCTTCAATTATTCCTGAAAACATCTTATTTGATCTAAAATTTTTACGAAGATAACAGTATTTCCAAACCATAAAAGTTTCATGTTTAATTCTCAAAGGAAATACCTATATTTATCCTTCCATTTTATTATTAAAAGGATTCCCTTAACCTTTTGAATATGAAAAGAGCTCATTTACGCAAGTCGATTGTGCTTGTGGCCGTGGTAATAGTATTGCTTTCTGCCTTTCCGCAAACTGTGAAATCACAGCAGGATCCAATTTATACCCAATACCTCACCAATTTATTATCCATCCAGCCTGCCTATGCAGGGATCTCTGGTGTTCTAACCCTCAGCGCCTTGTCGCGGGCCCAATGGGTAGGATGGGAAGGAGCCCCAAACTCCAACACTTTTACCATGCACTTCCCGATGAAATCATTCAATGTCGGGCTTGGGTTATCCATTGTTAATGATAAATGGGGCCCAATTCTCCAAAACGGTCTCTATGCGGATTATGCATACCGGATCATTTTGAGACCCCGCGAATTTCTCGCCTTGGGAATCAAAGCGGGTTTCAATACCTACCATGCCCGGTTCACCGATTTGGAACTGAATGACCCACTGGATCCCTCTTTTGCCCAAAATGTGGATTTTAAGATGTTGCCCAATGTTGGATTCGGCGTTCTTTGGCACAGCGACATTTTTTTCCTGGGTATGTCCATGCCAAAATTGTTCAAAAACAACATTGTGGATGATTCTGACAAAAAGGTGTACCGCGAGGTATTGCATGCTTATGCCATGGGAGGCTATGTTTTTACTGTAGCCGACAATGTGAAATTAAAACCCACGGCGCTTTTCAGGTGGAGCGAACAAACGCCATCCTACCTCGACCTCGCCGCAAATATTCTGCTCTATGAAAGGGTCTGGTTCGGCGCCACCTACAGACTGAAAAACTCCTATGCCCTATCATTTCAGTTCAATGTCAATGCCCAGTTGAGATTTGGCTACTCCTTTGACCTGACAACCTTTCACGAGAACATGATCAATTCCGGGACCCACGAATTCACGATTAACTATGAGTTCCGCAACACCAGGCGCGCTAAGAGGTACACGGCCAGGTATTTTTAAACAGATAATTTAATTCCGGAGAGTTACCTAATGGTTTGGAAACGCTTGGTAACAGTTCCGGAGTGTTAAGTAAAGGTTTGGAAACGCTTGGTAACAGTTCCGGAGCGTTACATAATGGTTTGGAAGCCTTAAGTAACTGCCCTGGAGTGTTAAATTATGGTCGGAAGCATTAGGAATCAATTCCGGGGCGCTAAGTAACCGTTTGGAAGCTTTTAATAGGAGAGTGTCTGTATTCTTTTGATCTCAAAACCGTGTTGTATAAACCTTCATTTTATGTTGGCAAATTTTTTATTACTCGTCTGGTTTTATTTGGCAATTACAAGCACCCTACACAATAAATAAAATGGTTGTATATTTGTAATGCTTATTCAAAATAATTCATTAACAATATGACTGTTACCGTTCAAATTGAAGCAAATACGGCGGCTGGCCAGAAATTAATTACTGAACTTCGCCGCCATCCCGGTGTCGTTCGGTTTGTTGAACCTGACCAGATTTCAGAACCTGTCCCTGAAGGATATGTTCCAGTTAAAGATGGTTTTGACGAGGTCAGAAATCATGTCAAATCCTTGTACAAAAACGATCCTCAAACCAAATAACAGCACATAGATAAAATATGGCCGCTGTCTATATCTCTCACCAAGCCATCGATGACTTAAAAAACATTTTTACGGCTTTGATAACCTGGGAAAAAGGTCCGCTGGAGCTTGAACATGCCCTGCAATATGTTGATGATATTGAGGCCAAATGTTTTTCGCTGGCAAACAAAACTTATCATTTCCGAACTATTTATTCCACCCATAAGTTGTATGGAGATAAGGTTTTAACCTATCGCCGGAACCGGACAACTGTCTGGTATATTATTTATACTATTGACAGGTTTCATAATGTCCTTATCACAAAAATCATCTCCAATTATCTTACTATCGAAAAGTAAAAGTCCTGGGTTTTTTCCAAATCCATTGGGCCCTCCCTCGCTACCGCGCGATTGCATCGCGTGGTATTCCACTCTACCTGATAACAATGATATTGTCCAACATTCCTTTCTCTCCGGCATAATCGGCAGTGCTGCTGTGAATTTAAAAGTAAGAATTAACTTTCATTCAACCACGCGATGCAATCGCGCGGGAGCGGGGGACCTGACAACCTTCCACGAAAATATGATCAACTCAGGAACCCACGAATTCACCATCAATTATGAGTTCCACAATACCAAGCGAGCCAAAAGGTACGCGGCCAGGTATTTTTAGCAGAGGGCTATGGGCTTTCTGTATTTGACCTGACAATATCAAAACCATAACGCTCAATGAATTTATTGTATTCATCGGCACACGAAACTTTTTTATGATGTTCGGGTTGTTTCGCGATGTAATTTCGTACGATGTCCAACTTATCATCGCCAACGCCAATAGCCAGATATTCATCCTGCCATTCAAATTTACCGGCAGTCAATTGCAACTGATTGATCCAATGTGATGACTCCCCCTTTATTAGCTGGGCTATTTTGCCAATGCTTAAATCATCGTTTAGTGAAACAAGTATGTGAACATGATCGGTATAGCCATTAATGAAATCGATGTAGATATTTTTCTTTTTGGCATTGTCACGAATATGTGCAAACAGCTGATTGCGAATGGAATCATTCAAGAATGGGTATCTCTCTTTTGTTGACCATACGAAATGGACATAAACCTTGATGTAGGACATAATTAGGTGGTTGTGTATTTAGGATTAAGACAATATCAATTTACGGATTTTCTATGAATTTTAATAATGCGCGTGCCTTTAACTCGTACCCCCATACCCTGTATCCCGTATCCGTTATCCGTTGTCCATTGTCCGTAGCCTGAAGGCTACGGCTAGTCAGGTCGGGAGAGTTGCTAAACCGCCATAATCCAAACGACTGAAATACCGCAAAATGGGAATTGACTAGCAACGCCATTTATGGCGTTGACGATTGAATGATTATCACGGGAACGGCTTTAGCCGAAACCTTGACGACCAATTTGGGCTGAAGCCCATGCATGGTTGGCGGTTTTCATGTCCGTAGCATGAAGGCTACGGCTAGTCAGGTCAGGAGAATTGCGAACCCGCCATAATCCAAACGACTGAAATACCGCAAAATGGGAATTGACTAGCAACGCCATTTATGGCGTTGACGATTGAATGATTATCACGGGAACGGCTTTAGCCGAAACGTTGGCGACCAATTTGGGCTGAAGCCCGTGCTTGGATGGCGGTTTTCATGTCCGTAGCATGAAGGCTACGGCTAGTCGGGTCGGACGAATTGCGAACCCGCCATAATCCAAACGACTGAAATACCGCAAAATGGACAATTGACTAGCGTTGTATTTATGGCGTTGACCAAATGCGCACATATACCACCACGGCTTTAGCCGAAATATTGGTAGCCACCGATCACAGTGGTGCGAAAAATGCAGATACAAACCGCATCCCCCAAGTCTGCACTGCACAATTTGCCTGCCTAAAGCTTTGGTATTCAAATATTATTAGGTATGTTTACTTTTGTATTGCTGACGAAAACCATACAAACCCGACCAAATAAGGATGCTAGACACTATTTCCCCATACATATAAACGAGTTATGGGCAAGGTTATTGCGGCACTAGAAGCTATATGGTTGTTAGCACACATTTAAGACAAGTAGACACAATTAACCATATGACATCGAATTTTAGCCTTTTTTCATACCTTGGTTAGACCTTTTTCGTTCTACTGATTTTTCTATTTGACGAAGTTTCACAATAGTTTTGTCATCAATATTGTTAAACTTTTAAATTATAAAATTATGAAAACACGAACAGCTTATTTAGTTATTATTGCATTAATCTTTTCCTTAACAGTCCTTGGACAGAGTCAAGAAGTTAAGGTTTCCTCTTCTAAAAGTTCAGAGACTATGGAAGATTTACAACGAACTATAAGGTTAGAAAAAGATTCAAAGCCAGAAGAGGTTATTATTAGTATTAAACAGAAAACACAAAAATTTGAATTAATGATTATGAGTTCGGTAACTTACGGCAAGATTACCATTGAGGTATATGACCCAAATGATACAAAACAGGGAAATTTTACTGTAGGAACACAATTAAATTCAGAGAAAAAAGAGATGGTTAACGGAAATATCCGAAAAAGGTTGAATGAACCCCAGGCTGGGAGCTGGAAGGTTAAAATCATTCCATCAGAAGCAACTGGAAATATAAGAATCCAAACTTCATTTGTTGAATAGTGCTGAAAATATGATAGTTATGTTTTTTAGGTATATTCTCACAACAATATTTCTATATATAATAATTCCTATTACATGTAACGGGCAAAATAAATCGAGCTCTCATATTTCAGGAAATATATCTATTGACAATACTTGGGATTCAGTTATCTATCTATCACATATTCCAACATTTGCTGAAATGTATGTAATGTCAAATGAAATGATTTTAGCCAAGACTGTAATAGACAGTCTTGGTTACTTTAAATTCAATATTGATTTTTTACCCAAAGAAGAAAACTTGTATCGATTACATATTATAAAAAAAAGAGATACTCCTGCGACTTTAATTATTGGAGGCAAAGACGAAAATCATCTGTTTTTAATTGCAAATTGTTTTTCAAATATTCAATTGAAAAGCAATTCATCATACCCTCCATTCAAATATGTGACTTATGGAAACTCAGAAGCGAACACTGCTTTCCAGCAAATAAGTGAAATGGTTTTTAAGGCAGATAGTATTGCTTCAGAAAGTTCAGCATCAAAACGATTACTGATTGAAGCCCAATTACATAAAGATTTACTTTTAATTGCAGATTCGTCAAATAATTTTCTTGTTTCTTTATTTGCAATATACAAAACTAAATTTGAGTCAAATTATTTGTCGAATATGGATTTCTACAAATCTTATATCAAAAGATGGAAAAATCAGGATAATGCTTATTTCAAGACATTTGCAAAACAATTGCCAATAAACAGCAATTCTTATCTAATAGTAATTAGCGTAATTTTGGCATTCATTTTAACTGTTATTGGATTTTTTCTTGGCAAACTCAGATTAAAAAAGTCCAAAAACTTTGAAAAGCTAAGTATCCAAGAAAGGAAAATTTATGAATTTCTTCAGGACGGAGCGACCAATCAAGAAATCTCTAATCATTTTAACATTGGATTGAGTACTGTAAAATCTCATGTTAGTAGTATATATTCAAAATTGAATGTTAGCTCAAGAAGAGATATTGTAAATATGAAATAGAAACGTTTGGTGACGACTTGAAAAAAAAATGAACCCAGCCCACAACTTCAGCTACCCGTCAAGTGCGGCAGCGGTGGTTTTCGGTGTGCATCTTTCCGCCCGAGCTGCTTTTCGACTTGACAGGGAATCGCCCGCAGTCCGCCCCTGCGTGTAGCTTCCTACGTTACCAACCATTATAATTGCAGACTATGAGACTCTTTACGTTATTATTTTTGTTGCTGTTAAGCTTTGGACTCTATAATTGTCAGGAAAGACAAACTGTGGAAAATATATTAAGCAAATCATTAAAATCCATAAAACAAACTGAAACACTTAGTGGAGAGTTAAGCTTTAATATTGGTTCGCCAACTCCAAATTCTGATCTATTAACAACTAGCTATTTGGACAAATTTTACCTAAAAAGAGCTAAGAATGATTCTGTTATTGGTTGGAATATTACAGATAATATGGAAGATTTGCTAAATGATATGAGCTATCAATCATTTTATAATGGACAACAACTAACGTACTTCATGAAAAAAGACAGTGCAATTGTGGTGAATCCGGCAAAACAGGTCAAATCAAATTTCACTATTGACATTGTTCTTAATAAACTAATTGGTAATGTAAGTTTCTATTCAGACAGACTGTTTTTATCTGACTCAATTTTTAACATGAGACAAAATTCCTGGTTAATTGGAGAAATTACATTGCTATCAGATACAATTATAGGAGATATAGATTGCTTTATGATCCAGAATGAAAAGCATGGAGATACCCCGAAATTTAACGCAGTTTATTCAAATACAGAAAGAATTGCAATAGATAAAAACACATATTTTCCGGTTTATCTGCATACTCATTTTAAAAGAGCGGTTGACGGAGAACCACAAATTGACCAAGCATGCTCATTTCAAATAAATAAGCTACATATTAATGAGCCGTTGTCAGATGAATTATTCAACTTTAATCTAACTGAAAAGGTTAATTCCAAGCATACAATAAACGAGATTAAAGAATTAAAAAAAGGCGATTATCTTCCAAGTTTGAACTTACTGTCAGTAAATAACGATTTGTTTTCGTTAAGTTCTTTAAAGGGACAAATTTCGATACTTGAATTTGGATATATTGGATGCGCTCCCTGTGTACTAGTCTCAACGGAATTGAAAAAATCATACCTCAATTTTAAAGATAATAAGAAGATCAGGTTCTATTATATTAACCTTGTTGATAAGATTGAACGCATTAAAGAATATTCAAAAAAAGAGAATATTCCTTTCGAAATCCTAATCGGAAACGATAATATTGCAAATGCTCTCGGTCTTAAATCATACCCAAAGGTCATTGTAGTGGACAAAGACACTAGAATAAACAAAATAATTAATGGTTATAGCGGACCAGAAATGGGAGCGGATATTAATGAAAGTATCTATGGACTAATGAATAACGGGTGGTAATCAGCTACCCGTCAAGTTCGGCAGCGGTGGTTTTCGGTGGGTATCTTTCCGCTCGGGCTACTTTTCGGCTTGATCCCGAGGATTCGGGACCAGTAATCAGCCTCTGCACATAGCTTCCAAATATCTTCTTTCAAAAGCAGAATATCAGTTCTGACCAAAAATTGGTTTCCTTCCGTCGTACAGTCTCTCAGTCATTCCGTCTCTCCCTCTTCGTCCCAGTCTTCCCCGTCATCCTAGTCCTCCTTTGTCCATTCTCCATTCGTCATTTTGAAAAAGAACTTTTTATAGGTAGTTTTGATTAACATTGCGGTTGAAGCAGTGTACCAAATGAAAGAGACAGATATTAAAAATAGTCATGATTCGATTTGTCAGCTGCTTTCGGATAGAAAACTGAAGCCTGCGTTCGATCTGCTTGATCGTATCATCACAGCCAATGGCCTGGGTGAGTTTGGCGCCCAGCAACTGGAACTGGAACAGAACTACCGTTTCATGCTGAAATATACCGTCGAAGGAATAAAAGATCCTGAAAGACAGAAAATATATCAGCACATTTTGATCTCTGCCTTCGAACTGGCGGATGGTTGCGCAGATGCACTGAAAATGAAATTCTCTGCCTCCCTGGAGTATCAGAAAAAAAGAGGATTTGTCCGCATAGTCCTTGATAACATTGCTGAGCAATTTTCCCAGCTTGAATCCTTCCACCTGGAAAATGAGCTTCGGTCACTTATCGAAGTTCCAACAACTGACAAAAAATACGAACCAGAGGAGGAGAGACATCACCAAAAGCTAATCAATCTGTTTTATCATTACTGGTTTAAAAACAGACTTTCGCACGAAGAGGTCAATTCCTTTAATGGTTTTCTTCAAAATCAGCATATTCCCGGATACGAAAAAGCCTTTTTGATATCTTCCATCACCCTTGGTCAGTTGCATCTATTTGACGAACAGAAGATTATGCTTCTCTTCGAAGGATACGAATCAGACCAGGAAGAGGTGAATCAGCGGGCATTGACAGGTTTGCTGATTACACTTTATCACTACGACAAAAGGATCTTCCTATTCCCGGCCATTACCGCCCGTTTGGCCCTGATGAGTGAAAAAAAATCATTCAGGCAACATCTTGAAAAGATTATTTTGCAGCTGATCGGATCAAAGGAGACTGAAAAGATCCAACGCAAGCTCCAGGATGAAATTCTTCCAGAGATGATGAAATTAAGTCCAAACTTGCGCAATAAATTGAGCCTTGAGGCCATGCTGGGAGAAGGCCTGAATGAGGACAAAAACCCTGAATGGCGTGATATTCTGAAAGATTCTCCCGGATTTATGGACAAAATGGAGGAGTTGAGCGAGATGCAGATGAAGGGCGCGGATATCTTCATGACCTCCTTCGCCAATCTGAAAAATTTCACGTTTTTTGGTGAACTTACCAACTGGTTCGTTCCATTTTACTCCCATCATCCCGATTTGATCAGAAGTTCTGCCAATGAAGATCTGCAGGTCAATCAAAAATTGTTCGATCTCTTGCTCAAAACACCTGTATTGTGCAATTCAGACAAATACTCCTTCTGCTTTAGCATGCAAACCATTCCGGCAGAGTACAAAAAAATGATGTTCGACAATATGTCGGCTGAGTTTGATCAACTGCTTGAGGCAGAAAGTGAGGATGAAATCATTTCCCATGATAAAAAAGCAGAAGCCATATCCGGGCAATACATAAGGGATTTGTACCGTTTCTGCAAACTTCATCCACAACGTGAAGGGTTTATTGACATCTTCTCCTGGTCGTTCGATTTCCACAACAAATCTGTTTTTCGCGACCTTTTGCGTGAGGAGACGCAGTTGATGAGAAATATAGCTGAATTTTACTTCGCCAAAGAATATTATCCTGAAGCAGCTGAGGTATATATTTTGTTATTGCACGATGATGACGAGGCCGAATTAATTCAGAAGCTTGCCTACTGTTATCAGAAGATGGAGAATTACGAACTTGCACTCTCCTATTACCTTAAGGCAGATCTCTACAATCAAAACCGCACCTGGAACCACAAAAAAATTGCCCTCTGCTACAGGCATCTAAAAAAGCCGGATCTCGCCCTGCAATATTATATCCAGGCAGTTGCGCTCGAACCTGACAATCTGGCCATTCACATCTCCATCGGCCATTGCCGGATGGAACTTAAACAATATGATGAAGCATTAAAATCCTATTTCAAGGTCGAATATCTCTCTCCGGGAAACAAGAAAGTATGGAGACCCATCGGTTGGTGTTCACTCCTGGTAGGAAAGAAACAACAATCTGAAAACTATTTCAGTAAACTGGTGGATGATTCTCCCAATAAGTTCGATTTAATGAACATGGGGCATGTCCAATGGTGTTTGGGGAATAGAAAAATAGCCCTGGATTATTACATGCAGAGCATCAATGACGCCGAAATGTCTGAAAAAGAATTTATGGATGCCTTTGAGGAGGATTTGGAACACCTGATCAATCAAGGTGTCGATCCTGAAGATGTTCCAATTATGCTCGATCAGCTCAGATATTCCCTGGAAAAGGACCAAACCTCTTTTAAGAAGTAATGAACAACATAACCCGCAACAAAGAACTCAGTTGGCTTTCCTTCAACGAGCGGCTGCTCCAGGAAGCATCGAAAAAAGAGGTGCCATTGATTGAGCGGCTCAAATTTCTTGGGATATACTCGAACAATCTTGATGAATTTTTCAGAATTAAGGTGGCCATTTTACGCAGACTTGCTACCATTGACAATCTGGTACTTGCGGATGGGGAACTGCCTGCCGCGATCCTGGACCGGATTGAGCAAACGGTTGTCGCGCAAAGCCAGTGGTTTGAGCGAATATATGGTCAATTGTTGAAAGATCTTGCCGAAGAGGACATTTTCATCATCAACGAAAGCCAACTGACAACTGAACAGGGAACATATGTCACTGCATTTTTTAAAGAGGAGGTTCGTCCGCGCATCATGCCAGTGATTATCAAGAAGAACCAACCACTCCCCTCCCTGAACGACGATGCCATTTACCTGGCCGTCGTCATGACCAAATCTAAAAAAGAGGAGTATGCCCTGATTGAAGTACCGACTGACCTGCTCCCGAGGTTTGTTATTTTGCCTTCAAACGATGATAAAAGGCACATAATTTTGCTGGAAGATGTCATCCGATATGAACTGAAGGACATCTTTTACATGTTTAGTTTTAAGACGATCAACTCATACATTGTCAAACTTACCAGGGATGCGGAACTTGATCTGGACGATGATGTGGCGGAAGGCTACGTGAAAATTCTGTCGAAGAGTCTCGAAAAAAGAGGCAACAGCGAGTTGGTCCGGTTTGTGCACGACAAAGAGATTCCTGAGAATTTTTTGGCCCTGCTTCTCAAAAAGCTCAACTTCGACCGTGATGATGTGATCATTGGCGGTTCCCGGATACACAATTTCAAAGATTTTATGGGATTCCCCTCCATTGGAAAAAAGCACCTCTATTACAAGACCTATAGTCCGCTGCCACATCCTGATATCCATCAGGGAGAGCCCTTTCTATCCGCCATTGCCAAAAAGGACATTCTGCTTCATTTCCCATATCAATCGTTCTACCATTTTATCGATCTTTTGAGGGAAGCCTCCATCGACCCAAAGGTGACCGAGATAAAAATGACCGCCTACCGTATGGCCAAGAATTCAAATGTGATCCATGCATTGATCAATGCTGCCCGAAACGGGAAGAAGGTGACGGTTATTCTGGAATTGAGGGCAAGATTTAATGAACAGGATAATATTCAATGGGGCAATCTTTTAACCCGCGAAGGGGTTAAAGTTATTTTGGGTGTTCCCGGCTTAAAGGTCCATTCAAAACTTTGTCTGATTTCGCGAAAGGAGGAGAAGGAGGTGATCAATTATGCCTGTATCGGTACAGGAAATTTTAATGAAATCACCTCCAAAGTCTTTTCAGACCAGATGCTCTGGACTGCAAATCCGGCTATCGCCAAAGAGGTATCTAAAGTTTTTGAATTTTTCTCCAAAAACTACAAAATTGGTAGGTACCATCACCTGCTGGTATCACCATTCACCATGCGGTACAAAATGATCCAGATGATCAGGCAAGAGATACAGGCTGCTAAAAATGGGCAGAAAGCAGCCATTTCCATTAAATGCAATAACCTGGTTGATCTTGAAATCATCGGTAAATTATGCGATGCAGCCAAAGCCGGCGTTGATGTTCGAATCAATGTCCGGGGTATGCTTGCCATGGTCTCCACTTCAGTTGAAGATAATTACTCCATTCCATCCATAGGAATTATTGACCGGTACCTTGAACATTCAAGAATCTATTACTTCTATGCCGGTGGAAAAGAAAATATGTACATCTCATCAGCCGACCTCATGACCCGAAACCTCGACAGGCGCGTTGAGGTTTCTGTTCCCATCTATGATCCGGAGATGAAGAAGGAACTTTTAGGATTTCTGGATCTGCAATGGAAAGACAATACCTCAGCCCGAATATTGGACAATAAATTGTCAAACCAAATCAATAATCAGGATACTTTCCCTCCGTTAACTTCTCAACTGGAATTCTATGACTTTCTCCAGCCAATCCGGGAAGATAAATAATCCCGACACCATTTTAAGCAAGAGATTGGAACAAATCGGAATTCAGGAGATATCCCTCTGGAAGGAAATGGTTCTGAAAGATGAACTGCTCTTTGGTGAAATTTATGACCTGATATTCTGCGACAATCCAAGACTGGCCTGGCATGCGGCCTGGGTCATAGACCATGTTTCTGAAGCCGATCCGTCAAGGCTGGAAATATTTGTTCCACAGATGATTGATCATCTTACAAGATTGAAAAGCAGCTCTTTGAAACGACATTTCACCCGGATGCTGCTGAGTCAAAAAATACCGGAAGAGAGTTTAGGAATACTGGTGGACACCTTATACAAACTGCTGTCACCTTCTGAAGCCATCGCTGTTAGGGCAAATTCTTTACAGCTTCTTCACAATATTTCACTGAAATTGCCCGAACTTCAGTCTGAGTTGATCTACGTAACAGAATCCATCCTGGAAGAAGAACTTACTCCGGGAATGCGTTCAAAAGCCAAAAATATTTTGAAGAGCCTGAAACGTCAGTGAGGAATAAAAATTCCGAATAAAAGGACCGAGACAATTCCCCAAACAAAAATGGAGAGCAACATCCATGGGATAAAACTCTTCCTGTGGTGAAAGTATTTGGTGCCCAGCAGTGCACCGATGGGGATAGAAAGCAAAATTGGGGTCAATAACAAGATTCCGGGCATGCCAAACTTACGGCGTATGGCAGCAATCATTTTGTTCCTGCGTGTAAATTTATTGGCCGTTAACCGACGGTACCGACGGGTATCACGCCATTGCTCAAATCTTACCTTAAATATTGGGGGTGTGATAAAATAAATGAAGGGCCAAAGCAATTTGAGTTCCTTCAGTAGAAATGAGAAAAAGGCATAGAAAAACAGAAAACCCAACAACCCTCCAAGTTGAATCATCACAAAGGTCTCAATCTGGTTGAGCCGAAACATATAAGCATATGGAGTCGCCCAAAAAAATTTGATACTTGCGATGGCTATTACATTCAGGTATTTTAAAATTAAATCCATTTTATCACATTATACCCCTCTCAAATTTAGCTATAAAACGGACAGTTTATATTAAAAAATGCTATTTTAACTCTATCTTTGTAAAAACCTTAATAATCTAAAAATTGTTGGGAAATCATAAATTTTTTGAACTTATGGAACAGGTTTCAGGAAGAATTTCTTTCCGGAAAATTTTGATTTTTTGCCTTTGCATTTCCAGCGTGCCAAACCTGCTTTTTGGTCAGACAATCAAAGATTTTAAGGAGATTTGGGTTAATGAGAGTCGGGAATTTCTTCTTAACAACCAGAGACCTTTGCCCTATCTGCAATCCGGATTTCATTATTTTTCCCACCAACAGGACAATGCTTTTACCGATTTGTTGGAACAAAACTGGGAAAAATTTTCTCCAAATCCCGGGATCCATGTTCCCAAATCCAAGAAATTTGATCCTGCCCCCCAGTTTAAATTTGAGGAGACCAGTTACCACAATTCACAATCTTTGCCCTGTTATTTCAATGACCAACCATATGAAGAATCTTCAGGCGCACCTGAAAACCTTCCAGGAATCAGAAAACCTGAATATGTAATCTCAAATCCGTTAAGACAAAATTTCAAATTTTATGGCAATACAGTCACAGTTACCTTCGATCGTTTATTGGTACTACCTGTAAATCAACAAATAAACCGCGAGGCAATTGTCGGTTTCTGGAAAAAATTTGCGACAGGAAACAGCGAACACCTCATCGTGCAGTTGACCGCAATCAAGGATAGATTCGGGCTAAATGACTATGGCTATTTTTTACTGGTTAAGAGCTGTTCGAATGCGATGTATCCAAACGATGAATCAGGGGCAACGCTTTTAAATTGGGCGTTAATGATCCGTTCAGGTTTTGATGTAAAAATTGGATACAATCAACTGGGCGCTTCCATTTTGTACAGAACATCCGGTAACATCTATGGGATTCCATCAGTCAGAATTGATGAATTCGATTATTACATAAACAAACCGATTGCTACCCTGCCAATCACTACCTACGCGCACAATCATTCAGAGGCAATCGGCTGCATTCACCTGGATATCAATAGATCACTAAATTTCCAGGGAGAGGTTGCGGTTAAGAAAATTCAATTTAACTGGGACAAGAGGTTGTACGAATTTAATCTGAAATACAATCCTGAAGTGACAAAATTCCTTGAGGAATATCCGCAAACTGACCCTGAAATCTGTTTCAATACCCCATTTACCATCCTGTCGAAAGAATCGCTTCTCAAGCAATTTAAACCTGTTTTGGCCGGAATGAAAAAGGAGGAAGGTGCTGCTTTCCTGCAACAGTTTGTGCAAAAATCCTTTGCTTATCGTCCATACAACGATTTGTTTGGTTACGACCGTTTTATGTTTCCTGAAGAACTGCTCTTCAGGGATGAAGGCAATGATAAGGGTAAATCCCTGTTGTTTGCCTGGCTAATCAGTGAACTGATGAACCAAAAGGCAGCGCTGGTGGAATTTCCGGGATTTTATTCCGTTGCAATATCGTTGAATCAACCCATGGATGGAGACAATTTCCTGGTCAAAGGAACTAGCTATACCATGGCCGACCCTACTTTTGACAATGCACCCCTGGGACTGGTGATGAAGGATTTTTATCCGCTAAAGCCCCTGATCAAACTGCTTCATAAGGCCTCGGAGGCGTTCAATGAGCAGGATAAAATATGGAAATTAGCCCTCTCTTTTGGCGCTGAACGGAGTGGCGCCGGAAAGGACTACCTGAAAGATGAAAATGGAAACTCCTACATAACGGGCTTCCTGACAGAGAAAATTATCAAACAATCTGTTTCGGTTCAAGTGCCTTTCGTTGCTAAGTTTGATGAAAACAACAAACTAATCTGGATGGATAAATTTCATTCGGATGCGAAGGCATTCGGTCTGGAATTAAAGCAGCTTGATAAAAATGAGTTCTATCTTGCCGGCTCCTTCAGTGGAAAATTAGAATACAATGGGATCATTCAGGAAACAGCCCCATCCCATCCTGATCTTTTCTTTGCTCAGTTTAACGGACAAGGCGAAATTGAATGGATTTCCAAATGCGGACTTGACCAACTGGAGGAAGATGCCAAACTGTTCTACATCGTGAATTTTACAAGATCAGGTGACATTCAGAGCGTTAGGCTTTCCAATGAGGACGAGAGAACAGGTACAGTAGGTTTCAGAAGGGGCACCAATGAGGGACTTTGTTATGTGGGATCCCGTTACCAAACTACGGGTCTTGAGAAAACGCCTGAAGAGGCCTTACCCAAAGCCACCAATAGCATTTGGCATCATTTTAACCAGTTGAAACTGCTTGGAATTGAACCAAACACAGCATACATTTCAGCCATTTTAAATTCAGTAACCAATTCGGGGAATCAACTGACAACATCCGGTCTATTGGCATTAAACCTTCAAAAATCTGACAATGGCAATGGTTTTGTTCCTGTTTTGATTGAAACCCTTCAAAAAATAAAAAGTATAAAGAACAGCAATGGAATCGTTGAGTGCAATACCCTCAATTCAATTCCTATCAAGATTGCTCCATTCAAGATTTCGGCCAATTCTCATTTTAAAATCATTCACCTTGATAATAATGATCTGAAATTAAAGGTGATAGACGGGTTAGAGTATGAGTCTGGGTGGATCAAAGAGATTGTTAATTCCATAGTAATTGAATTATCAACCGGAAATGCCGTCATCGATTTAGGAAGTGAACATCAGATCGTATCGAAGAATTTAAAACATGATATTCTAAAATAATCTTTTTTGTTTCTAAACCTAAAAAATTTAATCTTACTTTGGATGAAAATCCGGATTTTAACCTCTAATAAAAAATGAATGAGAATAATTCACTTTGACAGACTATTGGTTGTTATATTCGCTATAATGCTTTGTCAAACTGTATACTCCCAAAGTTTGGCAACAGGACAGGAAATTCAATACAACCCAATTACTACTGCTGTTCCATTTCTGACAATAACACCAGATTCGAGGCATGGCGCCATGGGTGATGTAGGAGTTGCCACATCACCGGATGCGAATTCCCAGTATTGGAACCCTTCAAAATATGCATTTACGAATGATAATTTTGGATTTGCTTTGTCTTACACTCCGTGGTTAAGACAGTTGGTCAATGACATCAATTTGGCGTACCTGTCGGGATACTATAAACTGGACCAATATCAAACTCTTGGGGCCTCACTTCGATACTTTTCGATGGGCGACATCTTGCTCACTGATCAAAATGGCAGCAGTCTTGCAAATGTCAGTCCCAATGAGTTCGCTTTTGACTTTAGCTACTCAAGAAAACTCTCAGATTATTTTTCAGGAGGAGTCGCCATCAGATACATCCGCTCTGATCTTTCAGGAGGGATTGGCCCTGAATCCTATGTACCCGGTCATACGTTTGCGACCGACGTCTCTTTTTATTATACCAAAAATTTCGGCAACAGCAGCAACGACCAGTCCATCTCGGCCGGTATCAATCTTTCCAACATTGGCGGAAAAATATCCTACGATGATGGTCAGAACAAAGAGTTCCTCCCTGCCAATCTTAAGCTGGGAACGACCTACAGCAAGGAGTTTGACAGTTTTAACTCGTTAGCTATTTCATTCGATATCAATAAATTATTGGTCCCTACACCCCAGACCACTTCAGGCAACATGACCTCATCCGGAGGAATTGTCCTTCCAGACAATAGTACCAATATGTCGGTAGTCAGTTCCATTTTCAGCTCCTTTTCCGATGCACCGGGTGGATTTAAAGAGGAGTTGCAGGAGATCAATTTTTCCACAGGTGTTGAATATTGGTACAACCATCAATTTGCAGTCCGTGGTGGATATTTCTCAGAGAGTGAATTCAAAGGAAACCGGAAATTTTTCTCTACCGGTCTTGGCATAAAGATGAATATTTGTTCCATCGATTTCTCTTACCTGGTTCCGATACATCAGAACAATCCGTTGGCCAACACCATCCGTTTCACCCTTCTTTTTGATGTAAAATCATTTAACAAGAGTAAAAGACTGTAACTTTGTTTTTCAATCATGGTACAAGTCTGTTACGAATCGCAGACTTTTCGCTCAACTAAATAACCGGCAGATTGTTGCCACTATCAACTAACAGAAAACCGGCAGTTTTTTGGCGCATAGCCGGTCAGATTTTATTTAAAATATACTACTAATGGATCTTTACTCCCCTCCAGAGGGTGTATTGATTTGCTAATTTAATTTATTAACATGCAGACCGGAAAATTTTTAAGCTTATTTCGTACAACCCTGGTGTTCCTTCTCCTCGTTGGAAAAACATTTGGAGCCCAGAAAGAGCAGACCGTTCACCAGGTAATAGATCGTGCCATTACCCAATTGTACCATACAAAAGGTCCTGAAGAATTGATGAAACTTGATCTGGCACAGGTCATGAAGCTTTTCACCCAAGATGAGTTAACGGTTCTCTCGACCTGCCACTGGGTGTTTGATGTTAATGTGCCGGCAACTGTCTCCTTGATGGTTAGCAAGGAACAAAAGACCCTTCCATTTTGGATTGCCGGAATTGGTTTCCAAAAGACGCCCATGACAGTTAAAAACAGTCAAACAACCTATGATATCTGGCAGAAGCAGTTCCCAAAAGGGAGGGTTGGACTGGGCGTAAATGGTTTCGAAAACGGCTTGGCGCTTCACTATTTTGTCTCAGTAGCGCCAGTAAACAAACAAGATAAATTGCAAATCAATCCTGTTATTCCCGTGGATCAGAAGTTTGGCGTTTTGCAAGATGGCGCTTCAACCTACATGGATTGGGATGAACTTGTTTTGCGGGATGTTCCTGTGGCCATGACTGGCCAGCAGCTGCTTACCACAACGAGGGGAAGGGCTTCCGAATCGCATTTGGTGGGCGCTTTCAGATCAACACCGTATGCCTCTTCCCAAAATCCCGATCAAATTATCCTTACCTGGAGTTCGGATCCTTCATCCAGCATGGATCTACAGTGGCGGACCAACACTACCGTGGATGCCTCCACCTTAAAATACAAGGTAAAAGGAACATCAAAAGTAGTAACCATTGTTGCAGATAAAATGAAAATGGAAGACCGCATGCTGGTGAACGATCGCTATTCCAATCACTATACGGCAAAATTGACAGGACTGAAACCAGGAACTACTTATCAATACCAAATTGCTTCCCAAAACGAGTGGTCTGATTCAGAAAGCTTTACCACGGCATCTACCAATTCATCCTTCTCCTTCCTGTGGTTTGGAGATACCCACTATTCCCCAAAATTCGGTGAGATTCTCCACAAAGGTTGGGCTGCACATCCTGATGCTTCATTCTTTTCGATCGTAGGGGACCTGGTGAGTGATGGTTTGAACCGAGATCAGTGGGATGCCCTTTTTGACCATTCGAAAGAGACAGCCTGCAAAATTCCATTTATGTCCGTACCCGGAAACCACGACAACCGTGCCGGTCTGGGGGCTAAACTGTATTGCGATCTTTTCAGCTATCCCATGAATGGCCCGAAGGGTGTACCACAAGAACAGACCTATTCCTTTACATACAAGAATGCGCTCTTTCTGATGATCGACGCCACTTCCCCTATTGATACCCAGACTGCCTGGATCGAAAAGCAGCTAGCTGCCACCAAGGCTACCTGGAAGATTGCCATGTTTCATTTTGCTCCATACAATCGCGAAGAGCCTTATCTCGACATTCAGAAGGCCTGGGTTCCGCTGTTCGATAAATACCATGTCGACATGGTTTACGGCGGCCACCTCCATTATTACATGCGCTCGAAACCAATGAAAGCTGGGAAAGTAGTCTCTTCCTATCGCGATGGTACAGCCTATCTGATTTCGGTAGGAATTCCCAACAGGGATCAAAATTTTGACCCTGAACCATATGCTGAAGTCACAGACAGCAAGGGTCAACTCTTTCAATATGTAAAAATTGATGGTAACAGCCTACATCTTGAATCGGTTAACATGCAGGGAAAATTAATTGATTCATTCAATTTGAAAAAATAATGTTTGAGAAACGATTACATCACCGTATTCCACTGTATTGCACTGGCATATGGACGAGTCTCTAAAATCATGAAAGACCCTGAAGATCCGATAGCAGGAGGCAGGGTAATCCTGCTAAAAAAAGGGAAACGACAGTTCGAGACCTGGATCCGGGAAAATGGAGGAAGGAAAATTCTGCCATGTTCCTATCCCGGCTTATTTTTGCACTAAGATCGAACTAAATTAGCCAAATTGTTCACTCATTTGAGCGCAAAGCTCTATAAATTTACTTACCCTTTCATCCGGGGAACCTTCTTCAATATCTGCAGCAACGATATCGCACGGACCATAATTCGCTGCGATGTACTCCAGATCTTTGCGAACATCATCGATTGGTTTGTTGACCAAATCCATGGGTGTATACATCAGCGATCTCCTGGTTCCAGGGAACAGTTTCCTGGCTTTGGACAAGTCAGAACTGATCCCCATGTCGATGTAACCTACTTTTGGAACTGAAGCATAATCAGCCAGGTATGGAGAAGCATTCCATGCACAATTGTGAATTCCTATCGCATCAAATTCAGAGGCAATCCTTATATCAAATGGCAATATAAATTCCTGATATAATTCTGGTTGTATCATGTTAACCAAACAATTGCTTACGGTGAAAAATGAATAGTTCACTCCGCTCTGTTTTTGTCTTTTCTGTAGCGTTTTGGCCGCATCAATCATGGTGGTGGTAACACATTCGAGCAGGTTCATTACCAAATCAGGAGACACCAGCATGTCGAGAAATAGTTGCTGCCCCCTCAGACGCTGAGCATTGTTCAATACTCCTTGCCAGTTGATAAATCCTACAACTTTTCCTTCGTTCTTTTCAATCCAATCAACTTGTTTCATCAAAGTCTGAAAAAAAGGATTGGTTTCCGGGTTAACAGGTTTCAACCGCCCCATCTCTTCATCGGTAAGTTGAAAATGTTCGCTGGTAGGCCATTGCTCTTTGTCATACCGAATGGGAACACCAAACATGGCGGCAACGGTACAGGCGCCGAAAACACCGGTTAGAAGGTCCGGTGACTCTTCCTGTCCATCCATCCTCCCAATGCTATTACCTGGAAAACGCAGGTCAATTTCATAACGCATGGCCAAAATTGCTTGCTTTCGGTATACTGGATCAATATGCCATTTTTCACCAAAATCGATTCCAAGCGCTTGGTGGTACCACTTGGGGGTAAAGCCTATTTCGGGCCGTAAAAAGGGTAAATTTTCAGTAGCTGGTCTTCTGGTAGCAGGCGCTCCAAGCGCAATGTAGCTGATAAGCTGTTGATGCATTCTCTAAATTTGTCTGATTCATGGCAAGTTGTGAATAGGAATAACCCTGAAAAGTTATGTTACAATGTCATCTCCCATCCTTTTTCATAGCTTCGCGACCAAAATTTTGTCGCTTCCTGATCCTTCAGAATATGTCCATTGGATGGATCAATGTTTAAGCTTCGTCCGACTCTCTGTGAGATATTGCCTAATTGGACCAGCAATGTACTCTTGAAACCTGAATCCACGCCAGAATTTAAGGGCGCTCCGTTGTTGATGGCATCAAACATATTCTGAATATGGAGTGCATCAACTTGCTCAGAGGGGTTGGAAAGGTCGCGCGGATCTATCTTTTGCTGCTCTTTTACCTCTTTGACGACCTTACCCTGAAGATCAAAAATCGTATAACTGTTCCCGCTAGGTATTAGCAGACTGCCATTCTCTCCATAGAAAACCACTCCGACAGAGCTCCCTTCAATCGGTTTTCCATTGCAGCTCCTTCCCTCCCATGACATGGAAACTCCTTTGTCAAAATCCAAATTGATAATCTGCGTATCAGGTGTTTCCCAATCATCCTTGTAACGGAACCTTCCTCCATTTGAACTGACCCTCACCGGAAAATCAACCTCCAATCCCCAGCGGAGCAGGTCGATCATGTGCGTGCCATTGTTCAAGGCTTCGCCGGTTCCCCAATGCCAAAACCAATGCCAGTTATAATGTACAAAATTGTCTTTGAACTCCTTTCTGGGAGCCGGACCCTGCCACAAATCCCAGTTGAGCCATTGCGGAACTTCAACCTTTTTGCCAATCCCGATCGGTCCCCGGTTGTTTGTGTACCATCCTTTGCCAAAATAGACCTTGCCAATGGCGCCGTTTTTCAGTTCCTGAATTCCTTTCACCACATTGGGCCACGACCTGCGTTGGTTACCCATCTGGATAACTTTGTTGTACTTTTGGGCAGCCTCAACCAGAATTTCTCCCTCTCTTGGATTGTGGCAACATGGTTTCTCAACATAGACATGCTTGCCGGCCTGTAGTGCCAGTAGTGAAGCGGGAGCATGCCAGTGATCTGGCGCCGCGATAACAAGCGCATCAACATCTCTACTTTCGAGTGATTTTCTAAAATCTTCAAATCCCTTTGGGACAACCCTTTGTCTATCCTTAACTGCATCGATACAATTGGTAATAGCCCTTGAATCCACATCACAAATATGGGCAACTTCGCAATTTTCCTGGATGGAAAAGTTTTTTGCCAGGGCTTTCCCCCTTGAGTTTACACCCATCATCGAAACCACTATTTTGTTGTTAGCCCCTACAATCCTGGCATAACTTTTGGCGCTGAAACCGGGTAAAACACCGCCCACACTGAGGGCCGAAGCCCCAATTACAGTTTTTCTGATAAAATCCCTTCTTGCATTTTCCATAAATAGATGTCAGTTAGAATGATTTATTTTGAATAGATTTTACGCTACTTTGATTGTTCTGAAGCAATTTCGTGTGCCCTCTTCCAGACCAAATCCAGCTCCACCGAAGCGCCATTGTTCACTTTGCTAAGATCGGCAGCCTCCATAAAGGCAATTATCTCGAGGGTTTCCTCAGGCTTGACCGGAACAATTCCTGTATCGAAGAACCGTATGATCTGAATAAGCAGCAAATCATAACCGGCGTAATTTCCAAAGGATTGGATGCCTTTTTCGCCATAAATGGTTCCGCCATAATCTAATTTACCTTTCCTTATGCCTCTAAAGGTCCCAATTCTTCCATCATTCCAGGTTCCGACAACCAGGTCTGTATCTGCATTCGATATTCTGACCACACTTTTGCACCCGGTTCCCATGGCAGTAAAAAGCATTTCGACACCATGAATCCCATACCAGAAAAGATCTGGATGGGTCTTCTCCAGCTTTGCCGGGCTGTAGGTCTCCGCACCTATAATTTTTCCGATTTTTCCCGCCAAGAGTTCATCCATGCCAGATATATACCTTGGTGAAGAGCTTGAGAAAACTGGCACATCGTGTTTTTGTGCTGCTTCATAAAGGAGAATTGCATCGGCGAGTGAAGCTGTTACGGGTTTGTCGATAAACATCCGTTTCCCTGCTTTAATAACTAGAAGAGCCTGATCTAAATGCAGCCGGCCATCATTAGTTTCGAGCATCACTGCATCCACTTTGTCTAGCAGATCATCGATAGAATTTACAATTTCAACGCCATACTTCTTAACCTCTTCCGTGTATCCGGGAATTCTTTCTGAACTGCTTACAATTTCGCGACTGCCATAAGGATATGCAGCCACAATTTTGTATCCAAGATAGGTTTCACCGGCATCCGAACCATTCAGCGCTTTGGTAAAAGCAATGCAGTGTGAGGTATCCAGCCCGATGATCCCGATTCTTTTCCCTCCATTTTTGAATTCTGGGGTGGAGGCCTTGGCAACAGTACCCGCCAGTCCGATGCCAATTCCACAAAGCGCTGAACTCACTACAAATTCCCTCCTGCCAGTTATTCTCATGGGTAAATAGTTTAAATACCAAATATCGCCAAAATTAATCTAACCCCAAATTGGGGATCACTCCCCCGTCAGCGTTATCAATTAACAAGAATCGCAGTGTTCGTTACTACATTGATCATTCACAGTTTCGATCTCAAGGGTAGCATGTGAAATATTCAGGACCAACAATCTTTCACGGATCTCACGACGGATTATGTTGATCCGATCGACGGACAAATTTTCAGCGACCACCAGGTGCCCGGTCAATGCATTCTCTTTGGTACTGATTGCCCACACATGAACATGATGCAAACTTTCAACACCTTCCATCGATCCGATCATTGTGCTGATTTCATTTAAATCAATATCCTCAGGCACGCCATCGAGAGAGAGGTGCAGGCTACTTTTAAGCAGGTTCCAGGTGCTCCACAAAATCACGAGACAAATGAGGGTACTTAACAATGAATCAACCCAGTAATAATGTGTGTAATATATGATTATACCTCCGGCAACCAATCCTAGCGAGATAACCGCATCCGAAAGCAGGTGCAAAAAGGCGCTTCTGATGTTGATGTCTTTGTCCTTCTCCCTGAAAAAAAGAAATGCAGATATTCCATTGATAAAGATCCCAATCAGGGCAATCCAGGCCACAGTTACCCCATCCAATGGCTCAGGATTCCTAAACCGCAGAAGGGCTTCATAACCAATTGCTCCGATAGACAGAAGAAGAATAACAGTATTCAGTAAGGCGATTAAAATGGAAGATTTTTTGTAACCATAGGTAAGCCGCTCGGTTGCTTTTGACTTTGTCAGCCTGAAAGCAAGAAGGGAAAAGGCCAAACCGCTCACATCCAAAAAATTGTGACCGGCATCCGAAAGCAAGGACAATGAGTTGACTTTCAATCCAACTATGATTTGCAAAAGGACATAGGCCAAATTCAAAGCAATGCCAATTACAAACGGGAGATTTGTATTTTTTGTAGCAGACGATGTTGAATGGTTGTGCTCCATTTTGCAGATATCGATGCCCTACCTTTCGGATGGCAGGATTTCCCAAAGATATTGAAA
>JALOCD010000109.1 GCA_023228025.1 Prolixibacteraceae bacterium | reverse complement strand
TTTCTGGAGTCCATTACCACGGATGTTGTGCCTGTTCAGGGTACTGCCATTGGCGCATCCATCGAGATGGCGATGAAATCTTTCTCCCCCAACTTCGACGGTAGCAAAGCCATCATCATCATCACCGACGGTGAAAATCATGAAGACGATGCGGTCGGAATGGCAAAAAAAGCCAAAGACAAGGGAATTGTGGTCCATACCATCGGCATGGGACTACCGCAGGGAGCGCCAATACCGCTCACGGAAGGCAGCAGCGACTTCCTCAAGGACAAATCCGGCAGCATCGTGGTAACCAAATTGGACGAACCGATGTTGACGCAGATTGCCGAGGCCGGCGGTGGCTCCTACATTCGGGCCAACAATGCGGAAGTAGGACTCAACAATCTTTTTAACGAGATCGAGAAAATGCAGAAAACGGAGATGGAATCCCGCGAATATTCAGAATACAACGATCAGTTTGCCCTGTTTCTTACGCTCGCGTTTTTCCTGATCCTGGCAGATTTCCTGATCCTTGACCGCAAAAACAAATGGCTAAAAAATTTCAGGTTATTTGGAATAAACAAACAAAAACTATGAAACGATATTTCATCCTAGTCATCTTGCTTTTACCCGCTTTTGTGGCCCTTGCCCAAAAAGAGAGGAAGTTTGTCCGGGAGGGCAACAAATGGTTTGAAACCGGCTTGAAGGATACCGCCAAACTGGATACTGTCAGTTTTGGCAAGGCAGAAGTGGCCTACCGCCGGGCCTTGGAGATAAAACCCGAAGACCACCAGTGGCAGTTCAACCTGGCCGATGCGCTATACAAACAGAAGAAGGCCGACGAATCGGCCAAGGAGTTCGGGGATATTGCAGAAAAAGCACCGTTTCCGGCCGACAAATCCATGGCTTTTCACAACATGGGGAACTCCTACCTGGTCCAAAAGAAACTGGATGAAAGCATCGCTACCTATAAAAAAGCATTGCGCCTCACCCCCAATGATCCGGAAACCAAATACAACCTCGCCTATGCCATGAAAATGAAGAAGGAAGAGGAGAAGAAAAAACAACAAAACAAGGACAAAGACAAGGATAAGGATAAGAAGGATCAGAATAAAGACCAAAACAAGGATCAGAATAAGGATCAAAACAAAGACCAGAAAAAAGATCAGGACAAGCAAAAGCAGAACCAGGATCAAAACAAGGATCAGCAACAAAATCAAAAACAGCAACCACAACAAAACAAAATATCAAAACAGAATGCTGAGCAGATGTTACAGGCACTGGAAAATGATGAAAAACAGACCCAGGAAAAAGTAAAAAAAGCCCAGGCATTGAAAGCAGAAAAAAGGAATGTTGATAAGAATTGGTAAAAGGAAGTGCCTAAAGTATTTAAAGTGCCTAGAGTGCCTAAAGTACTTGACTACAAATCAAAATAGTGCTTAACTTTAGGCACTCTAGGCACTTTAAATACTTTAGGCACTTGATAATAAAAAATAAAATAAAAAACGATTATATACTCATGCTTTTTAAGAAGTTAAAACTCATACTCCTCTCCCTCCTCATCGCGTTGCCCGGTTGGGCGGCCGACAAGGTCGTTTTTACCATGGAGGCCCCTCAGGTCGTTGAGCTTGGAGAGCAATTCAGGCTGGCCTTTTCGGTCAATGCCAACGGACAAAATCTTAAACTTCCAAATCTAAGTGATTTTGATGTGCTGATGGGGCCATCAACCTCTCAAAGCACCTCATTCCAGATCATCAACGGCGTTAGTTCCCAGTCGGTCTCTTACTCCTATCTGTATGTCCTTCGTGCAAAAAAAGAGGGGCGCTTCACCATCAATCCCGGATCCATCACGGTAGACGGAACAGAATATACCTCCAATTCGCAATCCATTGAGGTTGTGAAAGGTTCTGCCAAACCTTCAACCGGTGGTGTCGACGAACCCACATCCACTCCGGGTACGGTTTCCAAAAAGGACCTTTTTGTAAGGATGAACCTCGACAGAAGGTCACTTTACAAGGGGGAACATCTGACCGCCACCATAAAAATCTATTCGAAAGTGAACCTGAACGGTTTTGAGGATATCTCCATACCAAATTTCGAGGGTTTCTGGTCGCAGGACATCCAGCTTCCGCAACAAATATCCTTGCAAAGGGAGACTTACAATGGCGAAATCTACAATGTGGGCACGCTAAAGAAGACCCTACTCTTCCCTCAACAAACTGGAAATATCACCATCGGACCTGTGAAAATTGATTGCATTGTCCAGCAACGGGTCAAAAGGTCCCAGAGCATGTTCGACGATTTCTTCGACTCTTTTGCCAATGTGAAGGCCACCATTACCAGCGATCCTGTATCGATCAGTGTATCCCCGCTTCCAACGCCTCCGACAGGATTTTCGGGAGCCGTCGGTAAATTTGACATTCGCTCCTCCATCACCGCCAAAAGTGTGAGGGAGAACGATGCCATTACCATTAAACTGGATGTGACCGGCAATGGAAACATCAAATTAATCAACCCTCCGAAAATTAGCTTCCCTGCCGATTTTGAGGTGTACGATCCCAAAACCAACAGCAATTTCAGCTCTTCCGAGCAAGGCCTCAACGGAAATATCACCTTCGAATACCTCTTCCTTCCCCGTTTTGCCGGCACCTACACCATACCGGCCGTCAACTTTGTTTACTTCGATACCGATTCGAAAAGGTATGTGACCAAAACAACGGAGGAGTACCAGATCAAGGTTGCGAAAGGGGATGGTAGCCGCGCCCAGACTGTCAATGCCGTTGCCAAGGAGGACCTGAAGCAAATTGGCTCAGACATCCGTTACATCAAGACTTCCGTATCAAAACTCCAGGTCAAAGGATACACCTTCTTTGGTTCCTTTGCCTTCTATCTGCTCTACATCGGCGGGATCCTCACCCTACTGGCCATTTACCTGCTCAATCAAAAACGGATCAGGGAAAATGCCAACGTCGCCAGGATGAAGAACAAGAAGGCCAGCAAAGTAGCGCTGAAAAGACTCAAAGAGGCCAGCCAGCACCTTCATGCCGGATCAAATGAGAAATTCTACGAATCCATTACCCGTGCCTTCTGGGGATATCTCAGTGACAAACTGACCATCCCTGCTTCAGAACTGTCCAGGGAGAAAGCATCCGACGAATTGGCCAAACACGAAGTAACAGCTACCATCATCGAACGTTTTGTGCAAATTCTGGATACCTGCGAATTCGCCCGCTTTGCCCCCGGAGGAGGTTCGGCAAAAATGAAAGAGCTTTTCGAAGAGGCCACAGAGGTAATGTCGGTAATGGAGAAAGAGATAAAATAAGAGTTGTAAGATGAAAAATAAAAAAATTAACCAGATGAGAACATCCATTCTAAAATATATACTTACGCTGCTATTCTTGGGTAGTCTGCAAGTGGTTATAGGGCAGCCGGCCGGATTGCAGGATTCGATCGCCAAGGGCAATCAACTTTATACTTCGGGGAAATATGCCGCAGCCGTTAAAACATATGAAGCAGTTTCCGCCAAAGGCTTAGAGTCTTTCGAACTCTATTACAACCTTGGAAACGCCCTTTACAAATCCAACAACATCACCTATGCCATTCTCAACTATGAGCGGGCGCTGAAACTGTCACCCGGCAACGAAGATGCCCTTTTCAACCTCAACATGGCCAAGCGACAGGTCGTCGATAACATCGACCTTCTCCCTGAACCCGGATTTCTTCGCTGGTGGCACGAACTCATCAGCTCCCGACCGGCCGATAGCTGGGGTACCCACTCGCTCATCACCTTCTTTCTCTTCCTGATATTGGTGGCGCTATTCCTCTTTGCTACCACCATTAGGAACAAACAATTGACCTTTTGGTTGGCCGTAGTCGCCCTTTCCTACAGCCTGCTGACCTTCTCCTTTGGTTCCAGTCAGCGGAGTAAATTGGTCCATCACAACAGTGGGGTCATCACCGAGCGAAGTGTCCGCATGAAAGGTTCCCCCAGCGAAACTGGAACAGAGCTCTTTATCCTCCACGAAGGGCTCAGTGTTCAGATTACTGACAAACTCGGCGACTGGATCGAAATTCGCCTGGCCGACGGGAACAAAGGTTGGGTTAAGGAGGGTGCGTTGATCCGGATATAATGACGACTTGGAAGACTGGGACGACTAGGATGACTAGGATGACTGGGATGAAGGGGAGAAGGGGCGACCGGTCCCCGAACATCAGCACAAGGGAATTGATTAGCTGATGCGAAAATGAGATAATGTGAAGATGGGCTGAATTGCAATGCGAAATTTCGGAGTCCCGTTTGGGACAACCGGTATTATAGTCTCGAGTGTTGCTCAGTGGAACCCCCGGGTATTCGGTTCAAATTATTTTCTCGCAATCAGGATAATATAAATTTTATCTTTATACTAAATCTTAGTAGAAAGGTGGATGTAAGGAGACCCGAATCTTATTATCTTATTTTATGACCATTTGGAAATAAGATAATAATATCAGGCTTCAATCCAGTTTGTAGTTCTACTTAGATAACAAATTGAAACTATCATGCCAACCTACATCGATCTCTCGCACCCCATCTCCGACAGCATGCCTGTTTACCCTGGGGATCCTAAGGTTTCTTTGTTACAGACTGCCTCCCTGGAAGCAGAAGGTCATACCGACTTTACCCTCACCTCTGGGATGCATTTGGGCACCCATCTCGATGGCCCCATGCACCTCACTTCCAGCCTTACCAGGATTGCTGATCTCCCATTAGAGCGGTTCGCAGGAAAGGGATTTCTATTTAATGTGGTAGGTCAAAAAATCATTGATCTGCCCGAATCAGCCTTCAGCCATGTCACACCCGGCTCTGTAATCCTTTTTTACACCGGATTCGACCTTTACTTCGGACAAAAACAATACTATCAGTCGTACCCTTGCTTCAGCGAAAATACAGCGCACGAATTGGTGAAACAACAGGTTAAAATTGTTGGCATGGACTCCCCTTCGCCCGATTACGAACCTTACAACATCCACCATATCCTGTTGAACAATCATGTACTGATCCTTGAAAACCTGACCAACCTATCGGCTCTCCTTCCCTACAGGGAATTTGAACTCCTGGCTTTCCCGCTAAGGATAAAAGCCGACAGCTCCCCCGTCAGGGTTGTGGCAAGGATCGTATAAGAAAAAGCAGCCATTTCAATTTCCCATTTTTAGGTTGAAATTCTTATTGTATCTTTATAACTACCAAAATCTAATTTATTTTGACAATTGGATTCGTGTCCTTCGTGAAAACCTTTGACACCTTCGTGGTGAAATTTATAATCTTAACACAAAGGAATCGAAGGAAAACACAAAGCGCACACCAAACAATCATTAATATCTGATTATCTTTGTTTTATAAACCTATAATCCAAATAGAAAAATGACAGTTGTACTGTTTGCACTGACAATGGCATTGGCAATTCCCATGTTTGGCCAACCATGGCATCCGGCCGGCGACCACATTCAAACAAAATGGGCTGAGCAGGTCGATCCCCAGAATCCGCTTCCCGAATATCCCAGGCCAATCTTGGTAAGGAGCGACTGGCAAAACCTCAACGGACTGTGGAACTATGTCATTCAGGCCAAAGGGAACGGCCTTCCTGCTAAGTTTGACGGGAAAATTTTGGTTCCTTTCGCCATCGAATCTGCTCTCTCAGGAGTTCAAAAAAGCGTGGGCCAGGCCAACGAACTTTGGTACGAACGGCAATTCGCAGTACCGGCGGTTTGGAAAAACAAAAAAGTACTGCTCAACTTTGGGGCGGTCGACTGGAAAGCCGACGTATGGATCAACGACATCAAAGTAGGCAGCCACCAGGGCGGCTACACCGCTTTCTCATTCGATATCACACCCTTCCTGGGCAAGGGAGAGCAAAAACTGACTGTCCGTGTCTGGGATCCTACCGACAAGGGATTTCAGCCGAGAGGAAAACAGGTGGAGGATCCGCGCTCAATCTGGTATACCGCTGTAACCGGAATCTGGCAAACAGTCTGGATCGAGGCGGTCAATGAGAACTATATTACCGCCATCAAATCAGTTCCAAACATCGACCGTCAGACACTGGCGGTAACCGCCACTCCGTTTGAGAAAAAAGCAGGTGATCTGATCGAAGTGAAGGTCCTTGACAAGGAGAAAGTAGTAGGTTCCGGGAAAGCCACCTCAGGAGAAGAGGTGCTGGTTACCTTGAACGATCTAAAACTCTGGAGTCCGGAAACACCATTTCTCTATGACCTGGAAATCTCACTGACAAGAAACGGTAAAGTGATGGACCAGGTGAAGAGCTATGCCGGAATGCGCAAGATCTCCACAAAAAGGGATGTCAATGGGATCGTCAGGTTGCAGCTCAACAACCACGACTATTTCCAATTCGGTCCGCTGGACCAGGGATGGTGGCCGGATGGGTTGTACACGGCCCCTACCGATGAAGCCCTTCTGTACGACATTAAAAAAACAAAGGATTTCGGCTTTAACCTGATCAGAAAGCATGTAAAAGTTGAACCCGACAGGTGGTATTACCATTGCGACAAGGAGGGAATCCTGGTTTGGCAGGATATGCCAAGCGGCGGTGAAAGTCCGCAATGGCAGATGCGCAACTATTTTAACGGGAAAGAATTGGAAAGGACTGCTGAGTCGGAAGAGAATTACCGCGCCGAATGGAAGGCCATCATCGACCAACACTTATCCAATCCCTGCATCGTAACCTGGGTGCCCTTCAACGAAGCCTGGGGACAGTTCAAAACCCCTGAAATCGCTGCTTGGATCAAGCTGTACGACCCCTCCCGACTGGTCAACAGTGCCAGTGGCGGCAATTTCTATCCGGTTGGGGATATGCTCGACATCCACAACTATCCGGCGCCAGAACTTCCCATGTACGACGGCAGAAGAGCCTGTGTACTTGGTGAATATGGTGGAATCGGCCTACCTGTAGAAAATCACCTTTGGGTAAAAGAAAGAAACTGGGGCTACGTGCAGTACAAAACCTCCAAAGAGGCCACCAATGCCTATATTGAACTGGCAGAAAAGCTAAAAGCGCTGATCCCGCGCGGTTTCTCCGCTGCCGTTTATACCCAGACCACCGATGTGGAGATGGAGATCAACGGTTTGATGACCTACGACAGGAAGGTCGTTAAGATGGATGAGGCCCGGATAGCGAAGGTGAACAGGGAGGTTTGTAATTCTCTGAAGTAAGAAAATAGGGAAATAACGTTGAAATTTATTGAAATAAATTGTATTCGGTTCGCAAAATAAAATTTGGAGAAACCACGAAGTGGTTGAATGTGAATATGTTTCAATCTAAAAATGTCAAAGGATGTTTCTGCCATTTCAAAGGATAATGATCCCAACACACAGAATTTATTTTGCCGGCCAATTGTAAAGACTGACTTTTAAGGAATAAAACCTTAAATTAGAAGTTATGAAAAAGTCTGTAGAACTCTTTATTAACCTCATTCTTTGGATTAAGATTACATTTCTCCTCTATTACTACGACGTGACTCATTTGGACATGAGTTTTTATAGTGGTCATGGTGCGTTTGGGCTTTCAAGTATTTCCATACTAATATTTTGCTCATTGATAGGCCCCTTTATCAATTTCTACCTCTTCTATCTAATTTATATTCCAAAATTATTGGTGAGGAAAAAGTACCTTCAATTCATCGTCCTGGCAATTATTTCCAGTTTCCTGACGGGTTATACCTTCAGATTAACATGGGGAGGATACAATGAAAATCAGATGTTTGGTGTTTTAATAGTATGGACGATTATGGCACTTTTCTGCGGTATATTTGGTGGAGCGCTTAAGGGCTTTTTCCTTTGGATAGATGCTGTGCTGGAAAAACGAATGTACGAAAAGAAACACCTGCAAAGCAGAAATGCATTGCTCCTGCTGCAAGCCCAACTCAATCCGCATTTCCTGTTTAATTCACTCAATAACATTGATATACTTATCGATGAAACCCCTAAAAAAGCATCCGAATATTTAAAGAAACTTTCCGATATTCTTCGGTATGTACTCTATGAGACAAACGAAGAAACAACCGAATTGGCCAAAGAGATTGCTCAGATAACCAGTTACATTGACCTGCAAAAAATACGCACGAGCAATTTGAATTATGTCAGGTTCAACTTGGCGGGAGAACTAAAAAATCAGAAAATTGCCCCGATGATCTTTATTCCTTTTGTAGAAAATGCCTTCAAACACTCCAGGAACAAAACGATTGAAAATGCCATTGACATTAAGTTTGATCTCAAGGATGATAGCGTAAAAATGGTTTGTAAAAATTACTATGAACCTGCCCAACTGGAGGTAATAAAAAATGAAGGATTGGGTAATGAAACCATTAAACAAAGATTAAATTTGCTCTATCCCAAAAACCACGAATTAATCATTCATCAAGCAGACAACTGGTTTACAGTGACCCTCACCATTCAATTAAAAGATGGAAATTAATTGCATCATCATTGAGGACGAGCCTTTGGCAATGAAACGTGTCAGGGAATTTGTGAGTCAGGTTTCTTATCTCAACCTGGTAGCCTCATTTCAAAGTGCATTTGAAGCCATTGGATTTTTAAAAGAGCAAGCAGTTGATCTGATCTTTCTGGACATCGAAATGGATGGCCTTACGGGAATCGAATTGGTAGAATCACTCTCTTCCAATCCACAAATTATCATAACAACAGCTTACGACAAATATGCCTTGAAAGGCTTCGAACTCAACGTTACCGACTATCTCCTGAAACCATTCCCTTTCGATCGGCTTTTAACAGCCGTGGAGAGAGTTTACAGCAATTTATGCAAAGAGAAGAAAGAGGACAAAAGTTTCATCTTCCTTAAAACCGAATACCGTTTGGAACGGATTGCGCTGAATGACATCTGTTACATTGAGGGAATGGGCGATTACCGAAATGTGCAGACCGGATCGAAGAAGATTATGACGCTAAAAACTTTCTCGGAATTTGAAGCTGAATTACCTGTGAAAAGATTTTGCAGGGTTCATAAATCCTATATTGTATCCCTCGATAAAATCATATCAATTGAGCATAATCGGATCAAAATAAAGGATTCATTAATCCCAATCAGTGATAGTTACAAGGATCGGTTTTATGCATTGATTGGAGTCTGACAATATTACACAGAGCTGCACAGAGAAGCACTGAGATACACAGAGTAAAATGTCCTTTTATGCTCTGTGAAACTCTGTGCTTCTCTGTGTAATAAAAAAAATGATTCCTTCTATCTAGAGCCCTTTCATTGAGAAAGCTATCCGTTTCCGCGCAATATCCACCTCCACCACCCTCACCTTCACATGCTGCTGCAGCTTCACGATCTCAGCAGGATCACTAATGAACTTATCCGCCATTTCGCTGATATGCACCAACCCATCCTGCTTGATGCCGACATCCACAAAAGCCCCGAAACGGGTGATATTGGTGACGATGCCGGGCAGAACCATGCCGGGAATCAGATCTGTCATAGAAAAAATCCCCTCGGCAAACTCGAAATGTTTGATCCCTGCGCGCGGGTCGCGGCCGGGCTTGGCAAGTTCAGTCAGGATGTCGGTAAGCGTTGGAATTCCCACCTCTTTGGATACATATTTATGCAGATCGATCTTGGAGGTCAGCTGCTCTTTACCAATCAATTCCACCAAAGGAATGCCAAGATCTGATGCAATTTTCTCCACCAGTTTGTAACGTTCGGGATGAACGGCCGAATTGTCGAGCGGATTTTTTGCACCGGAGATACGTAGGAACCCTGCACATTGTTCATACGCCTTTGGCCCCATGCGCGGTACCTTTTTCAATGCATCCCGTGAGGGAAACGGACCATTCTCCTTGCGGAAATCTACAATATTCTGCGCCAGCGTTGCATTCAATCCCGAAACATAATTGAGCAGGTGGCTGCTGGCCGTATTCAGATCGACCCCCACCTTGTTGACGCACGATTCGACCGTGATTTCAAGCGAATTTTGCAGCATCTTCTGATCCACATCGTGCTGGTATTGCCCGACCCCGATCGACTTAGGGTCGATCTTCACCAATTCTGCCAGCGGGTCCATTAGCCTGCGACCTATCGATATGGCCCCTCTGACTGTGACATCATATTGCGGAAACTCGTCGCGGGCAGTTTTGGATGCGGAATAGACAGAAGCGCCATCTTCGCTCACCACAAATACCTGGATATCGCTGTCGAACCGCATCTTCTTGAAAAAGCCCTCCGTCTCGCGACTGGCTGTCCCATCGCCAATGGCAATGGCATCAATCTTGTAACTGCCTATCAGGGAGCTGATCTTACGCATGGCCTGGTTGACCTCCGACTGTGGCGGATGCGGGTAGATGGTTTCGTTGTGCAGCAAATTGCCCTGAGCATCCAGACAGACCACCTTGCAACCGGATTTGTACCCAGGATCGATCCCCATCACCTTTTTTTGTCCCAGCGGCGGCGCCAGCAACAGCTGACGGAGATTCTCTGTAAACACCCTTATCGCCTCCTGATCAGCCTTTTGTTTGGAGTTGCCGAGGAATTCGGTCTCCATGGATGGCGCCAGCAACCGCTTGTAGGCATCCCTGATGGCCATGGCCACCTGCTCGCTACTCTGGTTTCGTGAGGTAACAAAATAGCTCTCCAACCGTTCGACGGTACGTTCATCGTTGGGCGAGATGGACAATTTCAGGAATCCTTCCTTTTCGCCCCGGCGCATGGCCAGCAAGCGGTGAGAGGGGCATCGGTTCAGCGGTTCGGAAGAGTCGAAATAATCGCGGTATTTGATCCCCTCCTCCTCTTTCCCTTTGGCCACCTTCGAGAAGACGACCGCCTCTTTGGCAAAGCTGTTTCGAACGATTGTGCGGGCGCCTTCGTGCTCATTGACGCGTTCGGCGACAATATCCCTGGCCCCCGCAAGGGCCTCCTCCACATCTGGTACCTGATCATTCAGAAAACGCTTTGCCCTGTTAGCCGGATCCTTTTCCACCTGGTCCATCAATATTTCGGCCAGTGGTTCCAGCCCCCTCTCGCGGGCAATGGTTGCACGGGTCCTACGCTTCGGTTTGAAAGGGAGGTAAATATCTTCCAGTTCGTTCAAATGAAAACAATTTTCGATTTTGGATTGAAGCTCCGGGGTCTGCAAATCTTGTTCAGCTATCGATTTCAGAATCGTCTCTTTACGTTTCTCGATTTCGCCCAGCCGCTCGTCCTCATCCTTGATTTTGGCCAAAACGACCTCATCCAGGCTACCTGTCATCTCCTTACGGTAACGTGCCACAAACGGGATGGTAGCCCCCTCATCAAACAATGTTAAAACTTTGGTAATTTGACTCTTATCAACACCTGCACTTGTGGCAATTAAATGAAGGATCTTCTCTTTTCTCATAGATGCAAAGTTAAAAGAATCCGTGGTTTTTAAACCTTTCAGGTTTTGAAAACCTGAAAGGTTTAAAAAATCCATTTCGCACACAAAAATTATCTTCTGTATCATTTTAATAAGCTTATTGCTGACAAATACACTATGAAAAATAAATTATTGACAAAATTTGTTGTGTGACAAAATTATTATTCGTATCATTGTAATGAGGTATGATCTGATTTTAGAACTATGAGAAATAAAAATATTTCAACTCAATCCAATGAACTCTTAACCTATTTTTATGGGATTGAGAAACCATGCTTTAAAAATTCAGATGCATTTGAGGTTCTGCCTAAATCATCAATACCAACTGTAAATCAGCTTTTGAGTGATATGTCAAAGCGTGGTCTATTGATGAGAATAAAAGATGGGGTTTATTATATCATACCATACGAGAAAAATCCGGAAAGTTTTATGCCTGACTGGCACCTACTGACAGAAAATCTCGTAAATGGAATAGATCATTACATAGGGTACTATTCTGCACTTCAAATACACAACTTAATAACTCAACCTTCATTAAAGCAGCAAATTGTCGTTGCCAAACAAATTAGACCTTCAACAATTTATGTAAAAAATGTTCCTTTTCAGTTCATCTACCATAATCCAAATCACTTTTTTGGAATAAAAAAAATATGGATTGACAACTTTCACAAGGCAAAATGTTCGGATTTAGAAAAAACGTTTATCGACTGCCTTTTCAAACCTGACTACGCTGGTGGTATTGTAGAAATTGCAAGGGCAATCTACATCTCAAAGGATAAAATACAGTTTGACAAGTTATTTGAGTATGCGCGACAATTTAAATCTCAGGCAGTCATTAAACGACTTGGTTTTTTATTGGAGACCCTTGAAATAGATCAGCCAATCGCTAAAGAGCTGCAAAGAATAAGGACTGCATCGTATGTAGTTCTTGATACTGAATTGCCCAAGGAAGGAAAGCTGATAAGTAAATGGAGTATTATGCAAAATATAGATAATGCGACGATTAAATCGGCTATTTACACATGATTAAACCAAGCGAAATACAAAATAAAGCACGGGCAGTTCTTGTGCGTGACCAACAAATTGAAAAGGACTATATCCTTTCCTGGATTTTACAGGGGGTTGCAGAAAATGAAAATTTAGCAACAACCCTAGTGTTTAAAGGAGGAACAGTTTTGAAAAAAGCTTACTTTAAAGACTACCGCTTTTCAGAAGATCTTGATTTCACCCTATTAAATGATGAAATTACAAATGATCAGATTATTCAGTGGTTTAAAGAAACATTTGAATATATACGTGAAGAAGCTAATATCCCTTTGGAAATCATTGACAATAATGAACATGAAGATGGGGGCATTAACTTTTATATCAGCTACATAGGCCCATTAGGTGGACAAGGGAATAATAAACGGGTGAAAGTAGATATTTCGAAAAGAGAAAAACTAGAATTTGCGCCTGTAATGCAAAACATGATTCTAAATTACTCCGATCAGGAAGAACACAAACTACTATGCTATCCGCTGGAGGAAGTTTTAGTTGAAAAGTTACGCTCAGTAATGCAGCGTATGCAAGCACGTGATTTTTACGATATTTGGTATTTACTCGAAATTCATGGAATAAAAATAGAATTTTACGTTCGGGAATTTAAGGCAAAATGTGAGGGCAAAGGATTAAACCCTTTACAATTCCATGAAAAACTAACTCAGCGACTTGCTTCATACAAAGGGAGATGGCAAAAGTCTATGAATGATCAAATAAGGGATTTGCCCGATTTTGATAAAGTGGAAAGAGAAGTTCAAAGGCACATGCGTAAAATGGATTTATAATATTATCGTGAATATCACCAGCAGAATTAATGCTTGATAATACATTGTAGGGCATTTTAAACAAAGGCCACTTGCAGCGGCATCACATTTAGTAGAATGAATTTGAATTTAAAGATTGGTGACAGTGTTGTTGTAAAACAGGGAGTTAAAGAACCTGATTTGGAAGAGTTTGAAATTGGTGGTTGGCAAGGAAGGGTTTTAGAGATAGATACCAATTCAGACAAAGACAAAGTTTTGATTACCATTGAGTGGGATTCTTTGACCTTGGTTCAGATATCTGCAGATTACATTGAGCAATCAGAGATTGATGGCTTTGACTGGAGTAGTATGATTTTATATGATTCTGATTTAGAAAAATCGATCCCAAGAGATAAAGAAGAAAATGTTAAAAAGGCAAAAGATAAATTGTCAGATAAACATTTTTGGGCTTCACTTGGAGAAGAAGGATTAAGAATTTCAAAGATACTTCAGGGGGTAAACCCACGCAATGAAATGAAATGCTTGCAGAGATGGGTTGAACATCTTGATAAAGAGTTGACTTTTCCCATCCAGGCAATTGTCTCAGAATCGGAAGATAATTGGTTGATTAAAAGTGGAGATAAAGTTTTACTTAAATCGTTGCCTCATATTGTAGACATGTACGGAATAATAGCATCGATAAGACTTAATGGGAAAAAATATGAGTTCCCCCTCTGCGACCTGGAAGTGATTGACAAAACTCAGACGGGTTTCCAATTAATTGATGATTATAGAATATGGTTTGCAAACAGATAATATCGAAGAACAAAAAAGATGTTCACAATTGGACTACCTTATTCTACAGAAATGCAAATTAGCTTAAGAAAAACTTTATATCAAAACCTAAATAAATATACAAAGACTTAACTCAATGACTTTTAATCAAAAATATAAAAACAAAAAGAGGAGTTGAAAATATCAACTCCTCTCAGAATTTCAGTCCTCTGCGCCGCCTTTACACCACACTCCCAAGTTTGAGCGTAACTTCTGTGGAAGTGAAGGGAATCGAACCCTCTCGAAAGGATTATCTTAAAATTACACTCATTATTAAAGAATCCACCCTCTAAGAAGGTGGACTTAGTTTAAGGCCCTATAAGGGCCCAAAGTCGAGCTGCTGTTGCTCTTCTAATCGTTCTTGTTTTTCTTGATATATTACGTATTTCTTGATTTTAT
>JALOCD010000196.1 GCA_023228025.1 Prolixibacteraceae bacterium | reverse complement strand
TGGTGGTCTTGGCAGCCTGGAGGCAGTACCGTGGTTGGGGATTACGATACCGTTTGGGAGAAGATGAGAAAATGTGGAAATTGGAAAATGTGGAAATGTGGAAATGTGGGCAGTTGTCCAGAGTGGAGTCAGGACTAGGACGACTGGGACGACTAGGACGACTGGGACGACTGGGACGACTAGGACGACGGGGATGACGGAGAGTCTGCCGAAAGAACTAGGAGACTGGAAGATTCTGTTCACTGAGCTACACTGCCCTGAGCCTGGACTCCCCTGAGCTTGTCGAAGGGTTGAAGGGTCTAAGTGCTAGTAATTTAAGCGTAATATACCGGTCCCTGAGCTTGTCGAAGGGTCGATAGGGGGCTTCACTGATACTATCAAAAGGAATCATTTTTTTCGAGTCCACAAGTCCACGCCAGTGGAGGGTTGAAGGGTCGATAGGAGGCTGATGCAGCCCTGGGGTTTTACCCTGGAGGGGTTAAATATGAATAGCCCGGGGTTAAGCGACGAAGGAGCATTACCCCGGGTAAACGGATCGCCGCCGACCACCGTCCGCGGTAGAATTCTGATAATGGATATAAGCCCGTATCGGACGGAAGGAACGCAAGGCTGAAAAGGGAGAAGGCAGATCATGGTCAGCCTTCGCAATCCATTGTTTTACAACATTAATCTTTTCGCTCATAAAGTATTTTACTCCCTTTTATTGCCGAGCTTAGAAATGAATATTGATTTGAAAGTTCGTTGTTAAATTCGGACGAAGTGTAGATTTCAATTTCATTCGTGATACTGCCCCTACTGACGAGGATTTATCGTTTCATTAGTTGATCGAAATCACTAAATTTTACAACAAGAGTTTCGCCAATTCTATCAAGTTCAATGGTTCTATATTTCTTGCTTCTTCTTTTCATATCTCCGTTTCCTGACAGATTCAACTTCTTTGGTTATATCCTCCAAAGTCAACTCATTAGTTCTCGTCGATTTAAGGAGTTTATTAAATCTCTTAAGAAACAAAGACTTCTTCAATTCATTGAAAATCTCCAACTTATCACTATCGTCAAGTTTATTTAAGATTCTAATAAACTGATTCTTATCTAGTTCTATACTTATCGTTCTCATTCCTTCTCCAAATAAATTTATCAAATTTAATAAAACACTTGGTAAGAAGCAAATTCATTGGATCCACCTCCGCTGGCGCGGATTTGCAATCCGTGCCCTTTCTGCAAAAACGTCTACCCGGCACAAACCGTCAAAAGTTATAAATTAGAGGTAATCTGGATTATGGAACTTCTGTTCACTGCTCATTCACAGAATATTGCTGTGATGCAAATGCAATCTTTGGGATCAATTGTAAGGGCACGGATTGCAAATCCGCGCCAGCGGGGGCACGTTATTTTATTGTGATTTCCATTTTACGTCCTAATCCTGTTTCGATTATTTTGCGAAGTGTTGCCAGTTCAATATCGGACCTGTCATTTTCAATTCTTGAGATATAAGTTCTGGATGTACCACTGACTAAAGCTAATTCCAGTTGAGACATACCACTTTTTAATCTTGTTTCACGTATCATTTTGCCAACACTGATTATTGATTCTGATTTTTCAGGTTTACTGTGTCTTAGCAATATGTCTGCCCCGATTTCAAAAGGAACTCGTATTCTATCTCCGTTTTTGGAACTAATATATTGATCTACATTATCCCACGATAGAGTGTTATCAACTAATTTTACTTTGGCGAATTCGTCTGTGTTTAAAAGGATATTTGCAGGAGAGTCTGATTTTATTCCTATTTCATGCAACACTTTTCTGAAATCAATAATTCTAGACTCACCATTGTTAAAAACTACAGAAACGGCAAGTTCTTTTATCCAGTTGATTTTTAATATTCTTGGGATTCTTAACTTTCTCATTTTAATTCCGGATTTAATTCGTAAAACACCTCCAACGCATAATCAGCATTTCCTGTCAACCAATCAAATGTCTTTTTTAATTGCTTGTTTGGCATTGCGCCAGCATAGATTTGTGCACTTTCAATGAGTATTAAGATTTCATAATCATTATAAACAGCATGAATATGAGGAGGCCTATGTTCGCCGTTATAAATGTGAATCTTAATACCATCAAAAGCATCAATCTTTGGCATCAGAGCAATTATATTTCACAAATGTACCTAATTAGATACAAAATCTCAAATTTATTTCGAAATATTTGGTGGTTCTTAGAATCTCTCCGGTAGTACACATTACCAAAGTTCGCCGCAATTCGGTTGCTAAGCGAAGCCGAAGCACGGTTACTGAACGAAGCCGAAGCATCCCATTGTTTAGCGAACCGCCGTATACGAGAACTGCCTGATTTACCCTGAGCGCAGCCGAAGGGTACAGTGGTGGGAGAGGCGCTCTCGGTCAGTTTATCTGGGGGGGGGTGTTTACTCGATTAGCGCTATGTGCCTTTAAATCTCAACACTCATTTTTAAATGTTTTCCGAATCCTTGACGAATAATTCGCATCAACGTTGTAAGCCGTATATCGGAAGCGTCATTTTCAATTCTTGAAATATAAGTTTTTGTAGTGTATCCGTCCGATCAACCCATCTTGACCACTTATGCTTGATGGTTTAGCTTTGGGACAAAAAGATCATGAAAGAAGCGACCAAAGAATCAGTTATGTTTAAGCTTATTGAGAAGTGGCAAAAGAGTGAGATGAGCCAGAA
>JALOCD010000108.1 GCA_023228025.1 Prolixibacteraceae bacterium | reverse complement strand
TTATCGATGCTGCTTACAATGGATTAATGAATAAACTCTCATCTGATGGCAATTATTGGATTATATCGAATGGCATATTTTATACGATTAGGTTATTGATTGATCTGAAAGCGTTTTTATTAGAATCAAAAGATTTTCCTGTTCCTGCATCATTGGGAGCAGATCTTGATCGGCTAAAGAGCTTTATTGATCTAAATCCTGTGAAAAATTATTTAAATAACCCCCCAGAAGACATTAAGGATTTGGCCTTCATTCAAATCAATAATCTTGATCATCTTTTGAGGGTAAGTAAAAGGGACACTTTCAGGGAGGTGTTGGACATTGTATATAAAATTGATGTACTGCAGACTTTAAGCAGGATCATGAAAAGTGATGGTTATAGCTTATCCGAGTATCTTCAAGGCCCGCAACCAATGTTTGAAGTGATCGATGCTTTTAATCCTATTCTCCCCAATGCAATACCAAATAGTTTTACTTTTGATCAGGGCTCAACGATCTGTTTTGTCACAGGTCCAAATATGGCCGGAAAATCGACCTTTTTGAAAACGATGGGACTGATGGTCTATCTCTCCCATTTAGGATTTCCTGTACCGGCCAAAATATTGAAAACCACAGTTTTCGATGGACTTTTTACAACCATCAATCTAGCCGATAACCTGAATTTAGGTTACAGCCATTTCTATTCTGAGGTACACAGGGTAAAGGATATGGTTGTAAAAATAAACAGTGAGAAAAGGCTGTTTGTTATCTTCGATGAGTTGTTCAGAGGTACTAATGTCAAAGATGCTTACGATGCCACTTTGATGATTATCTCATCTCTCGCAAAGATCCGGGGAAATTTCTTTTTCATTTCAACACATATTTTGGAAGTGGCTGCAGAGCTGCAGCATCAGGACTCAATTGTTTTCAATTGCTTCGAATCAGAGCTTGTTGATCAAACCCCAGTTTATGACTTTAAGTTGAAGAGGGGTGTGTCGAAAGAGCGAATAGGGATATTCATTATCAAACAAGAGCGTATCGTAGAAATATTGGAGCGAATTGCTGAAAAGCAAGCTAATTCAGTTACCCATTAACTGTCGTTACTTAAAATTTGCTGACTACACGCTAGCTTGGGCTTTCCATTCTTTTTTCTGGTTTTTTTTCGGTATATTTATAGTAACGGTAATTCGTTTTAGCAAAATTGATGGATGAAATTCTTATGTATTACCATGCAACTACCAGTAATTCGAAGGAAAATCTATGAGGTCAGGGAGCTAAAGGTCATGCTTGATTTTGACCTTGCTGAACTTTACGAAGTTGACACCCGATCTTTGAATCAGGCCGTTAAACGGAATATCGATATTTTCCCCGATGACTTCATGTTTAGGCTTACTGCATCCGAATGGGAAAGTATGTCATCACAATTTGTGATGACATACCCGACAAAACGTCCAAAAACAGCATTGCCATTTGCTTTTACTGAGCACGGAGTCGCTATGCTGGCTAATATCTTAAAAAGCAAAAAGGCAAGACAAACGAGCATTTTGATTGTAAGGGCCTTTATTGCACTTAAGCAATTTGCATTATCATACAAAGAAATTTCAGAACATCTGAATGAGCTCGAAACCAAATACAACCAGCAATTTAAGGATGTTTATGATGCTATAAACTTTCTTTTGCAAAGGGATAAGCAAAGAATTGATCAACATCAGCGAAAAAGAATTGGATTTATACCATAAAAAAGAAGCCATCTCAATCGAAAAATGAGATGGCTTCTTTTAGTTATCTGATTATCAATTAATTTTCCTCTTCTTGAGGTGTGGCAATATCTTTATCTACCAAAATCCTTCCGCAATACTCGCAGACGATAATCTTCTTGCGGGAAGCAATATCCAACTGGCGTTGTGGCGGGATCTTGTTGAAGCATCCACCGCATGCATCACGCTGAACAGTTACTACAGACAAGCCGTTGCGTGCGTTTTTGCGGATCTTGTTGAAGGCTGTCAGCAACCGTTCTTCAATCATAGTGGCAATTTTGGCAGTTTTGGCTTTGAGCAACTCCTCTTCAACTGCAGTCTCAGCGGTGATCTCTTCAAGCTCTTTCTTTTTACGTACCAAGTCTTCTTCGCGCTCTTTCAACAACAAATTGGAAGCGTCGAGTAATTCGCCCTTGCTTTTCACATCTACCGAATACTCTTTGATCCTTTTTTCGGCCAGCTCAATCTCCAGATTCTGGAACTCCATCTCTTTGGAAATGGCATCAAATTCTCGGTTGTTGCGAACATTCTCCTGCTGCTCTTTGTAGTGGTCGATCTTAGCTTTGGAATCTTTGATCTCAGTCTTTTTGTTGCCAACAGCCGTGTTGAGGTTCTTAATCTCATCCTGCAGGTTGGAAAGTCGGGTCTTCAATCCAACAATTTCATCTTCCAGGTCCTGAACCTCCAGCGGTAACTCGCCGCGCAGCGTGTTGATTTTATCGATTTCTGAAACAACAGTTTGCAGCTCATAGAGCATTTTCAATTTCTCCTGAACTGAAACCTCTTTGCCTTCGGTTGTTTTGTTTATTTCTAACGACATATCCAGAATATTATATTATAACTTAGCTTTCTAAAGGTAAGAAACCGGGTTGGTTTTTACACTCGACAAACGGAGTGCAAATGTAGGGAATTTTTTTAAAACTATCTCTTTTAAAACCTCTTTCGTAAATTGTTCGCTTTCGTAGTGGCCAATGTCGGCGAGGACGATTTTTTTATCTGCTTCAAAAAAGTCGTGGTACTTAAAATCAGCCGAGACAAAGAGGTCGACGCCTTCCGCGATAGCTTTGGAAACCAGAAAACTACCCGAGCCACCACAGACCGCAATTTTACTGATTTTTCGTCCCAGAAATGCCGTATGTTTAATCATCTGACAGCCAAAAACCTTCTTGATTTGTTGAAGGAAACCGATCTCATCGGAGGGTATCGCAAGCTCTCCGACCATACCCATTCCAACCGCCGGAAAATCGTTCTCCAGCGGGACCAGATCATAGGCCACCTCTTCGTAAGGATGTGAAGCGTTGAGCGCAGCCACAACTTTTGAAGTGAGGTGACGCGGCAGAATAGTCTCGAACCGGATTTCAGGCTCAGTATGCAAATCTCCCGCAATTCCAACGAAAGGATTACTCCCTTCATTTCCCCTGAAAGTTCCAGACCCGGGAGCGCTGTAACTACACTGGTCGTAATTGCCAATGACTCCGGCACCTGTCGAAAAAATAGCCGATCTTACTGTTTCAAGATGATCTTCTGGGATATAAGTTACAAGTTTGACCAACTGGTTCTTTGCAGGAGAAAGAATGCGGCATTTAACCAATCCTATCATTTCACATATTTTGGAATTTACCCCACCGGTGATACTGTCCAAATTGGTATGGGAGGCATAGATGGCCAAATCATTTTTGATGGCTTTGATCAGACATCTCTCCACCTCGTTGTTGCCGGTAATGCGTTTGATCCCCTTGAAGATGAGCGGATGGTGACTGATAATCAGCTCACATCCCAATGATATTGCCTCATCAACCACCTCTTCCGTAACATCCAGCGTAATGAGCGCGGAACTAATTTCACGGTTTTTGTCCCCTGTAATAAGCCCCGCATTGTCGTACGACTCCTGGTAAGAAATTGGCGCAATGGTCTCAAGGTGTTGAACAATATTTCGAAGCAGCATAGGTCTTTATTTCAAGCTTTTAGCTAAGCATCTAATTGACAATATTTTTAACAATTGTCAATTTGTAATTTTTAATTTGTAATTCTTTTTACAGCGTCTCCTTGATCTCAATCAAATATTTCCTGATCTCCTGGAGTTTCTGTACAATTTCAAAATTGTGATCGACCTCGTCCTTGTTCTCTTTGATCTTGGCTTTTGCCCCTTTCAAAGTCAGACCGCGCTCCTTGACCAAATGATTGATGATGGCAAGATGGTCGATATCTTCCTGAGTGTAAAAACGATTGCCCTTCTTGTTCTTAAAAGGTTTGATCGTATCGAACTCCTTTTCCCAAAATCTGAGGGCCGAAGGGGCAAGGTTGAACTTCTCGGCCACTTCGCCGATCGAGAAATAGAGTTTTTCTGATTTAGGTGCCTTGAATCCCACGGTATTTAATTTTAGGTTAATCGAAACTTTGACCCGTATTCGATGAGATGGTAATCATCTTCTCGTATTCCAGCGGATTAAGATCCTGGAAGTAGTAATTTTGCGGATTGACCTTCTGTCCGTTTTTCATTACCTCGTAGTGAAGGTGGGGAGCCGTGGATGCGCCTGAGCTTCCCACGAAGCCTATCACATCACCCCTGTTAACGGCTTGACCAACCTTAGCATTGATGCGTGACAGGTGACCGTACATGGTTTCATAGCCGTAACCATGGTCGATCAAAACGATGTTGCCATAGCCGGCATTCCTGCCTACCTCCTTCACAATTCCATTACCGGTTGCAAATATATCCGTCCCGGTAGGGGCCGTGAAATCCATTCCGTAGTGAAAGCGCGGAATACGGTAGATCGGGTGCATGCGCATGCCCCAGCCGGAAGCAGTTCTTTTGAGATCCCGGTTGGAGACAGGCATGATGGAAGGGATACTGGCCAGCATCTTCTCTTTTCCCAACGCCATCCTGACCACATCGTCGTACGACTTCGACTGGACATACACCTGTTTGGAGAGGATATCCAATTTTTTTGCTACCGAGATGATCAACTCCGAATTGTCCATGCTCTCCAGCTTGGTGTACCGGTTGGCCCCTCCGAATCCGGCCATCCTGACTGATGAGGGGATTGGATTTGCTTCAAAAATGACACGGTAAATATTGTCATCGCGCATCTGTATATCTTCCAAGGCCTTGCTGATCTTTTCAATATCCTTGTTCATCAGATTAAATTGAGACAGCAACTGCTCATTTTCCCGCTTTAACCTCTTGGTCACCGGTGTCTCAAAGAATTGAAGGAAAATGAAAAAGAAAATAATCCCGGAAACAATCCCGGTAGACAGATATCCCAGAAACCTTTTGATCAAAGTGCGAACATTTCGTTCGATCTTATCAAAACTTAAAGTATCCGGATTAAATCTGTAGTTAATGCCCATTCCAATTGATTTATTTTGAACCGAGGTAGGCCAAAATTAATGAAATAATCTAATTTTGCAACGATTTTGACCCCTTCCGGTGTTCCTTGAATGGGCAAAATTAGTTTATTTATAGGCATTCGCGGATTTTTGAACGAACGTCTATTGCCATTTAAAGCTTTTTAACATTACCCGATGATGGACTCAAAACAGATACGCGCAGCCTTTTTGGACTTTTTTGCCTCCAAAACGCACCAGATTGTCCCCTCTGCACCCATGGTGGTGAAAAATGACCCAACCCTAATGTTTACCAACGCAGGGATGAACCAGTTTAAGGATATTTTTCTGGGAAATGCGCCGGTGAAGAGCCCGAGGATTGCCGATACCCAAAAGTGTCTTCGGGTATCCGGAAAGCACAACGATCTGGAAGAGGTAGGCCACGATACCTATCACCACACCATGTTCGAAATGCTGGGCAATTGGTCGTTTGGGGACTATTTCAAGAAAGAGGCCATAGACTGGGCATGGGAACTGCTTGTGGACCGTTTCAATATTCCCGTCGATCGTCTTTATGCGACTGTTTTTGAGGGTGATGCGAAGGATGGTGTTCCGGTCGATTCGGAGGCTCTTGCCTTGTGGAAAAAATATCTTCCCGAAGATCAGATCCTGTTCGGGAACAAAAAAGATAATTTTTGGGAGATGGGCGACAGTGGTCCATGCGGTCCCTGCTCCGAGATCCATGTGGATATTCGCAACGAGGATGAGCGTGCCAAAATCCCAGGTAGGGAAATGGTCAACCAAAGTCATCCGCAGGTCATCGAAATATGGAACCTGGTTTTTATCCAGTTCAATCGTAAGGCCAATGGTCATCTGGAGGAGCTTCCTGCCAAGCATGTCGACACAGGGATGGGCTTCGAACGCCTCTGTATGGTGCTTCAGCAGAAGCAATCCAATTACGACACCGATGTATTTCAGCCGGTAATCACTGAGATCGGATACATGGCCGGGAAAAAATACGGCGAAAACGAGAAGTCCGATATCGCCATGCGCGTTATCGCCGATCACCTGCGGGCCATCGCTTTTGCCATCACAGACGGACAGTTGCCTTCCAACAACAAAGCCGGGTATGTAATCCGCCGGATTTTACGACGGGCGGTGCGTTATGGTTATACATTCCTGGATTTCAGGAAACCTTTCATGCACCAACTGATCAAAGTATTGGCAGAGCAGATGGGAACAGCCTTCCCCGAGCTGATCAAGCAACAGGATCACGTCACAAAAGTGATCCGCGAGGAGGAAGACTCCTTCCTGCGTACCCTGGAGACCGGTATCAGAATGCTGGAAAATATCATGGAGGCAGCAAGAAAGAAGAATCTGACCGAGATCAGCGGCAACGTTGCCTTCGAATTGTACGATACTTACGGATTTCCGCTCGACTTGACTGAACTTATCCTGAGGGAAGAATCTTTCTTGGTCAACCGCGATGAGTTTGAAAAGGCCATGGAAGAGCAGAAAAACCGCTCCCGGAATGCTACCCAACTCGAGACCGGCGACTGGATCGAAATCCGTCCGCTGCTTGAAAGTGAATTTGTAGGTTATGATTCGACCCAGGCCGAACTTAGAATATGCCGTTACCGTAAAGTCAAGGATAAAAAGGGGGAGTACTTCCAGTTGGTTTTTGATACCACTCCTTTCTATGCTGAGTCGGGGGGCCAGGTTGGTGACACCGGACGAATCGAAGCCGAAGGTTCAAAAATTGAGATTTTCGATACCATCAAGGAGAATGGGCTGACTGTTCATTTGGCTAAAAAGCTTCCATCAGATCCATCCGCACTATTTACCGGTTATGTAAATGCTTCCAACCAGAGGTCGACCGCCGGAAACCATACTGCCACGCATTTGCTGGATCATGCCTTGAGGGAAATTTTGGGAACACACATCGAACAGAAAGGTTCGTTGGTAAGCCCTGATTCATTGCGTTTTGACTTTTCTCATTTCCAGAAAGTTACGGAAGAGGAGCTTGAAAAAATTGAAAAAAGGGTCAACCAATTGATCCGTCAAAATTCCTCCAGGGACGAACGCCGCGAAATGCCGATGGCTGAGGCCGAAAAACTTGGCGCCATTGCGCTATTTGGTGAGAAATATGGCGACAAGGTTCGGGTTATCAAATTCGGTGATTCGATCGAACTTTGTGGAGGAATCCATGTCGGCGCTACGGGCGAAATAGGCCAGTTTGTTATCATTTCTGAAGGTTCGATTTCTGCCGGAGTCAGGCGAATTGAGGCCATTACAGGGGCAAAGGCCGAAGAATTCCTGCGTGGCAAGATGAAGATGGCCAAAGAATTAACCCATTTGCTGAACAATCCTGCGGATGTAAAAGTAGCGGTAGAACAACTCCTTCAAAAGGTAAGCCAATTGAATGGTCAGGTCGAAGCCTTCAAAAAGGAGGCTGCATCCGGTCTGAAAAAAGAGTTGCTCAAACAAATCTCCAACATCAATGGGATCAACTTCCTGGCAAGTAACCTGCCTCTGGATGATGCTGGAATTATCAAAGACCTGGCTTTCCAATTGAAGGGGGAAGTGGAGAACCTCTTTCTGGTATTTGCCGCAGAGATAGACGGGAAGGCTTCCGTTCATGTGATGATCGCCGACAATCTGGTCAAAGAGAAGGGATTGCATGCAGGAAACATCGTTCGAGACCTGGCTAAACTGGTCAACGGTGGCGGCGGCGGACAGCCGTTCTATGCCAGCGCCGGTGGAAAGAACCCCAAGGGCATTCCTGATGTTCTCGCCAAAGCAAAAGAGCTAATTTTAAAAAGTTGAGAACTGAAAGTTGAGAGTTGTGAATAAAAAGAGTGAAAGAACCAATCCTTCACTTTCAACTTTCCACTTTCCACTTTCCACTCTCCACTTTTCACTACTCAACTACTAATGACTACTACAGAAATCCCCAACAAGCGTAAACTGTCGATCGACCAGTTTCGCGGCTTCGCCATCTTCGGAATGATCATGGTGAACTACCTGAATCATTTTGCAGTGATTCCGGAAACCTTCAAACATCCCCATTACGGGATGACCTTTGCCAATACCATCGCCCCCTTTTTCCTGATCGCGGTAGGAATGGGATTCCGGATCTCCTTCGTGCGAATGGTGGCACGGATTGGATACAAACTGGCGCTTATCCATGCCATCAAGCGATACCTGATTTTGATTTTTATCGGGTTTGTACTCTATGGCCCCGACATCAAAGTTGATATTTGGGACGCCCTTGTGGATATTGGCTTTGCCGGATTGCTGGCGTTGCCCTTCATTACAAAATCCGCGAGGGTCAGGACTGTTGCGGCTTTTTCATTCCTGATCATCTACCAATTGATCTTTGTTTATGCCGGATATGGTGCCTGGACCATGGCAAACAGCATAGATGGAGGTCCGCTGGGGCCAATCAGCTGGGTATCTATCCTTCTTTTTGGTACTGTACTGTATGATCTTCTGAATGATTACAGTTCGAAGGATTTTATCCGATACACGTTGATTTTCGGTATCATCCTGATTGCGGCTGGTTACCTTCTCTCTTTGCTTCAACCTCAGGAAAACTGGCAGTTTTCACAACGCAGCATGAGCATTGCCTATCCCATTCTCTCATCAGGAATTGGGTTTGTAACTTTCCTGCTTTTCTATTTGGTAAATGATGTAAGAAAAATAGAGATTCCACATCTTACTATTCTGGGAATCAACCCGCTGCTTCTATATATCGTGCAGAATATCCTGATTGCCCTGCACGGGGGCGTTCTTCTATCCAGCGCCCCGCTCTGGCAAGCCTTGGCAGGATTTTTAGTCATCTACATGCTCTGCTACCTGGTCGCGCATTACCTGTGGAGGAATAAGATAGTAGTAAAGATTTAGTCAATGTGATAATAAAGATGTCTATATCGTAAACTTTTCCAAAGTTTGTAATATTAATAAGGGAATGCGCATAGTATGCAATTTTGGAAAAGTTATAAACGTACTATCTTGAAAAATCCACTTTCCCATTCGAAAGGTTCATTCTAAATAGCTTTAAAATAGCTGTAATTTTCTATATAAATCAAGCGCTTGACCAAAATCACGATTTCTAAATATCTTTAATATTTAACTTTAGGACAAAAACTAAACCATGGAAGTAACCCGAACTTTTGATCTGCTTGAGCACTGTCTTAAAAATGTTCCCCGCGAAGATGCCGTAGCCGGAAAACAGGGAAATACCTGGGTCACATACAGTACAGCCGAGTTCGCAAGAAATGTAGAATTAATAGCCTACGGCCTTTTATCTCTTGGGATTCAAAAGGGGGACAGGGTTTCGACTGTCAGTGGAAACCGGCCTGAATGGAGCTTCGTGGACATGGCCCTGTCGATGACCGGAGCGGTGCATGTGCCTGTTTACCCGACGATTAGTGAGGAAGAATACAGCTATATTTTCAAACATGCGGAGATTCGCTTCCTGTTTGTCTCTGACGAAAAGCTGTTCAATAAGCTCTCCCCGGTGGTGGTCGAAGTGGCGAGCATGGAGAAGATATTTACATTTAACGAGGTACCAGGGGCTGATCATCTTTCGGTCCTTATGGAGTTGGGAAAGAAGAATGAGGAGGCCCTGCGGGACAAATTGACTGAGATAAAAAACAATATCGGTGAGGATGAAATGGTTACCATGATCTACACCAGTGGAACCACAGGGATCCCCAAAGGGGTGATGTTATCTCATAAAAACCTGGTTTCCAACTTCGAAACCTGCTCACACCATTTTGCACTTGGTTTGGGGCATCGTTCCATCTCATTTTTACCGCTTTGCCATATTTTTGAGCGCACCGTGAACAATGTATTCATGTACCGTGGGATTGGCATTTACTATGTCGAGAGCTTACCTCAGATTGTTCAGTCGATTAAAGAGGTAAAACCGCATATATTTACAGCGGTACCCCGTCTGATGGAAAGCGTTTACGACGGCATTATGGCCAAAGGAAAGTTGCTGACCGGCATCAAGTTCAAACTGTTTTTCTGGGCAGTCGAACTGGGCAAGGACTTTGATTTCAATAAAAAATTTAGTCTTGGGAAAAGGATCAAACTAGCGATTGCCGACAAACTGATCTACTCCAAATGGCGTGCCGGATTGGGAGGAAACATCCAGTTGATCGTTTCGGGCGGGGCGCTTTTGCAATCGCGAATTGCCAGGGTTTTCAGCGCGGCAGGATTAACGGTTCTTGAGGGTTATGGATTAACAGAAACATCCCCTGTTATTGCAGTGAGCAATGCCGTAACCAATGAGATCAAAATTGGTACCAATGGTCCTGTTATCAAGGGTGTACAGGTAAAGATTGCCGAAGATGGCGAGATTCTTGCCAAGGGTCCGAACCTGATGATGGGGTATTACAAAGAACCCGGACTTACCAGCGAGGTGATTGATGCCGACGGATGGTTCCATACCGGCGATGTTGGGATGCTTGACGAGGGTAAATACCTGAAAATAACCGACCGTAAAAAGGAGATTTTCAAACTCTCTGGAGGCAAATACATTGCACCCCAACTGATTGAAAATAAACTAAAAGAGTCGGTTTTAATTGAGCAGGCCATCGTTATTGGTAACCACGAAAAATTTGCCAGTGCACTGATCTCACCTAATTTTGTCTACCTGCACGAATGTTGCAATGAAAATGAAATTCTTTTCAAAGACAATGCAGATCTCATTGCCCAGCCCAAAGTACTGGCCATGTACCAGGCAGAAGTGAAAGAGATCAACAAAACACTTGGGCTGCACGAGGAGATCAAACGGTTTAGGCTGGTGCCCGATTCCTGGTCAGCCCAGTCAGGAGAGCTTTCTCAGACCCTTAAACTGAAGCGAAAAGTCATCGAACAAAAATACTGCGACCTAATTGAAGAGATTTTTGCCTCTTCCAGGGAGGATTGACAGTTAAAAAATATATTTTTGCCCCGTTGGTCTTTAGACTTTAACTTTTCGAAAATAATAGTTGATCCTTCTATGGATAAATTTTTAATAACGGGTGCAACCGGGAATGTCGGTCTTTCTACCATGCGCTATTTGCTGGCTCAGAAAGATGCGGACTTTGAAGTAGTTGGCGCTGTTCGGGATATTGAAGCAGCCCGAAAAATGGAAGGATTGGAACAGGTTCAGTTGGTGAATTTTGAGTTCGATGAACCTTCAACCCATGCGGCAGCGCTCGAAGGGGTGACAAAATTGTTGTTAATCAGGCCAAATCAGGTATCCGATGTCTCCAAGCATATCTTTCCGTTTCTAAATAAAGTCGAAAAATCCGGTGTAAAACAGATTGTTTTCGTCTCCATTGTTGGGGCCGAGCGCAATAGGATATTTGCCAATCACCGCATTGAGACCCATTTGAAAAAGATGGGCATCCCGCATACCATCATCCGTCCTTCGCTATACATGCAAAATCTGGTGACCTTGCACGGACAGGAGATCAGGAAGAACAACCATCTTTACATTCCTGCAGGTGCGGGAATGGTCAACTACATCGATGCACGGGATGTTGCAAGGGTAGTGGCCGAACTGCTAATAATGCCCGGTCACGAAGGGAAAGAGTACGAAATCACCGGACAGGAGCCCATGGATTTCTACAAAATCGCGGCTCTTTTTACCGCAGAGTTGGGCAGGGAGATCAAATATGCACGACCATTGACCATCAAATTCATTCGTCAGAAGATGCATGAGAAAAAACAGATGCCATTCATTGTGACACTCTCGCTCCTTTATGGCGCTGCAAGAAATGGCAAAATGGGCCATACTTCTTCCGTATTCAAGGAATTGACAGGAGAAGAACCGCGGCAATTGGTAGATTTTATCCACGAAAACCGAAAGGTGTGGGAAAAGTAACCGGTCGTTGGGTAAAAAGTAATCAGATTCTTTGGCTGGAAAGATTTAATGTATATCTTTGCACCGCGTTAAAATAAGGTGCCATAGCTCAGTTGGTAGAGCAACGGACTGAAAATCCGTGTGTCCCTAGTTCGATTCTTGGTGGCACCACGAAAGGGTAAAGAGCAATCTTTACCCTTTCCTTTTTTGCTATCTTTGCCGACCTGAATCTTTTGTATGGAATATACCTCAATGACATTATCCAACGGGATCCGGCTGATTCATGCCTCAGTCGACTCGCCAGTTGCCCACTGCGGGGTAGTCATCAATACCGGTTCGAGGGACGAAACGCCCGAAGAGCAGGGGATGGCGCATTTCATTGAGCATACCATCTTCAAAGGCACAGCCAAGAGAAAGGCCTACCACATCATTAGCCGGCTGGAAGATGTTGGCGGGGAGATGAATGCCTATACCTCCAAGGAGGAGACGGCTATTCATGCATCGTTTCTGTGCGAATATTACGAACGTACCATCGAACTGTTCAGTGACATCCTGATTGATAGCACATTCCCCGAAAAGGAGTTGAAAAAAGAGCAGGAGGTCATTGTCGATGAGATCAATTCCTACAATGATACCCCTTCGGAGCTCATTTTTGATGAGTTTGAAGAACTGATTTACGAAGGCCATCCGATGGGTAGAAATATCCTAGGGACTCCCGATCATGTCAGGGGTTTTCAGGCTACTGACATCCGTCGTTTCATGGCGGAAAATTACCATACCGACCAGATGGTGATCTGTTCGGTGGGAAATATCCCTGCGAAAAAATTCTTTCACCTGGCACAACGCTATTTTGAACGCCTCAAAACCAACTTGCGAAATGAAAGCCGAGTGCGGTTCACAGACTATCGTCCAAAACAAAAAAATGTTGAAAAGGGGACTTTTCAGGCACATTGCATTTTGGGAGGAGAGGCGTTTGATGTGTACCATCCCGACCGATTGTCTTTGGTGCTGCTAAACAGTATTTTGGGCGGACAGTCCGGTAATTCACGACTGAACCTGAGCCTGCGCGAGCGCAACGGCATTGCCTACAACCTCGAATCATCCTACACCGCTTACACCGATACCGGTACCCTGACTATCTATTTTGGCACCGATCCGGAGAACCTGGAAAGGGCGCTCACCCTGATCGATAAGGAGATCAGGCTGCTCCGGGACAAGGCGCTGGGAGAGCTTCAACTGAGCAAATCGAGGAAGCAGTTGATCGGTCAGCTGGCCATGTCGCAGGAAAACCACGAAGACCTGATGCTGGCCATCGGCAAGAGTATGCTGGTTTTCAACAAAGTGGAGAGCCTGCAGGATATCTACAAAAGGATTAGCGAAATAACAGCCTCACAACTGCTGGATGTTGCCAACCGGATACTGAAACCCGAAAATCTGTCAAGATTGATTTACAAATGATGAAGATCGATCAGCAACTCGAAAATTATATCCTCGCGCACACGGTCGACGAGGATCCGGTACTGAAAAGGCTCTACCGCGAAACCTACCTGAAACTGGTGAACGGACGGATGTGTTCCGGCCACCTGCAGGGAAGTCTCCTGACCTTTTTCAGCAAGCTGATCGCTCCCAAAAGGATACTTGAAATCGGCACATATACCGGATATTCAGCCATCTGTCTGGCCAAAGGTTTGCCTAACGGCGGAATGCTCCACACCATTGAGATCAACGATGAGTTGGAGCGGTTCGCCGCCCGCTATTTTGAGGAGACAGGGTTGAGAGACCGCATCGTTCAGCACATCGGCGATGCCACGGATATTCTCCCGCACCTGGATGAACAATTTGAACTGGCCTTCCTCGATGCAGACAAGCGCCAGTACCTGACCCATTATGAGATGATATTACCAAAGATAATCCCGGGCGGTTTGATCATTGCCGACAACACCCTCTGGGGAGGCAAAGTGGTGGGCAAAATCTCCCGAAATGACGAACAGACCCTTGCCATCCTTGCCTTCAACGATTTCATCAAAACAGATCCCCGCGTGGAGGCCACCATCCTGCCGATGCGGGATGGGATGACGCTGATTCGTAAGAAATAGTTCCCCTCTCCGCTGGCGCGGATTTGCAATCCGTGTCCACACATTAGACCCCACACAATAGACCCCCAAAAAATACTTTTGTATAACAGCAATATCTGGAAATGAGCCGTTCAAATAAAATCCATATTCCTTTTGGCTTTATTTTGTAACTTTAGCCTTGAAAGGCTTGGCAGATACCCCATACTGAAAGGTAGATTTCGGGCAGTTCGTCCTGCATCAGCTATTCATCGGGGGATACAGACGCAGCTCCACAATCCCACCCTTTCACTACAGTCGACCGTTATGCTTTATGTTAAAAGAGACGCAACATGCCAAAATTAGAGGAATATAGAATCAAAAAAGGTCAAATAGGCTATGATAATAAAACGATTCCATTCGATTTCGGAATAGTTTTTAATGAAGACGGTTTATTTGTTTTGGACATTTATATATCAATGTCGTTTAGTTAAGAAAACCTTCTAAAGGTATTGATTTTATTGATATTTTGATCAAAATTGTTCTTTGAAATGTTTGTAGTTAGCGGATAATTTTTTATCTTGTGGGATATAAGGGGGTAA
>JALOCD010000117.1 GCA_023228025.1 Prolixibacteraceae bacterium | reverse complement strand
TACATCGATAAATGACATGGCTTATTTTCTTGAAATTGCTCATGTCACGAAATTAATAATTTTCAGGCATTGCCTTTTAAACATTACCACCACCAAAGGAGGTGGTTTTAAAGTTTATAATAAAATATCAATAATAATGCCACAAAGCATCTTCGGAAATTTTGGCATAATAAATTGATAAAAACTGACACAGTTGCCTTAAATACATAATAAACAGACCATTTGTGAGCTGAAAGAAAAACCAATTACCAAAAAGTGTTTGCCACTATGTCGTGAGAAGTACAAAATTGGAAGTTTGTGCTTCTATCCAGCATTAGTGCGGGTTGAAAGTGAAGCACTCAAAAAAATAATTTCTGCGTATCTCATTAAATATCAAATAACCTTTCAGGTTTACTTAATTTCCTCCTCCTCCATCCACTCTCCATCCTCTTCATCATCTTCCTCCTCCTGCTCTTCGGGTTTGGACGGGGCAGATTTACGGAATAAAACTGCCAGGGCAAATCCTGATAAGGCACCCCACAGATGCGACTCCCAGGATATTTCAGGCTTTATCGGAAAGATACCCCAGAAGAGGCCGCCATAGAAAAAGGCGACCACCAAAGATATAGTCAGGAGCCTGACATTGGAGCTCAACACCCCGCTTAGAAAGAGAAAGGCAGCCAGGCCGTAAATAAGTCCGCTTGCGCCTATGTGCCAGGCCTCCCGTCCGCCAAGCCAAACCAACAGACCGGTAGAGAGGTAGATCAAAACAAAAATCAGGGCCGACGATTTCCGGTAGAAGAAAAACAACGAAAACATCAGCACGAACATGGGGATGGTATTGGCAGCCAAATGCCCGAAACTTCCGTGTATCAAAGGCGAAAAGATTATTCCCCATAAGCCGTCCATTTCACGTGGATGAATCCCCCACCCTGCAAAATCCAACGAATATTCATACTCTACAAATTTGATCAACCACAACACTACGACAAAGGCAGAAGTGATAAAGAAGGAGTACCAGGCAATTCTTTTTTCGAAGGCAGACTGCTCTTCCAAATCTGTTACCGGTTGATATCTCGAAAGTATTGACATATTCAGGAACCAATCAAATTGAGAATTCTTCCTTCAAATATAACAGAATATGTCCGAATACATTGAGATGCATTAAATTCTTACAGATTCACTTTTTTGCTATATTTATTGCATAAATTCCAACGACTAAAACTGATATGACTACAAATAAGATCCTGATCGCTGAAGACAACAAACTAATTCTGGAAACCGTTGTGTTCAAACTGCAAAAAGAGGGCTACGAAGTAGTCAAAGCGGTTAATGGTAAGGAGTGCATGGAAAAACTGGAGGGTGGTAGTTATGATCTTCTGATTACAGACCTTTTCATGCCTTATATTAGTGGTCACGAGATCATTTCGTCCGTCAGGTCGGAAATGAAAAGTGATCTGCCCATCCTCGTATTGTCTGCTGCCGGCGCCGAAGAGACGGTTTTAAAGGCCTTTGAACTGGGTGCCGATGATTACATGATCAAACCTTTCAGTTTGGGCGAACTCTCTATCAGGGTTCGAAAATTATTGGCATCCAGAAAGTAGGAATTGAAAATGGACAAAGGACAATGAATGATGAACAGGCACTGGGATTTAGGGATTGTAAAATTTATTTAAAGTGATGATGAGATTAAAGTCTCTGGTTTTTTGCATTGCTTTTACCTTTTCACTGCTGAATTCGGGGGATATATCCGCTCAGATTGATACAGTATTGATACCGGCTGCGATCCATGACACCATACAGGACACCCTTGGTATCGGCAAGAGTACGAAAGTTAAATCTGACATGCAAAAAGTGGAAAACCCATTTTATCGTGTCGAAATCAAAGAAGAACGCACTTACGACAATGTTTTCTCCCGAATATTTTTATCCAACGCCCAAAATGTCAAATCTGAACTGATCGGCTTGAGTAGGTTCTTTCCCAAACCACTCAGCGGGTTATTCCAAAACATTGTAGAAAAAAGCTTCAGATTCCCTATAGTTTTTGTATTTCTTGCATTAATATTAGCACTTGCCGGAAATGTACTGTTGGTAATTGCAATCTTGTTTATCACCAACATGGTCATGAATTTTAGGGCAAAAAGATATCGGGTCGTCAGGGATTTTTTTGAAAAAACTTTAACAGATCTTATGCTACAGGTGACGGATAAAAAGGAAACCATGCGCCTTCTAACCAAATACGATCGAAAAAGACACGTCAACATGCTGATTGATGTAATGATGGATTTCCAAAAAAGTTTCAGGGGCGATTCTGATCGTCAAATCATGGAAATATATGAGAGAATGAACCTGAGCAAAATATCGTACAACAAAACTTATTCAATGTCGTTCTATGAACAGGTAAAAGGGCTCCGGGAACTGACGAATATGAATCATCATCAGGCTACAGAAATGATAATGGCCAAGTTGAATGATCAGATCGATATTGTCAGGACGGAAGCACAAATCTGCTACCCTTATGCAAATCCTGAATCTCCATTTGAGTTCCTGAGTTTCCTTGAAAGGCCATTTTCCAGATGGGCTCAGCTAAATATTTATTACCTGATCAAAATTCATGAGATGCCGGTTCCCTCTTTTGACAAATGGATCAACTCGCCCAATCCAAATGTGGTGAATTTCTGTATTTTGATGATCGACCTGTTTCAGCAACAAGAAAATTCGCAACACATTATCAATCTCCTGACTGACTCCAACGAAACGACCAGAAACATGGCGATCTCAACGTGTGGAGATCTACACCTATTTGACAGCAAATATGTTATGAAAAATAATTTTCAGTCAGAAACGCATAGAAATCAAATTGAGATTATCAAAGCGTTCAATCTTATCGGAGACGAAACGGATATTTCATTCATCGCGACTACCATTGAAAGTGAATCGATTGCCCTTCGACTGGAAGCCATCCGAACACTCTACAATATGGGAGAGGGTGGCAGGGAACGTCTGACCTCGCTAAACCTGTTTATGAATCTGGCACTTTCGCCATATATATCACACATTCAAGATATTAGAAATTAATCCATGCTAATTCACATTCTTACCATTCTGGCTGAAGCAATTATCCTGGTATATGCCATTGCGGTATTTTTTGTCTATTTTGCCCTTTCTATTCTCTCAGGGAAAGAACTGCTTAAATATTTCTATACAGAGAAAATAACCAATTTCGATGCCATTCTATCCTCTCCATTTGCTCCAACCATATCAATAATAGCACCGGCTTACAACGAATCTGTCACGATTGTTGAAAATATCAGGGCGTTGTTGTCGCTCTATTACCCCAATTTTGAAATCATCATTGTTAACGATGGCAGTAAGGATGACACCCTAAACAAGACCATTGATGCCTACGAACTTGAGAAGGTCCCTTATGTAATTGATTACAAGATTGAATGCAAGGAAATTGTTGATATTTACAAATCAAAGAAAAAAGCATTCAACAACCTTACCGTTATCAACAAACTCAATGGGGGTAAGGCGGATGCCCTGAATGCCGGGATCAATATAGCAAAGGGTCAGTATTTTATTGCCATTGATGTAGATTCCATCATCGACCCATATGCGCTTCAGAAACTGGTATTGCCTTTCCTCACCACAACTGATGCAAGGGTAATAGCTACAGGAGGGGTCATCAGGATCGCCAACTCATGTAAGATAAAAGATGGTCAATTGATTGAAATCAATGTTCCCGACGATTTCCTTCCCAGATGTCAGGTCATCGAATACAACAGGGCATTCCTTCTCGGACGGCTGGCATGGAGCAGGTTAGACGGTTTGATACTTATCTCGGGAGCCTTGGGGCTTTTTGACAAGGAGATTGCGATTGCTTGCGGAGGATATTATCCTAAAACAGTTGGCGAAGATATGGAGATTGTGGTGAGGATGCGCAAATATATGGCCATAAGGAAGGAAAAATATAAAGTCGCATATTTGCCCGAACCACTCTGCTGGACAGAAGCCCCCTCAAGCCTGAAAATTCTTGGAAGTCAGCGCAACCGGTGGACACGCGGAACGATTGATACAATTTTCTTGCACAAGGACATTTTTTTCAATCCAAATTTTGGGACCATGGGTATGCTATCTTTCCCTTATTGGGTATTCTTTGAATGGCTGGCGCCTATCATCGAGACTTTAGGTATGCTCTATTTCATTTTGCTGGCGATATTTGGATTTCCCAATTGGATCTTTTTTAGTGCAATGTTCTTTTTTGTATACTTTTTTTCAATATCATTTTCATCCTATGCCATATTGTATGATCATTTGATATTTCACAGGTATAAGAAAAAAAGAATGATCCTTAAATTATTGGTTACCAGTTGGGTTGAGCCATTTTTCTATCATCCGATGGTGACATGGTGGGCCCTTCGCGGAAATTGGGATTATTTTGTACGGAAAAAGAAAGCCTGGGGTAAAATGACCAGGGAAGGCTTTTCAAAAGGGGTAAAACCCTAGTTTAATTCGATGTTCCCCATATCAATGTAAAAAGTGGTACCATCTCCGGGACCAGTTGTAAAATTTACCTTACCTCCAAGATATTGCTCGCCAAGGATTTTCATGCTGTAAGTACCAAGCCCTCGTTGAGTTCCCTTGGTGGAGAAAGATCGCATAAATATCTGGTTTTCGACCTCAGGCACCATAAAGCCATCATTATGAACTGATATCCTAAAATTGTCACCACTCCTTTTTACACTGAGTGAGATTGTCCCGCATGCCGGAGTGGCTTCCAAAGCATTCTTGACCATGTTGTTGATTATTTTCCGGAGAATAACCGGATCACTAATAAAACTGAAAGTATCGGAAGATTCATCCAAAACAATTTCTTTGTCAATGGCCACATCATGGTACTTTAGATCCTTCTCGACCAGTTCAAGGAATTCCACGGAGTTTATTCTTTGGTTGTTGACAATCAACGAAGAATTCTCTGCCTGAAGTAACAACCGCTGAGTTGTAATTTCATCCAGGATTTGTTGACTTAGCGAAGATGCAATTGTAAGAAGCTCAGTCTTTTCCTCCTCATTTACCATACCAAGAAGTTCGAAAATATTGCTCAGACTTCCGGCTGTGTTCAAAATATCATGGAAAAAAATTCTTTCAATCAGTCCTCTGCGCTTTCTGTCGGTGATATCGATTACAGAAAAAATGGTAAAATACTCACCCTCATACACAAAGGGAGTAGAAGTTACTTCCAATTCGATGGAACTCTCCTTATCATTGACCAATCTTCTCACCCTACACTCCTCCGTGGTCTTTTCCATCGTTCTTTTACTCTGAAGGATTGAATCAATTGCGCCACAATAGCGACAATGTTCGGAAGTTCCACATCCCCCCTCCTCCTCTGCTGAATGTATGCAACCGAAAGCCTCTCCAAACCTTCTTCCAAGGACCTTATCCACATCGTCGATTCCCAAGCTCTTCAGCAACACATCATTGACAAATACAATCTGCCTCTGATCGTTGAAAATGCAGAAGATGTAGGAGAGGGAACAGATAATTTGGTTGATAAATGGAAGAAGCTCCAACTTCGATTTGCTGATAAATATATCCGCAATCGAAGCTCTGGCAGCAGGTGCAAATTTGGTGTACATAAGGAAGTGTGTTATGATTACGAAAAATTAAATCAGAACCTCGTCAAAGAAAGAAGTATTTATTGGCAACTTTTTTGGTTTTTAAAATTTACATTTTAAAATGGACAAATTCTGCAGCTATCTTAACCGATAGACAGCGGTTTATCCACTTTTTCTTTCAGTAGCGCTATTTCGAACACATCGCCGACATTCTTCACGTAATGGAAAGTCAATCCTTTCAAGTAGATTTCGTTGATATCTTCAAGGTTTTTCCTGTTTTGATCGGATAAAATTATCTCCTTGATTCCTGCTCTTTTGGCTGCCAGGATTTTCTCCTTGATTCCCCCAACAGGCAGCACCTTTCCACGAAGGGTGATCTCACCTGTCATGGCCAGATGCATTTTCACTTTCCTTTGCGTGTACGCCGAAGCCAGAGCCGTGGCCATGGTGATACCGGCTGACGGGCCGTCCTTTGGAATTGCTCCCTCAGGAACGTGTATGTGCACATCCCATTGATCAAATATTTCGGACTTCAAGCCAATTTCGGAGGCGTGTGATTTCAAATATTCCAGTGCGATAGTAGCCGACTCTTTCATTACCTCCCCAAGGTTCCCGGTGATGCTGAATTTCCCCTTGCCTGCACTCAGGCTCGTTTCAACATAGAGAATCTCTCCGCCGACAGAGGTCCAGGCCAGGCCTGTAACGACACCTGCATACTCGTTCCCTTCGTAACTATCCTTGGTGTATTTTGGGACGCCAAGGTAACCCCGCAAATCTTCTTCTGTGATTTTTTTGTTGTAACCGGTTTCTGAGACAATCTTCCGCGCTACCCTTCTGACCACCTTGGCCAGCATCTTGTCCAATTCGCGGACTCCCGATTCCCTGGTATAGTTTTCGATAATCCTGACCAGAATCTCTTTGGAAAAAGTAATACTATTTTTCTCCAATCCATGATTTTCAAGCTGACGTTTCACCAGATGGCGTTTGGCAATCTCCTGTTTCTCCTCCATCAAGTAACCGCTTACATCGATCAGTTCCATCCGGTCACGGAGGGCGGGGTGAATGGTGGAGATGGTGTTGGCAGTCGCTATGAAAAGGACCCGCGAGAGGTCAAAATCGACGTCCAAATAGTTGTCGTGAAATTCAATATTTTGTTCGGGATCCAATACTTCCAGCAATGCTGATGCAGGATCTCCGTGAAAATCCTTGGAAACTTTGTCAATCTCGTCCAGAATAAATACAGGATTCGATGAACCCGCCTTGATCAGGTTTTGAACGATCCTTCCTGGCATGGCGCCGATGTAAGTCTTGCGGTGTCCCCTGATCTCTGACTCATCGTGCAATCCACCCAGGCTCATCCGGATGTATTTTCGTCCCAATGCACTTGCAACAGATCTTCCAAGAGATGTTTTACCAACTCCGGGAGGGCCATAAAGGCAAATAATCGGGGATTTCATATCACCTTTTAATTTCAACACAGCCAGGTGCTCCAGGATTCTCTCCTTGACATTGTCCAATCCAAAATGGTCTTCATTGAGAACCTTTTCGGCATTGGAAAGATCAAAGTTGTCTTCAGTATAGACATTCCAGGGAAGGTCAAGTAAGGTGTCGAGGTATCCGATTTGAACTGAATACTCACCGGCAGCAGGATTCATCCGCGACAGCTTGCCAAGCTCCTTGTCAAAGAGTTTTTGGATATCCTCCTTCCACAATTTTTGTGCGGCCTTTTTCTTCAACTCTTCCAGTTCCTGCTGGACCGGACTACCTCCCAATTCGTCCTGAATGGTTTTAATCTGCTGATGAAGCAGGTACTCGCGTTGCTGCTGGTCCAGGTCAATCTTGACTTTCTGCTGAATATCCTTTTTTAAATCCAGCATCTGAACCTCCCTCATGAGCAAGGAGAGCAGTTTTGTACTCCGGTCCTTGATGTCGTTTCGCTCCAGCAGATCCTGCTTTTCTATGGTATTGAGATCCGTATTGTTGCAAATAAAATTGACCAAAAAGGTGACATTCTCAATGTTCTTAACCGCGAACTGAGCCTCCTGTGGTATGTTGGCAGAGGATTTTGCAATTTTCAGGGAAAAATCTTTCAGGGACTCTATGATGGCAAAAAACTCGTGGGATTTGGTATCCGATACCACTTCGGGGAGTGGATGAACGGTGGCCTTCAGGTAGGAAGGATGCTCAACAAGTTTCTCGATCAGGATACGCTTCTTCCCCTGAAGAATCACGGTAGTGGTACCATCCGGCATCTCAAGGATTTTCAATATTTCTGCCATTGTACCAACAGGATACAAATCCGAAAGCGAGGGATCTTCGATCTGCCCGTTTCTCTGGGCAACAGTTGCAACCAACTTCGTTCCGTTGTAAGTTTCGCGAACCAAATTTAAAGACTTGGTCCTGCCTACGCTGATGGGCATCACCACACCAGGAAATAAAACAGCATTGCGCAATGGCAGGATTGGCAGGCGATCCGGAACATTAGCAGAGAATAGTTCATCATCATCGCCGTCGGCAATGATCGGATAAAAATCGTTCTGATCTTCATCCATACTTGAGAATATAAAAGAACCCCTGTTTCTATTTTTGGAATTATTCATTGTTGAAATAGCTATATGACAAATTGTCGGAATCCAATTATGTTCCAACATTTAGTACTGTGATCAATTGTCGTGCCAAACCCTCCCAGAAAGGAAGGATAAAGGATAAAGTAAAAAGGATAAAGGGGGATTTGTAATAAATTGAATATTTATGCCGCTTGGCTTCAATTTTTTTAGAAGCAATAGTATACAAAGTTTTTCTAATCGCGAAGCGGCTAATATTTATCCTTGATGAATCAAATTTCCCCATACTACCAATGCCACTTTATCCTTTATCCTTTTTACTTTATCCTTTTTAAGATCCTTTATCCTTTTTTCCCAAGTTAACAAACAACCTCCCCCTATGTTCAAATAACCAAGAAGCCCCGTATTTGGGAATACGGGGCTTCTTGACACAAATACAAAAAATTATGCTTTGCGTTTGTCCATGTGTTTCTGATAACGGGTCATGAATTTATCGACACGTCCTGCTGTATCGACCAACTTCATCTTACCTGTATAGAAAGGGTGTGATGTGTTCGAAATTTCCACCTTTAACAATGGATACTGAACGCCGTCAATTTCGATGGTTTCTTTTGATGCAGCCGTTGACCTGGTGATGAAAGTATGCTCGTTTGACATATCCTTAAAACAAACCAGTCGATAGCTTTCCGGATGAATTCCCTTTTTCATGATTCTTATTTATATCTTTTAATCTTACCTTTTCCTCAATTACGGGTTGCAAAGATAAGGATAATTTATAAACCTGCAACAGATTAATAAAAAGTTATCACGCAATACAAATGAATATAATCCGTTTTTTTACCACGAAGTACCCAAAGGAATGCACAAAGGGACACCAAGAATGGGCTTCAACCTTTGTGTTTTCCTTTGTGACCTACTTTGAGCCCTTTGTGGTAAAATTTACTAAAATCACTAATTGACTTTAATTGGTTCACTATTATTTCGTTCTTCTCGAAGTAACCTGACATCTTTCATCAGCATTGGGGCCCGTTCGAAAGGCGCTTCACGATCGAAAAGATAGCGCATGGTGTAGTGGGTTTTTGCATGCACGCCGCCCACCTCCTTGTACATGGCAACCATTTTGGGATTAAAATCCCCAACCCAAGACAATTCAACCTCGGTTATCCATGGCCGCTGCTTCATGATTTTGTCGAGATGCCAAAAAACAGCAGATTCCAGCCCGCTCCCCTGAAATTTCGGCACAACCCCCATGACCAAAATCCGTGTTCTGGTAATCGTTTTGATTTTTTGGTACCAAAGGAATTTTAGTATACCCCACCAATTGAGCTTCCCTTTTAATTTGGCCAGAAGTTGGTTCCAGTCGGGGATCATTCCAAAAAACAACACCGGTTCATCATCATGGTAAGCAAACCATATAAATTTCTCTTCTGCAATGAGTTTGGCAATTTTCATCATGGCACGAATGTCGTTCAAATCGACCTCCTGGTGGTTGTCATGCTGGGCCCAGGCCTCCTCATAAATATGGATAAACTCTTTAATGTGCCGCTCCATCTGACTAAACTTCACATGTTCAAACCTGAAATGCGGCTTGTTCGCAACCCATTCAGCAATTTTCCAGAAGCGCTCCGGGAATGGGATTCTACGGTCGAGGTGGTAGGAATATTGTTCAAAATAGATTTTAAAACCGTAGGACTCAAAGAGGCGAAGATAATAGGGTTTGTTGTAGGGCATTCCGAATCCCTGGGGCATAAACCCCTTTACCAGCAATCCCCAGTTGATCATATTCTCACCAAAATTGACCGGGCCGTCCATCGCCTTCATGCCGCGTTCGCCAAGCCACTCCTTTGCCGTATCAAAAAGCAGGAAGGCGGCTTGTTGATCATCGATGCACTCAAAATAGCCAACTCCCCCGGTAGGTTGCTTGAAACTGTCGCATTTGTTCCGGTTGATGAAAGCTCCGATGCGGCCAATGGTCTGACCCGAATCATTATTCAATATCCACCTTGTTCCTTCACCGTGCTTTAAAAAGGCATTCTGCTTTGGATCGAAAGCGCCGTCGACCATTCCCTCCAGTGGGGTTATCCAGTTTTTGTCGCCTTTGTAAATTTGGTGGGCGACCCGGTGAAAAGCCTTGATTGCTGAACGCTCTTTTACTTCAATGATTTGCATAATATCAGGATGGAAAACTAAAGATATAAATTTTTCAGGATCGCAGGTAAACCAACTCCTTCACGGCATCATAGGAAAGCTGGTCAATCAGGTATTCAGCGTTATCATGGGCAACAGTTGAATCAAGCGTCCTGAAAAGCTCCGCTTGTTTCATTGCTACCTCATACAATTCGGGATTCCGCATGGCAATTTGTACAAACACCCTCCTGAATACAAGCGATAGTTGTCCATCTTTTGCCAGAGGAGGGAATAGTTCAAGAAAGGCTTCGAATTTCTCACTTCCCGAAGTGCGGTCCGTTAAAGCAAGTCTTCCCATCATCAGCAGTCCTGTAATCTTGCTTAACTCCTTTTTGGCCAGACAATACTCGACCGCCTTTTCGTAAGCAATGGGCGATTTGGAAAAAAGGTTCATGGCCAATTGCTCGGCGATCTCGACCTGCCTGATCTGTTTCACCCAAAAATCCATCTGGTTTTCTGTCATCTCACCTGGCTTTTCAAGTAACGTAGCCATAATCATGGTCTCGCGCCATTGCTTGTTCCAAAGTTTAAGCGCCAGAAGATGATTAGGAGTATAGTTGTTGGCCAGCTGATGCAGCGAAACAATTGATGCACCCAGGTTCAGTTTGTAAATGACACCTCTCTTTGTCATCGAATCGGCAACTTCCCCATTTTGCAGAGGCCTCAATTTTCTGAGTATCTCCTGATACAACCTTTCGGAAACCGGATCATCTAGCAAATATTCCATTCATGAATTTTATAACAGACGATGCAAAAATAACATCTTTCTTTTGTCTAATTCGAAAAACAGCCCTATATTTGCGGGCACAAAACGGTGGATGTAGCTCAGTCGGTTAGAGTAGTGGTTTGTGGTACCATTGGTCGTGGGTTCGAATCCCATCTTCCACCCAAAGAAAAGCCCATGATGCAAATTTCAGCATTTGGGCTTTTCTTCTTTTCAGCTTTTTCAGCTATCTTACCAGGAATATCGACCAGCAATATTTTTAACAACTAAACTAACGATAGGAACAAAACATTCACGATTTTTTTTGATGTTAAGCGTACTACTTTTTATCATGGCCTTCGCATTGGCCAATACATCTTTCGCCGCTGATCTGACAAAAGCTGCCCTGATCCCAAAACCGGTATCCGTTAAGCCCGGCCCCGGCAATTTTGAGTTTAAAGGTGCACTGGATATCCGGATAAATGCAGCGAAGCCTGGCATGACAATCTTGGCAAAATACCTTGATGAATTCCTTACTCCGGCAACCGGAAGCAACAATATTATCCTTGAGCCAAGCGTTCAGAAATCAGAAAAGTACATCCTTCTCGAAACTGACGCTGCCAATAGTCAATTAGGACAGGAGGGATATGAATTGACCATTTCCCTGGAAAATATGAGGTTATCAGCCAATACTCCCGAAGGTATTTTTCGGGGCATACAGACAATCCGTCAGCTTTTACCGGCATCATTCGAAGGCAAAAAACCGATTAAGGGGCCATGGAAAATACCATCAGGCACCATTCTGGATTACCCCGAATACGGCTATCGAGGAGCAATGCTGGATGTTGCCAGACACTTTTTTGGACCTGATGATGTCAAACGTTTCATCGACCTGATCGCGGCCTATAAGATGAATGTTTTGCACCTCCATCTTGCCGACGATCAGGGATGGCGAATTGAAATCAAAGTATGGCCTGCACTAACCGAAATAGGTGGTTCTACCCAGGTAGGTGGTGGCAAAGGTGGTTTCTATACCCAGGAAGTTTACAAGGAGATTGTCCAATATGCGGCCGACCGCTTCATCACCATCATTCCCGAAATTGACATGCCGGGGCACACCAATGCCGCATTGGCATCCATCCCTGAACTGAATACTGACAATCAACCGACAAAACTTTACACCGGCACCAATGTTGGCTTCAGTACGCTTCAAACCAACAAGGAGTTTACCTACAAATTTCTGAATGATGTGATCCGAGAGCTAGCCGGATTAACCCCTGGCCCATACATTCATGTTGGCGGAGACGAATCGCATGTAACAAAAAAAGAGGATTATATTCCTTTCATCGAGCATGTTCAGGAGATAGTTCTGGCTAACGGCAAACAGATGATCGGCTGGGATGAAACCACGCTATCTGCACTGAAACCTTCGACCGTTGCACAATACTGGTCAAAAGCCGGGAATGCTTCCAGGGGAGTAACA
>JALOCD010000107.1 GCA_023228025.1 Prolixibacteraceae bacterium | reverse complement strand
TGTCAATTGTGCCGACAAGGGAGACAAGGCTCCTGTGAGCAGAAGCAACAAAACAAATAAAACAAATTTCCCCCCATTTCTCATTTTACACTTTCCCCTTTATCCTTTTTACTTTATCCTTTATCCCTTATCCTTTATCCCTTACTTGCCCTGAGCTTGTCGAAGGGTCCTTTCCTCCCAATATAAATCGTTGCGATACCAAATGTCAACCGGTATTCCTGTATCTGAACGAAGCCTGATTTTGCCATAAAAGTAATGAAATTTTCTCCGTCAGGAAATCCTTCAACCGATTCAGGCAAATAGGTATAGGCCGACCTGTCGCCTGAAACCAACCTGCCAATCCAGGGCATCAGACTGTTTGAGTAAAATTTATAACCCAATTTCACCAATGCATTGCGAGGTTTTGAAAATTCAAGGACACAAAGTGTTCCACCCTGTTTTAGTACCCTGAAAAGTTCGTCCAATCCACCACCAAGGTTCTCAAAATTTCGTACACCAAAAGCAACGGTAGCAGCATCAAAGCTATTGTCCGGAAATTGTATGGATTCCGAGTCACCCGTCATCAGTTCAATTTTGTCCTCCAGTCCCAAAGCCTTGACCTTTTCCACTCCGACTGCAACCATCTCTTTTGAGATATCGATTCCTGTAATCTTCTTCGCTCCCGATTTCAGCGCTGCAATGGCAAAGTCCCCTGTGCCGGTTGCAACATCCAGGAGGGTTTCGGGCGAATTGGAAGCAATCAGCCGGATGGCTTTTCCCCTCCACCATTTATCTATACCGAAAGAGAGAGTATGGTTCAGAAAATCGTATTTGGGAGCAATCCGATCGAACATTGTCTCGATCTGCTCCTTTTTCCCGGCGGTTGAATCCCGGTAGGGTTTTATTTCACTCGTAAAAAACATTGTTAATTTATTGAATATCAGAATATACTCATGGAACTCGCAAAGGCAATTACATCACCTTTTGAGGGTTAATCCCATGCTCGTTTCACTCATCAAGTTCATCTAAAATTTCACTGACCATACCTTTATCAACGAAGCCCATGGATTGGTCATCGATTCTTATCTCGCCTTTCGTTACATGGCCCAAAGTCATGACCGGGATCTTCCTGTCGAAAAGATAATCCACAAACTCGTCCTCCCTCTCCTTGGATACGGAAACAACATAACGTCCCATCGACTCCCCAAACAAGAAGGCATCGGTACGGATCTCCCCATCAGTGGTGATATCGAATCCAAGGTCATTGGGAAGCGCACTGCGCAGCAGGGTGAAAAAGAGCCCTCCAATACCAACGGGAGTTGCGGATATGACAAGATCATTTTTTATCACCTCTTTCATTGCCTCTGTCAGCCGGCCTTCCGTCGAAAGACTGAATTTCATCAACGGCCAATCTTTGACTTCATGATAGAAATCCAGGTATTCAGAGGCATTGATATCGTTGTATGCACGACCAACCATTAACAGGTTGTCCCCCTTTTGTCTGAATTTCGGCAACAGCAATTGTTCGCGTGTCTTTAATTTTCCAAAAAGGCTGATAATGAGCGTAGGTGGGACAAATCCTTCATCTCCCGAATAATCGTAATGCAGCTTCCGCTGTGAAAATTTCAGGTTGAAGCTCTTGGCGGCTGCATCCAGACCAAGTCGTGCGGCCATTACCATCTCCTGTGCTATTGGATTGGCGAATTCTACATGGTTCATGAAACTGCTGATCGAAACAGGAACCGCACCATAGCAGACCAACCTTCTGACTGCCTTTGCAACCAGAATCTGGGCAGCGGCAAAGGGATCAACAGCCAACCGCCGGTGGTCGGCGTAGATGGTCAGGGAATAAAACTCCTTCTCTTCATCGATCTGGAATATTCCCGAATCGTCTGCGTTGTCGTTGCTCATTTGTGACGGATCAAGATCCGGAGCGGCAAACTCATTGAAGATATTGACCGGTGAGAGATGGGGAATGGCAAGCATCGAATAGATGACGCTCTGGATATCTTCCGGTTCCGGAATCTGATCAATGGTAAAAGACTTTGGACTATTTTCGCTCATGGCAGCTATGTTTTTATGGCAAAGATAATTGATTCATTGTAATTGCCATAAGTTGCATCCAAACAACCAGGATGAATGTTTTTAAAATTTTTCCAATAAATAAGATTCATTTTTCCTATTTTAGCTTTCTCAAAATGGATGCATTATGTCAAAAATTGCACTTATTACAGGCGCAACATCAGGAATTGGAGCTGCATTGTCCCATCTGCTTGCCGCCAACGGTTTCGATCTGATACTCACCGGCAGGAGGAACAAACGGCTGGTGGAGTTGGAGCATGATTTGGCCTCCAGGTATAAGGCCAAATGTCTTCTTCTCTGTTTCGACGTCACAAAACAAGGGCAGGTTCAAAGTTCGCTCGAATCCCTGCCTGGAAACTGGAAGGAAATCGATGTGCTGATTAACAATGCCGGATTGGCAGTCGGGTTGGATACGGTAGACAATGGTGAAATTGAAGATTGGGAAAGAATGATAGACACCAATGTCAAGGGGTTGCTTTACGTCACCAGGACCGTAACGCCATGGATGAAACAACGTAAATCAGGTCATATTATCAACATATCTTCAATCGCCGGGAAAGAGGCCTATCCGATGGGAGGTGTATATTGCGGCACAAAGCATGCAGTACAGGCTATCTCCCATGCCATGCGTATCGAGCTTCTGCCCTTTGGCATCAAGGTAGGGGTTATTGCCCCGGGAATGGTTGATACCGAATTTTCCCATGTACGTTTCAAGGGAGATGCTGCACGTGCAAAAAGTGTCTACAATGGACTTACGCCACTTTCACCGGTTGATGTGGCGGAAACCATCCTTTTTCTGATTACAAGGCCTGCCCATGTCAATATTGATGACCTGCTCATCATGCCTACTGCACAGGGATCGGCACGCGATGTGTTCAGAAATCAGTAGTGCGCGTGGCACCGCCAATGAAAAGATTAAATTGCTAATTTTGCGAAAAAATTCAGTAATGAAGTTAGAAGTATCCAACGGTGAGATTGCCGATAAACTTACCATTATCGAGATCAAACTGTCTAAAATAACAGACCCCTCCAAGCTTGCCAACATCAGGAATGAGTACGAGGTGGTAAACCAGGCGATGAGTTCCATTATGGGGAAAGACCATCCACTCTACCGCCGATTGTATGAAATCAACTCTAAATTATGGGTCATTGAAGACCATATCCGTGATCTTGAAAGAGCCAAAGATTTTGGCGATGATTTCATTCAAACCGCACGGTCGGTTTACTTTATCAACGATGACCGATCGGATGTGAAGCGGAGGATCAACGAGATTACCGGTTCCAAGCTTTACGAAGAGAAAAGCTACGAAGAATACAAATAAGAAGTGCCTAAAGTGACTAGAGTGACTAAAATGCCTAAAGTATTTTGGTATCCAGGGTTCTCCCAACTTTAGTCACTTTAGGCACTCTAGTCACTTTAGGCACTTGTAAATGAAGAAAATCCTTGTTTTCCGACTCTCCGCCATGGGCGACGTAGCACTCACGGCTCCCATCATTCGAAATGTGCTGGAATCCGACAGCAATTTACACATTACGCTGGTAACGAGACCGTTTTTCGCCCCATTCTTCTTTGGCATTCCCCGTTTGAAACTCTATTTCCCAAAACTTGATAATAAACACAAGGGTCTGTTTGGACTCTATCGCCTTTACCAGGACCTAAAAAAGCTTGGACCTTTTGATAAGATAGTTGACCTTCATGATGTCCTCCGAACAAAAGTCGTATCTTTTCTATTCAAACTGAACGGCACACCAGTGTTTTCAATCGACAAAGGAAGGAAGGAGAAAAACGAGATAATCAAAACAAAGAAAATCAACGTATTAAAACACTCAATCCAACGTTATGCCGACACTTTTAGCAAAGCCGGCATCGAGTCACAGATTGGAAAAGCGCCCTACATCGATTATTCTACTGAAGCTTTTCAAAGCGCAAGAAGTTATCTTTTGGGGAAAATACCCGAAAAGGGATATCTGAAGATCGGGCTTTCCCCATTTGCCAATACTGCGCCCAAAATTTGGGGGATCAACAATTTCAAAGAATTGATCACCCTGATCAACAAAAATCACAAAGCAGTATTTTTCCTCTTCGGCGGAGGCGAGAAAGAGATCAAATTATTGAAGCAACTCGAGCAGCACGGCGATAATGTCCATCTCGTAGCCGGGAAATTCACCCTGTCGGAGGAGATTGCCATGATCCGCATGTTGGACCTGATGATCGCCATGGACTCATCCAATATGCACCTTGCATCACTTTCCGGAGTGAGGACCATCTCCGTTTGGGGAGGTACTCATCCTGCTTTTGGATTTTCTGCATTGGGTCAGCCTGAGGAGTATCATATTCAACCACCCGATGGCATCCTGAAATGCCGCCCATGCTCTGTTTTCGGAGGAAAACCATGTATCTATCCAACACCAAGCTGCATGGAACTTATCAAAGCAACAGATCTTTACCAAAGACTGGTGATGCTGAACGTTTTGAAGCCGAAAAACGGGGAAAAAGGATAAAGGATAAATAACAAGGATAAAGTAAAAAGGATAAAGGATAAAGTAAGAACGCTGCGATCTTGATGGCAGCGTTCTTACTTTATTGTGCAAAGGTTCATCCCTTCACAAATCCCACTTTATCCTTTTTACTTTATCCTTTATCCTTGCTTTGGCCTCGGAACCAATCTTTAAACTTGCCTTTCCGTCTGCGGTAGTTTTTGTTGCTTCGATCATAACCGGTCAAAAGGGTAATGGCTTTTTCGGCTGGTTCCCCACAAAGGGCAGCATATTCGGAGGCGATCAGTCTTAAATTTTCTTCATTGGTATCCAGCTGCCGAAAATTTTGAATCCCCCTTTCAAACCCGACCTGCATGAATCTCATGCGGTTAAGATCGACAACTGCAAATTGATAACTCCCATCCACTTTCTGTATCAATGTGTTACCGGGGGAGTAATCGAGATGGTAAATCCCGTTTTTGTGAAGCTTCGACCAGGTAAAACGAACCCATTGGGTCAAAATATATTTGCTGTCAGCTACCTGGTGGTTCAGAACGGCCCTAAGGTCGAAATCGGTTTTGTAGTTCAGTGAAACATAGTAACTCTCCCGAAGCATACTCCCTTCCAGGCACTCCACCCAGGCAACCGGCGTCGGTGTTGAGGCCCTGCAAGCCAAAAATCTTTGGGCATTCTGAAATGATCTGGCAGCCTTGGAGCCCCTCAGGTAAACATAAACGTACCGGTTTACCATATTGGGAAGTTTGAATGCTTTTACATTCAATTCATAACCATGTTCCTTAAATACCTTCACCTCATTTCTGTCCTTGAAAATAGTGGTTCCATCATGGTTAAACCGATCCGGAAGGGTTTTAATCCATCCTTCCAGTATCTCGTAACCAGGAGCCAGGTCCCATTGAATTTTACTGTTCCTCATGATGGCTGGTTCATAAATCCCTGTTGTATCAAAACTTCCAACAGCATATTTGAAAACAGTTCGTTGTCCGATTTTTTGTAGCGAATATCCGTAAACACCTGCGCAAGAGACTGCTTACTGTTTTCTGCAACAAATTTTCTATTCTCCGCCAGTTGCTCTTTCACGGAATATAGTCGGGCAATATCATCATCGTTGTAATCCTGATAAGTCTCTTTGTGAACAATCGCCTCCAAAGGCAAACGATCGGTGAGAGCGGGTTCTTCGTCAGGCCAACCCAGGGTCACGGTCGTAACTGGAACTACCCCTTTTGGAAGATGCAGGATGTCAATGATTTTCCCGGCCAGGTAAGTTGTGGTACCAAGATAACAAATGCCAAGACCTTCACTTTCAGCGGCTACGCAAACATTTTGGGCAACCAGCAGGGCATCAATGGCTGCTGTGAAAAAGGATAGAAAATTGTCGTAACCGGGATCGGCATGGCTGCGTTTGCACCACAAATTAAACCGGTTGAAATCGGCGCAAAAGGTTAGTACAACCGGCGCATTTTTCACCATTGGCTGGTTAAAATGGCAGCCCGACAACAACTCCTTCATTTTCGGATCCCGGTTAACTACGATGCTGTAAACCTGCATATTGCCGGTAGTGGAAGCACGACATCCTGCATCAAGGATCTTGCTCAGCAGTTGATCTGAGATATCCAATGTAGTATATTTTCGAATGGTACGGTGTTGTAATATCGTATCCAACATAGATTAGAATTTGGCACAAAGATAAAAGCAATAACCCAAAGATCAACATAAAATTTACCTGTGCCTGAGCGTAGTTGAAGGGGCGAAGGATGGATTCTGGATTATGCATTTTCAATGTATTTTAGGGATTCTGGTTTTGCCGTTACATAAACTCAGGTATGATTCCTGTCCTAAATCCTAGGGGTTTGTCCTAATCAGCAAAAAAAAAATTATATTTGACCCGTTCGCTTGGACTTATGAAAACTAATTATTCGCTCGTTGGTAGAAGTAACAAGGATGATATTAAAGCTTTCAAACAATTTTTTGAAAGCTTCTATCCATCCGTTTGCATTTTTGCACTAAAGTATTTAAAGGACGCTGAACTTGCTGAAGATCTTGCGCAGGAAGCCTTTTTTGAATTCTGGAAACAAAGGGATAAATTCACGGACTTAAAAGCCATGAAAGGGTTCATTTATACCGTAACCCGCAACAAGTGTTTAAACAATATAAAACTCAGAACTATTCACAAAAATATATTGAAGGATGAAATTTCGTCTGATGACTATTTTTATGAAATGGTTTTGGAAGAAGAGACTTACAGTATTCTTCACAAATCAGTCAACAATCTGGCTCCTCAAAGTCGCAAAATTGTTTGGCTTAGCATGGAAGGCAATAAGAATCAGGAGATTGCGGATCAATTGAAAATTTCAGTAAATACTGTTAAGACGCTGAAAAAAAATGCGTACAAAGAATTACGCACGCAATTAAAAGATCATATTTTCGTTCTGTTTTTGATTGGTTATTTTCTGAACTAGTTCGCGCTTCCTGATTAAATTTGCTAAGAAACCTTCGTAGAAAAAATGATACCCCGCCCGACTTTAACGGATCAATTGAAATACCCATGAGAATATGTTCACACCAACCGAAAATGATTATTTGGGTATTCCATTTGGCCATTAAAAAACAAAATATAAACAAATGAAATAGCTGTGGGGAAGGAGATCAAAATATGCATCCCATCTATGACAACATTTGTAAACTGTCATAAAGGGATTGTGCGATGATTAAAATAAAGAATATTAGAAATAACGATATTCTTTATTAACGACTGATTATCAATAGATTGCTTCGTCGTTCCTCCTCGCAATGACGGTATGCTGTTGATTTTGTGAGGGTGGAGAGAAGGAGGCGGATCATCAGTTTTCGGTAATAGCAAAATCGCCGCGCGCCTCCTTCTCTCCACCCTCACCTCCAAAAAAATGATCCGTCATTGCGAACACTGCCTGTCCCGATTTTTCATCGGGAAGGCACGAAGTGGGAAGCAATCTGAAGCATTACTTGAATCAAAAACTGTGCAGATCACACACAAATTTAGTAAATTGCTCCCTGTCATTCTCACATTGTGGCCAAAAAAATTGGGTGGAAACTACCAATGACGGTGGTTGTTGCATTGTGAGGGGTAGAAGGGCAACAGATTGCTTCCCGCTCGTGCCTCGCGGTCGCAATGACGGTCGCTGGGTGTTCAGTTGGATGAGGCGAGGGGTGGGTCAGAAAACACAATTTGTGGTCAATTTTCACCCACCCCTCGCCTCATCCAACGACCCCGTGTTATTATCGTCATTGCGAGGAGGTACGACGAAGCAATCTGTTGATAATCAGCAGATTTGTAAAACCTTATTTCTAGTAGGCAACCTTAGTAGAAAATGATATTACACCAGACTTTAACCTTATTACCTTATTCTCTGGTACTATGTCATAATTATCTCTAAATGATATCTTTGGATAAGGTAATAAGGTTATTGTTCAATCAACTATTTTTTCTACTAAGGTTGAAATGAAAAGATAAGGTTTTCGAACCTGAAGATTTTTCTAAAAGTTCATATAGGTAACGTTCCATCATCATTAAATATAACCCAATTGAATGAGAAAGAACAAAATATCAAATTTAAACAGTCAATAAATTTTTCAAAAAAAAATCAGAAATAAGCTCATTCCCATTCACCCGGTTTCCCATTTCATTTGTTTTACTTATTAAAGAATAGTTTTACTGAATGTTGAAATGGTTTAGCGGTATATCATTCTTCATTACAAATTGTTCTATTAAAATGACAATGAAAAAAATTAATGTAATCATCGAAATTTCTGAATTAATTGCCCGGGATAGGATCGGACAGTTAAGTCAACTTGAAAAAGAGACGCTGGGAAAGTGGATCAGCAGTTCTGAGCGAAATCAGCAGCTATACCAAAGAATCACGGACAATAGTAACCTCTCGGCCCGGAATTCGCTTTATGAAAGTGTTGATACCAAAAGAGCATGGGACAAAGTATCAAAAGGGTTGATTACCTGGCAAAGAAGACGAGTAATACAACTGCTGATTAAATATGCTGCAGCAATCATGATCCCAATTTTTATCGGGGTAACAACTTATTGGTATTTGAATGAGAAAACTCATAAAATGGCCAATCCAATTACAGCAATAGTACCAGGAACCAGCCATGCAGTTTTAGTTTTGGCAAATGGGGAAAATGTGAACCTTTCCAATGATTCTACAAGAAATCTAGTGGAAGATGACGGGTCAATTATCAAAAACACCAATAAAGAATTGAGTTACGCCGAACAACTTTCCAAAGACACAAAGAAAACACTTTTAAATACATTGATTGTACCCCGTGGAGGAGAGTATACCTTGCTCCTTTCGGACGGTACCAGGGTGTCAGTAAATTCAATGAGTAAATTGGTATACCCTGTCAGCTTCACGGGCAATACAAGAGAGTTGACACTTGAGGGCGAAGCATGTTTCGAAGTGGCCAAAGACAAATCAAAACCATTTATAGTATCCATAAAGGGATTGAAGGTTGAGGTTTTGGGGACCACGTTCAATATCAAAGCATATCCAGATGATAATCAATCATTCACCACATTAGTCGAAGGGAAGGTCAAATTGAATTCCGGCATTCAGTCCTCCAATGTAAGTTTTCTCGAACCCGACCAGCAGGCAGTTTATGATCCTTCCACAACAGGGATCGTTATTCAGAAAGTTGATGCGAAACAAGTTGTGCAATGGACAACAGGCAGATACTCTTTCACCAACCAGACCCTTGACGAAATTATGAAAACACTTTCGAGGTGGTATGATTTTAAGTATCGGTTTGAAGATGAATCTTTAAAACAGATAAGGTTTGAAGGGGGATTAGACAAGTATAAAAGTATTGATCCGATACTTGACATTATAAGGGAGACTGGAAAGGCTAAAGTTTCGGTAACAGGTAAAGAAGTATTGTTTTCAAAGATATAAAAAACAGGAGATGCTGCGAACATCTCCTGTAAATGACATTTCTGATAGTACAGAAATATTAATTGTTAACCTAAAATGCAAATGTATGAAAAAAAATGATGGGATACCTTTCCCTTTCCGGGAAAGTATTTCAAAATTCATTCGTGTGATGAAACTGATGAGTTTTCTTTTATTAGCTGGATTTCTGGAGGTCTCGGCTAATGCTTATTCCCAGAAGGCAAATATCAATCTTTCAATGCATGATGTCAGGCTGGATGAGGTGATCAAAGCGATCCAACAACAGACTGAGTTTACCTTCTTTTACAGCCCTGATGACATTGCGGATGTAATTTTTACAAAGATTGAGATGGAAAAGGCAAGCCTGGAAAAGGCACTCGATCAATGCCTTAAGGGTACAAATCTTGATTATGAAATTGTTCACAAAGCGGTTATTCTCAAGAAGGGAAAGGAACCTGGAGTGGAGTCGCTGGATGTACCAGCTCTGCAACAGCCCCAAAAGAAACAACTTAAGGGTAAAGTAACCGATTCAAAAGGTGGCCCCATTCCTGGCACTACTGTTTTGGTAAAAGGCACAACTATCGGAACTATTACTGATGGTGATGGGAATTTCACCCTTGATGTTCCGCTTGATGCCAAAATTCTGGCCATTTCATTTGTTGGAATGAAGACGCAGGAAATTATTATTGGCGGCAAAACCACTATCAATTTGGTAATGCAAGAAGAAACAGTTGATCTTGACGAAGTGGTGGCTGTTGGTTACGGAGTTCAGAAAAAGGTTTCTGTGACAGGTGCAGTAGCTTCAATTCAGACAAAAGAATTGACACAGAGTTCATCAGCCAGTTTAGCAAATGCGCTGGCTGGCAGGCTACCCGGTTTAACCTCCATTCAATCAGGAGGGGGGCGGCCTGGCCGCGATGATGCCACAATGTATCTGCGTGGTGCCTCCACAACAAATGGCAGGAGCCCGCTAATTCTTATTGATGGTGTTCCCCGTGATAACATCCGGACTATTGATGCCAATGAAGTAGCCTCTGTTTCTATTCTAAAAGATGCTTCTGCTACAGCGCTATTCGGTGTACGTGGTGCCAATGGTGTTATCCTGATTACTACTAAGCGTGGTGTTGAAGGTAAACCGGAGTTGACCGTTAATGCCGTGCAAAGTTACGCATCGTTTACCCGTGAGCCCGAGCGCCTTCATTCAGTGGACTATATAAAACTGCGGAATGAAGCCTCTGCTAATGATAATATATCCCCGCTTCCTTTTAGTCAGGCGGCGATGGATAAGTATGCCAATCCCCTTATAGGCCTTGATCCTAACGATCCAGACTATACTCAGAAAGCGATGGTTAGAAATTACATGTATCCTGACCATAACTACTACCGGGAATTGATCTCCCGTTCTGCCCCTTCGACACGTATTAACGTCAATGCAAGTGGTGGTACAGACAAAGTAACCTACTTTATAAATGCGGCTTATCTTCACCAGGGAGGTAACATGAAAGTCGAACCTAAATCTGTATTGGGGTATGATCCGGCTTATAAAATGGACCGTTTTAATTTTAGGGCCAATTTAGACTACAAAGTCACTAAATCACTTAAATCATTTCTGAATATCGGTAGCTACATTGAGCAGGTAAACATGCCCTCGGCGTTCCGGCACGGTAACGATCCCAACTACACGGTAAGAGATCTGTTATACCAGGCGCAAAATCTTATTCCCATTACGCCTGGCCCAACTACAATAGCCGGATTTGGGGTAGCCCCCGGTCAAATTGTTGATCCGGGATATATTAGTCAATCGGTATTTGAGATCATGAATAGGCTTGGTTATCGGAATGAGGTTAGTTCCAACCTTAATTCCTCCTTCGGTTTGGATTGGGATTTAGGAAATACTGTCACTAAGGGGCTTAGCATGAAGGGTATGATCTCTTACGACTCTAGATCCACTACAGCAACACAGGGAAGTAAATTAGAACGTCTTTATCTTGCCGAAGTTGATCCGGTAACTGATCAGTTAAGTTATGTGGTTTTGCGTTCAGATGAAAGCCTCCTTTCATTAAGTAAGGGTGCAAACTCCCGTTATACCATCAACATGCAGGCATCTATCAATTACAAACGCCTGTTTGGTGAGAAGCACGATGTTGGGGGGATGCTTTTGGGTCAACGCGACTATTGGGAGACTACTGCCGGCGAGATACCATTCAACGTATTGGGCGTAGCGGCCCGGGCCACTTATGGTTACGACAACCGTTACCTTGGTGAGGTAAACATGGGATATAATGGCTCTGAGCAGTTTGCTCCCGGTAAACGTTACGGTTTCTTTCCTGCGGTATCTGCGGGTTGGGTAGCAAGCAATGAAGATTTTTTAAAAGAGAATCCTATTATTACCAATCTTAAATTCAGGGCATCCTATGGTAAGGTGGGAAATGACCAAATGGGGAGTGCACGTTTCCTGTATCAGAGTAATATTAGTTTGGGGGCCGGGCCTCTCGGTAGTTTAGGTTTGGGCCGGGGTATCAGCCAGGGGCTTTTGGGTAACCCCAATATCTCCTGGGAAGTGGCCAAAAAGCAGAACTACGGTGTTGATCTGCAATTGTTAAAAAGTTTAGGTATTTCTTTTGACTACTTCCTTGAAAACCGGAGTCAGATCCTGATCTCCCGTGGTACAATTCCTGAATTTCAGGGTGTTCTGCTGAGTAATATTCCAAGGGTAAACATGGGGCTGGTTGACAACCGTGGTTATGAAATTGAGCTTACATACAACAAGCCTTTAGCTAAAGATCTTTCTCTGATGTTGAGAGGTAACTATGGCTATAACCACAATATTGTAAAGTTTCTGGATGAGGTCATTCGTGACGAATCTTATATTTCCAGGTATACAGCGACTGGTTATTCTCTTGGTCAGCCTTTTGGGTACAAGATTGATTATAGTAATGGTAACGGCTACTTTAACTCCAGGCAGGAACTGGATGACTATCTTGCCAAAACTACCTATGGCTTTGGTGCACCACGTGTCGGAGATTTTAAATACCTCGATCTCAATGGCGATGGCGTTATCTCAGACAAAGATCAGGTTGCAATCGGCAACTCCAACATACCAGGTGTGTCTTATGGTCTCACATTGAATTTGCAATATAAGTCGTTTGACTTTACTACGTTTTTCCAGGGTGTAGGTAAATACTCCAGTAATTATGCTAATCAGGGTGTTTATGAATACTCCTTAAAGGGTGAATACTTCGATTACCACAAGAGCGCCTGGACTCCGGAACGTTATGCCAATGGTGAAAAGATCACTTATCCGGCATTGAGTACGCATATTAATACGAACCATACGGCCAATGACTTCTTTATTATGGACCGCTCGTTTATCCGCTTAAAGAATATTGAACTGGTTTATACGCTTCCTAAAGGAGCGCTTAAGGTGTTGGGAGTCCAGAGCTTGCGGGTTTTTGTCAGTGCACAAAACTTATTTACCTGGGATAATTTGAGAATGGGCCATCTTGATCCGGAAAATAATGATCCAGTCGGATATCCGCAGACCAGAATGATAAACTTTGGCACGAGCATTACTTTCTAAATCTTTAAATAAAAGAAATTATGAAAATTAAATATATAGTTTTATCAATAACGTTATTCCTATTGACCTTGGGTTCATGCGAGAAGGCCTTGGATATGGCGCCGGATGGCAAATTGACCATGGATGAGGTTTTTGCCGATAACGATAAGGTTGGCGCATTCCTGAACAGTTGCTACGAGAATATACCCGGAAAAGGAGCAACGTATTACTTTTTGGGCAGAGGGCCTGTTGTTTGGAGTGATGAAGCCTGGGATGCCGATGCTGAGGCAGAACCAAGGATTACATCAGGACTCATATATAATGGGAATGCTTCTGCAAGTTATCACCCTATTACCAATAGGAGTGCTGGTGGCGGAAATGGAAATTATTGGGCAAGGTATTGGGATGCTATCCGTAACACGACCTTATTTATTAGCCGTATTGACGGTGCAACTGTAACGAACCCTATTGATCGTAAGCGCTGGAAAGCTGAAGCGCACCTCCTCAGGGCATATTATTACTCGGAGTTGCTGAAATGGTTCGGGCCTTCGCTGCCAATTGAACGTGTACCATACGATTTTTTAGGTGACTTTTCCACCGTAAAAAAGGAGAGTTATTATGATGTGGTTAAATTCATTATGGAGGATTGCGATGTGGCATTGGCTACGGCCGAATTGCCCTGGAGAATAACTACTGTTGGTGAAATCAACCGTGTAAACAAAGCGCTGGCTGAGGCCATTAAATCGAAAATGATCCTTTTTGCCGCCAGTCCGCTCAACAACAATGGGAAAAACTATTGGCACGAGGCATATCAGGTCAACAAAACTTCTTTGGAAAATCTTAAGGCAAATGGTTATGAGCTCTATAACAAAGTGAATTTGCCGCAAACCTATCTTTCTGATGTGGCTTTCCTTGGGCCTGATAAGAATGTAAAAACTGCACTTTATAATGAGTATTTTACCTGGGAAATAAGTATTGTATTGAATCCGTCGGACAAAGAGACCATATTTCAAAGCAGGGAAAACCAGAGTTGGATTTGGAGGTATGATGGCATAGGTGGCCAGGATAAAGTCAAAACCGGTACTTGTCCTTCGCAGGAGTTGGTTGATGCTTATGAGACTATTGATGGAAAGCCAATTCTTAATTTGGCCAACCCCTATCTGGATGAGAAGCATTTGCAGCCTAATTACAATACGGATAATACCCTGTATGACCCTAATAACCCATACAAGAACAGAGACCCCCGTTTCTATGCTTCTATATATTATAATGGTTCTAAGAGAAAAGCTAAGTGGAATTTTGCTGAAGTCCCTGCGTCCTATGAAAACTATCCTGCTCCAGTAGGCAATCGGACCAGAATTATTGCAACCTACGTGGGCGAGCCACAAACGGGTATCCATGCTACCACCAGATCGGCAACCCGGACTGGTTATTTTCAACGAAAGTTCCTGCACCCCAATTCAGGGCTTGATAATTTTGTTGCAGGAGCCCCTTGGAAACTCTTCCGCCTGGGAGAAGTTATTCTCAACTTTGCGGAGGCTGCCGCGGA
>JALOCD010000195.1 GCA_023228025.1 Prolixibacteraceae bacterium | reverse complement strand
AATATTCATTTTACTAGCAGTGCCTATTTATCCACTGACAGTATAGATTATTATTATCAGCTGAGCGATGTTAATATTGATAGTCTAGCCAGCGCGGCTCCGTTTTTCAATCTCAAAGGTGAGTTGATCGGACTGGGCTACAAACTGAATGAAGAAGTAGTTTTATTGCCAGCTGATTATTTGAAACAAGCAGTCAAGCATCTACTAGACAACACCGAAAGACCGGCCTGGGGTATTAGCTATATTGATTTGGAAAATAATAGCGGCTTAGAGCAAAAAGGCAATTATGTGTATAGCTCTAATCCCAGCAAGGCAGTGTTGGTCAATAGTCCGAGCTATAAAGCTGGCCTCAAAGCCAAAGATCGTATTATCTCAGTCAACAATGATGAGGTCACCAGGGATCGTACTATTACTGCTATCCTGCAAAATTATCGCTTGGGTGACAAGATTATACTGCGGGTGGCCAGGGACAACAAAGAAATTGATTTGGAAATGAAATAGCCAACCCGACGGGTTGAACAAAACACCCCCTCTGTCCTAGCGGACATCTCCCCCTTGCTAAGGGGGAGAAAAAGAGGGGGTATTTTTAGTTCTATTTTTAACCCGTCGGCTTATCCGTCGGGTCGATTAATTTTTGGCTAGGACTGTATTTTTTATTACGTATTTTCCACTTATCCACAAACTGCCCTAGACCTTGTTTTTGCAGTTGCTTGTAACGGCGAGTGGATTTTTGTGACCATTCTACCAAAGAGGCAAAACTGATCTTGTAACGGCCTTTGACCACAATATACTTTAGTTCTTCTTCTTTGATAGCCAGGCGGATGGTTTTGGACGAAACACCAAAAAGTTTGGCTGCCTCAGAGACTGATAATCTAATTATATTTTCCATTTGATCGTAAAATAAGTGTTAATGTATACACTATTCTACACCTTCCGACATCTTAAGTCAATTTAAAGTAAATTTTGGCATGTTTATACACAGTGCGGCGCGGTGGCTTCTAATGTCATTGCGAACCAGCCCTTCGCGAAGGGCTGGTGCGGCAATCTACTAGCTTGTAGATTGCTTCGTCGCCTACGGCTCCTCGCAATGACTATAAACATAGGTCACCGCGCCGCTTAAAAACAACCTTCGAGGTTGATAAAAAACTAACCTTTTAGATGAAAAGAATCCTTTTGTTGACACAAAATCAACCTTCGAGGTTAACACCAAAGCTTGCCCATACCAGCTTTACAAAGATAGTAAATTCTGGTATAATCTGCTTTATATATGTTTATTATTTACAGTTATTTACACTAGGGGGTATTATAAGGTAAAATATTGTTTAATTGGTCTAATTAAGGTGTAATATTTTGTACTTAAGCCCGTCTATATTTATGTACAGTTTGAAGGATAGTTTACAAGAGAAAATCCAGTTGCTAAAGCTGAAAAATGGTGATTCCGAAGCTTTTGCTTTTTTTTATGACCAATATATGACCCGCGTCTATCGCTTTGTCTATATGAGGGTGAGTGACAAAGCCGTGGCCCAGGATCTGACTCAGGATATATTTTTGAAGACTTGGCAGCATTTGGTAGATAAAAAAGAGATTCAAAATTTTGCCGCTTTCATCTTCCGCGTCGCGCGCAATGCTATTATTGATTATTACCGCTTGTCTCGCCGTCAAGAGTTGCCACTAGAGTATGCTGATGAGACAGAGGATCCCTATACTGATCAAAAGACTAGCAGTATTGATAAAGAAATTGATTTGCAGGCCTTGCTAGAGCTTTTGAAAAAGATGAAGTCAGAGTATCAAGAAGTTTTGATCTTACGCTATGTCGAGGATCTATCTATAGATGATATAGCGCAGATTATGCAAAAGGATAAAAACAACATTAGAGTCCTGCTCCATCGAGCACTCAATAAATTAAAATCTTTAAATAACAATAAATAATCATTTACCTTGCTATAGGTAGATGGGTATCAAAAAATTATGAGCATTCGCAGACAATTAGCTCAATTAAAAAAGCTATCAAGCATCAACCCTGACGAGCAATGGGCTCACGCCACCAAGTATTCCATCATGTCCGAGGTGACAGTGCAGAGTCGCTTGATAAAATCTCAGAAGCAATCATTTAATGATGGCTTTAATTTGTTTTTCGCAAATTTTTTCAGCAAGATTGTGCCGTCATTGACCAAAGTAGTGGCTGTGGTCTTGGTGCTATCAGTCGGTTCGGGATTCAGTATGGTCGCCCAAGCATCTGTGCCTGGTGAGACCCTCTGGCCAATCAAGCGCAATCTAGAAGAGGCCGAGCTAGCCCTGACCTTGAGCCCAGTCAAAAAGACTGAACTTCACATCAAACATATTAATACTCGCTTGGATGAGATAGATAAGATTTTGAAAGATGAGGAAGATAATGTTAGCTCAGAAGATAATACTAAAACAGAGGTGGCTATCAAAAAAGCGGTTAGCCATCTAGAAAAAGACGTAGTAGCTGTGGATAACTCACTCAAGATAGTCAAAGAAGAAAAAACACCAATGCAGGTAGTAGCCCTAGTAGAAAAAGTAGCTACTGTGGCTAATGAAACTGCCACTAACCTCAATCAAAAAGTATCAAATTCCCAAAATACAGAAATAGCCAAAGTACTGGGTGATGCTCAAAAGGTCAATCAAGAGGTCAAAGATTCAGCAGTCAGTCTAGCTATCGCTGTCCACGAAGAAGTGGTAAACAATGTGGCTAAGGATATTTCCACCAACATCAGCTCAACTCCTACAGCGGCTGTAG
>JALOCD010000184.1 GCA_023228025.1 Prolixibacteraceae bacterium | reverse complement strand
TGTTAGCTTTTTTGCAATATATGGAGAGTTCGTATCGTTGTCGCTAAAACCAATTAGTGCTATTCGGGTGTCCCAGTAAGAGTTAAAAAGTGACGCAGTAAAGCTATCAAGCTTCTTCTGTATGTTGTTGATGGTGTTTATCATGCTACCGCTGACATCCAAAACAATAGCAAGATCAGCCTGGTATAATTTATCATTTTTGTTTACCCAGGTAGTAGTCTGTATGTTATTGGCCAGAATCTGATTATTTTTTCTCAGACTATTAACGATTTCATTGGCGCTTTGTGGTATCCATTTATTCTGGTAAGCCTCTTGGTGGGTCTTGTCGCCAAAAATGCTATACAGGTTTTGGCTAATAGAATTTTTCCCAATGCTGTAGTTAGCGCAAACGGGATCATTAATGTCGCACCAACTTGTTGCGACTGCTATACCGGTAGGCAAGTAGTCCTTGCGTGCTAACAATGCTCCAGTTTGAGTTCTGGCTGCATTGCCCCTGACCCATGAGCCAGTCCTTATTGGTATCGCGCTGGTGCGAGGGTTAAATTTGGGGTCACCATATAAGGCAACATAATTTATACGAGCACGGAGCATAGGTTGTATTTTGGGCAAGGCATCACCAACAACATGCGCACCCTGTGAATAACCACCCAGGATTACTTGTTGGAAGGGGCAAGATGTTAGTTTATCTTCCAGATACCACGCCAATTCTTCAGCCCCATCAGTGACACTTTCATAGTATCTGTTGGCTACATCTTTGCGATGATTTGGCTTATGAGTAAAGCCGTCCCATACACCTACAGCGGCGTATCCATATTGGTTATATCTCCCCCCAAAATCATGCAGCGAAACATACTCTGTATTTAAATTATTTGTTCTTTTATCAATTTCATCAAAGAAAACTTTTGATTGTTTTTCATCATCCCGTAATCCAGAGTTAGCATAGACACCATCGCTAATAATTTTACCGTTGTTCTGTCCGGAGCCTCTAGCGAAAACAACCAGTAAATCAGAACAAGTTGATGGTTCCCCGTAAGACTTAAGTGATGAAAGCAGCAAGCCAGCTACGAAAATAAGAGTAAACCATTTTAGTTTTTTATTATTACCGCCCACCATTTTGACCCAAATGAATCCTTAGTATTTTACTGTGGCCATCAGCACCAATACTTAATTCAAGGGAAACATCATCTTTTTCACCGATAATTTCACATTGATAGTTTTCATCACCCAGCACACAATGTTTGAAGTTTTTATCAGCAACTGAGTAGTTGGCAGCAGCGATAATTTTGTTAATGATAGCTTTGTCGACCTCGGGGTCCTGAGGGTTATCTGTACTATATTGATACCCTAAATATGGGCACTCGGATCCTTCAATTTGCCAGCAGAATAAACCCCAAGTACCTTTATTGCTACTTTCGTTAACAAATTTCCAATCAGACGGGATAACCAGTTTGCTGTGCTCTTCTTTAAGATCACGATAGTTCGGTCGATTAATAAAATATTGCCACACAAAAAATAGGCACAACAGTAAAACAATTGAGCCCAATATGACCGTAAACGGTTTACTAAGCAGTCGCTTTTTGGCAGTTATTTTTTTAGATCCCCCCATGTTGCTTAAAATTATACGTTAAAACCAGAATTCCATAACCGTTATCCACAACATTTTCAGAAAAATCTCAGATATAGTTTTTGCATATATTTACGCTAACGCTTATGCTTAAAACATTATGATATCTCTTAAAAACAACAAGCAAGGCTTTAGTATAGTAGAAGTAATATTAATTATCGTGATTATAGGTGTTATTGGTAGCGTTGGCTGGTACGTCTGGCAATCTAAAAATAAGACTGATAAAACCCTAGATAATGCGGTTAGCTCTCAAAACGAGCCCCAAAAAACCATAAAATCTACGCCGACGCCAAACGTAAACTTTGTAGCAAAAAATGCGTCTAAACTGCAATTTTCGTACGTTAAACCTAATGGCTGGTCATTTACAGAGTCAACAAACCCAGAGGTGCCGGGCTATTACGGCATTACCTATGTCGCTCCCGGTACGACAAAAAACAGTGGTGGTATGGCTGACACAATTAAAACGGGTGCCGAAATCGTAATCAATAAGTCGAATGATGATACCTATAAGAGCATCGATGAGCTGTTCGCAAAGGCCCCAGTTTACAAATTGATTAGCAGCAAAGACCTCAAAAATATTCAAATCGATGGCGTTAGGGCCGTCCAATTTAATATGGCGTACGAGGTGCCGGATGCACTAACAACTTTATTTTATATAGACTCAAATTTATACACAATTGCGATTGAAAAAGCTGCATACAATGGCCATCCAGAATATTTAAACGCCTATAACGATTTAATTTCTTCGATAAAATTTTAAATAAACCAGGGGGCAAGGTGAAAAATTCAAAACAGCAAGGTTTTGGCGTAGTAGAAGCAATATTAATCATTGTAATAATCGGCATTATCGGCGGTGCTGGTTGGTATGTCTGGAGTTCCCAACAGAAACATTACGATAACATTGATGGTACGACGGCACCAACAAGCACCCAACCGACCCCGACAACAACGCCAAGCGATACATACACCGATAGCGTAGCCAACTTTAGCGTAAAATATCCAACCACCTGGAAGCTGGTCACGACCAAAGCGACCCAAGCCGATCTGCCTACGGTTTCTACTACAATTACATCCCCAACGGGCACGAAGTTGTTACTAAAAACTGATTACGGTGGTAAGGGCGGCTATTGCGAACCAAAGCCACAGGATAAACCATATCAAGCTGGCAACACTTGCCCCACGGCCGAAAACTTCTCAAAGACGGCAATAGGCGAAACAACCTACGGGAGTAGCTATCAAAAGGGCCAAAAAATACCGATTTATCTGGTGGAGTCCCGTTATGAGTCTAAATATATGATAGGTCTGACGGTCGAAGAGAAATACACCGATACCCTTACGGGCACCATTAAGCTCAATAGCCCAGAGATGGGAGTCTATATGCTAGAGGAATTCTTTAGCGTCTATAACAAAAATGGGGAATCACAATATTATGTATATGCATACGCTGTTGGCGACTCAGAAGCGTTTTTGAACAGTAGTGATGCCAACACAATAAAAACCATACTTAAATCGTTTAAGTTCAATTAAATCTTCAAGAATTTTTTTGCTCGTGTTTTTGCAAATATTTATACGCAAGCCTATGCTAAAGGAAATACTTTAAAAAGGGTATTTGATGAACCACCAAAAACCGACTAAAGACAAAGACCAAAAGCCCGTAGTAACGGATGAATCTTTGGTGCCAGCTGACGCACCGATATCTACACCAAAACACCACGTAAAACTAAAAACCCAAAACCCAAAGAACAAGTGGCTAATAGCTGCTCTTGTGCTGGCATTAGTTTTGCTTATAGCTGCGATACCACTATATATTTACGCCATTCGCAATAATTTAAAAGAGGTAAGTGACACAACTGGCCCAACAGCGGAACAGGTTCAAAATCAAGATAAATCGCTTTGTTTTGTAAGGTTGGCGCATTTGGTATGCACCGATATTAGTGGCAGAAACTATGTTCGTTACGATTTGCCAAAACTATCGGACGGTGCTGAGATTGAGTCTTTATCGGCTTCTGCCGACCAGTCAAAGTATGTGGCCTATACCACCTCAAGCTCTTCTAATTTAAGGGTGGTAGTTTTGGATAAGAACCTAAAAATAATTAAAGAATTAACCATGCCCAGTGGTTTGACCCCGAACGCCCCAATAATGGCAGCAGACGGTAAGTCTATTTTGCTTGAATTGGCTGGCAGCACCGAATACAGCATTGGTAGACATATATACAGGTATGATATAGCCACCGGTAAATACA
>JALOCD010000103.1 GCA_023228025.1 Prolixibacteraceae bacterium | reverse complement strand
CAATACTTTAACCGCTACGCGGTAAATATTCATTTGCTCATTCTGTTTCTACAATACTGCAACCGCTACGCGGTAAGTATAATTTCTTGTCAAATAGCATCAAATCAACCCTTAGCCCGTAGGGCTTAAAGTATTGTAGAACAATCATACCATACGCAAATCCCCTTACCGCGTAGCGGTTAAAGAATTGTAGATTATTTTCGACTAAATATAATCACAATCGTTCCCGCACGGATTATTAAAATCAAACACAACGGCGCCACCAGCCAATGGAAGGTTTGGGGAAGGAAATAGATTGAAACAAGAAATAAAGTGGTAACGATGGCTGTCAGGCGGACATACCAAAACAATTTTGGCCGCATGGTTGGAAATATCCACAATACTCCCAGAAGGAAATGGGTCGGGAATGCCCAAATGAGATTGAGGTTCCATTTGGTGGAGGGCATCACCGAGATAAAAGTGGTGAAATAAAGGATCATTCCGGCAATGCCAAAGGCAATGAAAACGGTGATGTCAAGCCAGTCTAACCTGCGCTTGTTCTTCATCTCCCATTGTGTTAGTACGATCACAACAAAGAAAAAAAGAAGGAGAACGACGGCGGGCGAAGTAACAGAAAAGCTTCGCACAAAGGGCGGGGCATCAAAAATAACCACGGCCGGTCCGGTAACAGGAGAACCAACACCATCCCGCACAACCGTTGCTTTAGCCATATCATCTCCAAGATAATCAGGCAAAAACATCTTCTGCGAAAAAGTTGAGATATGGTCTGTAGGAATCCCCAATGCCAACTTAATCCCGAATCCGCTCCAGCTATTGTCCTGCAGGTAGAGATCAATTAAGTTTCTGAATGACATCCTTTTATCCCCGGAAGTATCGTATTTGATTCTCCCACCCAATGCTTTTTCTATCTGATCGCGCAGCCTGGTTGAACAGTTGTCTTCAAAGTGTGAATAACGGTAAACCCTGTTCTCCGGTTTGCAGTTTTCGACCAACGATTCATACAAGGACTCACGTTCGTCAGGCGTGAGCATAAGTTCATACTCAACCACTTTCCGCTTATCTTCCTTGTATTCCCTCATAAAAGTGCTCATCCTCCACACATCAACCATATAGTCTGTTTCACCTTTGGCAAAGCGCCAGATAAAATAGGATGTTTGGAAACTGAAAACCCCATAATTGAATACAATATCCTTTTCATACAACGGATCATGTACCCGGATGGCTGCATGGCCAAAAAAAGAGTAAATCTCGTCGCCGGGAGCACAGATGAGCAAACTAACCTTTGCGGATGGGGACAAAGGTTGTGCGTGGCCCTGCAACGATAATGAGGAGAGTGCAAGAAGGAGGAGAAATATTTTACGCATACTTTAAAAAAGAAACTGAGAAACGGGGAAACTGAGAAACAGGAGATTTTATTGTCAATTATCTCCAGAATCCCACGATGGCCCCCATCAGCATAAATGCCACCAGATCAAAACTGGCATGGAGTAAATAAAGTTTAACAGGCTGATTTTCAAATAAAACACTGGTCAATTTTGACATAGCAATCCAGAAAACGGCGATACATGCCCCGATGATGGCTCCAAACCCGCCACTGGAACGGGGACCGAGTACCATGGAGATCACAAAAGAGGCGACAAAAGCCGAAAGAAAAGAGAGCAGCGTGATCATCCACATCGGTTTGTTAGATTTCAAATCCTTTTCCGTAAAGCCGTTCAATTCCATCCACAGCTTGCCAAACAAAAGCGGGGAATACCAGAGCGCACCAAGGATCAGGTAGGAGATACCGGCCAAAATAACAGCCCATACGTTCACTTTGGCAAGAGTTGCTAACATATCCATATTTTGAATTTTAAATGATTGATTTGTTATTGGACTAAACTACAAAAAAAATTAGATATTCGTTTCAAACTTAATAACTTCCCAGGTAGAATTCTTTGGTCAATTCAATGAATTTTTCAGAAAAGGTATGTGCATCCAACAGAATTATAATTTCATCTGACTCCGGATAAGTTGCAGAATTTGAAAACTCTAGCAATACCCGTTTGGGCGCTTTACCAACTTTTGGAATGACGGTGGTTTTCCTGCTAAGGTAGAAGCCCGACAGACGTGCAGTTTCCCTAAAATCGGCCAATGCTTCTATTGGAAGTATCACCGCCAATCTGCCTTTGATCGTCAACGATTTTTTAGCCCCTTCAATCAACTGTTCAAAAGTGAGCGATACATCGTGTCGTGCGGTAGAGGAGGCTGGATCAACTGATTTCATCGATTTTTTAAAGAAGGGCGGATTGCAGACTACCAAATCGAAGGAAAAAGTATGCGCTTCCTGAAACTTGTTGAAATCACCTGAATAGAGCGAAAGCCTTTCGCCCCACGGGGAATTTTGAAAGTTGTGCCGCGCATCCATGCAAGCATCATCGTTAATTTCAACTGCCATAACCTCCGCATCCGACCTTTGTGCCAGCATCAGGGCTACCACACCGGTGCCTGTCCCGACATCCAGAATATGCTTTGCTCCGGACACCCCGCACCAGGCTCCCAGCAGCACTCCATCGGTGCCTACCTTCAGGGCTGAATTTTCCTGAGTGATTAGGAATTTTTTGAATTGGAACCAGGAGTTGCTCATAATAGAGTGCCTAAAATGCCTAAAGTATTTAAAGTGCCTAAAGTTGGGGACTCCGAAGATTTGCTAAAAGTGTACCTAAAGTTTGGATTCCGAACAAATTCTGATTGTGGAGTAAGTACTTTAGGCACTTTAGTCACTCTAAATACTTTAGGCACTCATTATACAGCCATCCTGCAGCCTGATCATCCGGTCCGTCATACCGGCGAAATGATCGTCGTGGGTAACGATGACAAATGTATGGCCAAATTTTTCGCGCAGCGAGAAAAAAAGCCGGTAGAGCTCCTCCTGGTTTTGGGAATCCAGGTTGCCGGAAGGTTCGTCAGCCAAAATTACCGAGGGATTGTTGATCAGCGCCCTGGCAATCGCCACCCGCTGCTTCTCTCCTCCTGATAACTGAGATGGTTTATGGTGCTTTCGTGGTAACAGGTCCAGAATCCGCAATAGCTCTTCCGCCCTCTTTTCGACAGAACCCTTCTTTGTTCCGGCAATAAAGCCCGGAATGCAAACATTTTCGAAGGCTGTAAATTCGGGAAGCAGGTGGTGAAACTGAAAGACAAAGCCAATCTCTTTGTTCCTAAACCGCGACAAATCCCTTTCACCCATTGAAAACAGGTCGTTCCCATGGATCAAAACCTTTCCGGAATCGGGCTGGATCAAAGAGCCCAAAATTTGCAAAAGCGTTGTCTTTCCTGCCCCACTGGCGCCAACCACCGAGACAATCTCGTGTTCATCAACCTTCAGGGAGACACTTTTCAGCACCTGAAGATTTCCATACGACTTGGTAATCAGGTTGGCTTCAAGCATGGCTACTTTAGTTCCTCATCGATTTTTCGTGTAAAATCACCACCCTTTTTCTCAATCTTATCTTTGAGGTTACCAAATTCATTCTGTAAGCCGGAAGTATGGTCGGTAATTTCACGCTTGATGTCATCGGTTGCCTTGTGAAACTCACCATATAGTTTTCCTATTGTTCTGGCGATACCGGGGATAGCATCCGCGCCAAACAGGATGAGGACAAAAAAGACGATGACCATGATTTCACCGCCACTGAAAAAAAGCAAAGGATGTGACATAACAATACACTTTTTTGCAAAGATAACAATCCTGATAAAACAGATTCGACTTCACCAATTTAAGTCAATAAAAAACCCGGAATTTTTGGTTCCGGGTTTTTTATTATAATGAAGCTTCGCTATTTCTTTTCATCAAGCTTTTTTTGTCTTCTCATCAGGGTATCATAAGCAATCGGAGTTGCAACGAAAACTGAAGAGTATGTTCCGAAGAGGATTCCGAATAACAGTGCGAATACAAATCCTTTGATCGCGATTCCGCCAAACAGGAATATAGCAAACAATACCACCAATACAGTCAGTGAAGTACTGAACGTACGCCGAAGTGTACTGTTCATCGCGTCGTTGTATGTCTTCATCGCATCCTGTTTCGGGTGAAGGTGAACATATTCACGTATACGGTCAAAGACAATCACAGTGTCATTGATCGAATACCCAATGATGGTCAGAACCGCAGCAATAAATGACATATCTACTGCCAGCGAGAAGGAGAGCCATCCGTCCAGTAAGGAGTACAATCCGATAACGATGATCACGTCGTGCGCCAATGAAACCAGTCCTCCCAGACCAAACTGCCAGTTTCTGAAACGTACAGCGATGTACAGGAAGATGATGAGCAAGGCGAAGATTACCGATAAAACAGCGTCCCGCTTGATATCGTAGGAAATTGTTGGTCCAACTTTTTGAGAACTCATCCGGTATTCAGTAAGGAATTTATCCAACGTAACATCGGGTCCCAAATAGGTCTTCATGCCGTTGTAAAGTTTGGACTCTACTTCACTATCCACTGCCTCAGTTGTTTCCGCAATCCTATAGTCGGTTGTGATTCGAACCTGGTTGTTGGCGCCAAATGTCTTCACTTCAGGTGTGTTGCCAAATTCAGCAGCGAGTGTTTTGGCGACATCTTCCACCATCACATCCTTGTTCAAGCGAACAACATAAGTCCGGCCTCCCTTGAAGTCGATGGAGTAGTTCATCCCTTTAAAAACAATTGACAAGATCGCTATTGAAATCAAGATACTTGAAACAACATAGAATATTTTTCTCTTTTGAATGAAAGGCATATTGACATGACGCAGCCACTCGCCAGAAATTTTGGATACGAAAGTGATCTTCTTGTTGGTGTCTAACCACCGCTCCAACATGAAACGGGAGATAAAGATTGATGTAAATAGCGAGGTGATGATACCGATAATCAGTGTAGTAGCAAATCCCTTGATAGGACCTGAACCGAACACGTATAAGACGATACCGGTTAAAAGTGTCGTTACCTGGCCGTCAATGATCGCAGAATAGGCGTTGTTGTATCCGTCCTTGACTGCAAGACGCAACCCTTTGCCGGCACGAACCTCTTCTTCAATCCGTTCGTTGATCAAAACATTCGCATCGACCGCCATACCCATGGTCAATACGATACCGGCGATTCCCGGTAGGGTAAGCACGGCTCCGAGTGAGGCCAGAATACCAATCAGGAAGAAAAGGTTGACAAGCAGCGCCACATTGGCGGCCCAACCTGCTTTCTTACTATAAAAGAATAACATATAGCCAAGAACCAACATGAAAGCGATCAGGAAAGAGTACATCCCACTGTTAATGGATTCTTTACCCAGTGTGGGACCAACAATCTCCTCCTGCATGATGTGGGCAGGCGCCGGCATTTTACCTGATTTCAACATATTGGCCAAGTCTTTCGCCTCATCTACAGTGAATTGACCTGAAATTTCTGTGCGACCATTGGGAATTTCGCCCTGAACAGTTGGATAAGATTGAACGTAATCATCCAATACTACAGCAACACTTTTGCCCACATTTTCACGGGTAATGCGCTGCCAAACTTTGGCCCCTTCGGCATTCATGGTCATATCGACCACGCTGGAAGCCTTGTTTTGGCCAAAATCCTGTCGTGCTTCGGTTACCGACCCTCCATCCAGCGGGGCACGGCCATCGCGACTGGAAACCTTGATGGCAATCAGTGAGTAGTAATTTTCATTGCCTGGCATTGGTTTCGCCGTCCATCTGAAGACCATCGTTCGAGGGAAAACAGACTTCACCTGCTGCATTTTTAAGTATGTATTCACTTGGGCAGTATCTTTCACATGTGAGTAACCAACGATCGGACCACGGGCGATCTGACCATCACGTGAGGTATTTGGTGTCAATACCGAGAAGAGCGGGAAATTTTTGGCAATATCTTCAGTGGAACCGGAAGCCAAAGAATCCTGTTCCTGTTTTTTGATCTCACTAACCAGGCTACTGGCAGATTTTGTTGTATCTTTAGCAGTAGTGGCAATAGGAGCAATAGCAGGTGTTGCAGCAGCCTGAACGGCTTTTACTTCACGTAGCCTTTTGTTTGCCTCCAGCAGGTAGGAATATACTTCATTGTTTTCGTAGGTCTCCCAAAATTCCAGGTTGGCAGTTCCCTGAAGCAACTTGCGAACACGTTTGGTATCTGTTATACCTGGTAGTTCAACAAGGATCCGTCCTTTGGTCTGAAGCTGCTGAATATTTGGTTGAGTGACACCAAATCGGTCGATACGTGTCCGAAGAATCTGGAATGAATTGTCGATAGCTGCGTCTGTCTCTTTGCGGATTACAGAAATTACCTGGGCATTGGTTGAATTATAGCTTACCTTTTCTCTCAGATCAAGCGTATTGAAGATGGCTGCAAGTTTCGCATTTGGATCAATCTCCTCAAATGCTTTTCCAAAGATGGTTACAAAATCTTCCTGACTATTCAGTTGCTTTTGTTTAGCCAATTCGATAGCCTTAACGAATGTTGGATCGGTACTGTAGCCTGAAAGTGCATGAATCAAGTCTACTACAGACACTTCTAGGGTCACATTCATACCCCCTTTCAGGTCAAGTCCCAGTGGCAACTGGAACTCTTTTACCTCTTTGAAGGTATACTTCCTTAACCCGGCGAAATTGTAAACCGGTTGGTTAGCGATAGAATCCAGATAACGCGTTTCATACGTCTTTGCAATGTTCTCTGCTTCAACTTGTGTAGCGCCAGGTTTTTCTGTTTTAGCTTTTTTAATACCATAAGCGGTCGCATCGTTTTCGACAGAAATTGCCTTGTAGGTAAAGTAGAGCTGGTAAAAACATACCAAACCTAACAAAATGGCAATAAGCCTGATCAATCCTTTATTCTGCATTGGAAATTCGGTTTATTATTATCTAATCTTTGTTAACTTCCTAATCCTAAAAATTTGTAGTGCGCAAAGATATTTATTTTTTTGATTTAAATAGTTGAGTTTGGCCGAAAACTCATCTTCCAAAACTAAGGCGCTAAATCAGGATGGTTAAGTTCTCATAATCAATCACTGCCCGTTCACGGTAAAAGAAATCACTGCCAAGAAGTCCGGCAATTCTTTTGTCTGAATATTTGGAATACTCCTCCGTGATGTGTCGAAGATCGACAATAGCTACCGGAAGATCTCCGAAGCCAGTTTCTCCCAAACGAAAATCGGGAATGGTCCCGGTGGAGGTTTCGACCATCTCCTGCCCCAATCCAGTGGCCATGGCCCCTTCCGATTCGTGATGAACTACCAGGTCTGCCAAAGCCCTGTCTACCACGCTTTTTGAAGCTCCGGTATCTACAACCCACCAATAATTTTCTATTCCGGGATGAATGAATGGAACCAACAAATGAATGGTCCCCTCCTCCAAAAAGACAATTTCCATCGAAATCTTCAGCTTTTTTTCCATGGTACAAAGTAAACCAAAAATCCTTCTGAACTTAAGTAAAAGATACTCCTACAAATAAAGTAAATGGAAAGTAATAATGAACCATTTTAGTCTTTTGAATTCCTTCATTTGACCCCTCTAAATCTCCCCAAAAGAGACTTCAGATTCGTGTTCAAACAGTAAAGCGCAGCTCCACTCTCCAGGAGAGGTTGGGGGAGGTCAAAATGAAGTGGTATTAAAGTAAGCTAAATTTTTTTCTACTACTTTGTTCGCTCAGATTAGGGTAAAACTGAAAAAAACAATATATTGCTGCTTCGAATCACCTTTATCGATAAAGGTTTTTTACACCAACATTTATGAGTGAAATTGTCATCCTGATCTTTATTCTGGGCTATGCAGCAATTGCTTTTGAGCATACCATCAAAATAAATAAATCCGCAACAGCGCTGATAACAGGCGTGCTGTGTTGGACTATCTATATCCTTTTCTCATCTGACAAGGTATTTGTATCTGAAGAACTCACCCTTCATCTTGGCGATCTTTCCGGTATATTATTCTTTCTGATGGGAGCCATGACCATTGTCGAACTGATAGACGCCCACAGTGGGTTTGATATGATTACCGAACGGATCAGGCAAAAGGACAAACGCAAACTTTTGTGGATCATTGGTTTTGTAACCTTCTTTTTATCCGCCATCCTCGACAACCTGACAACGACCATTGTCATAGTCTCCCTGCTCAGAAAATTGATCAAAGATGACAAAGACCGAATGTTTTTTACGGGGATCGTAGTTATTGCGGCCAATGCCGGAGGGGCATGGACACCTATCGGAGATGTTACGACCACCATGCTTTGGATGGGCGGACAAATTACCACGCTAAATATTATGATGAAACTGATTCTTCCAAGTTTGTTGTGCCTGGTCTTTCCACTTATTTTTGTCTCTTTTAAAATAAAGGGAGCCGTGGAATCATCATTGAACAAGGAGGTTAGATATCAGGGTCTTTCTCAAAACCATAAATCTATCGTATTTTTCTCAGGAGTCTCCGTGCTTGTTTTGGTTCCCGTTTTTAAAACCCTTACACATCTTCCTCCTTACATGGGCATACTCCTCGGTCTCGGAATCCTTTGGGTTATTACGGAGATCATTCATGGTAAAAAGGCTGTTCCTACAAAGCATACCCTCTCTGTTGCCCAGGCCCTGCGGAAAATAGATATGCCAAGCATCCTCTTTTTTCTGGGAATATTGATTTGTATTGCAGCGCTTCAATCTACAGGGGTATTGACTACGACGGCTAACTGGATGGATTCTACCATCAAGAACATCAATGTAATTGCAATATCCATCGGCCTGCTTTCTGCGATCATAGACAATGTCCCACTGGTGGCGGCAGCACAGGGAATGTACAGTCTGACCGTTTATCCGACGGACCACTTTTTTTGGGAATTTTTAGCCTACGCTGCGGGTACCGGGGGTAGTGTCCTGATAATTGGATCGGCCGCGGGTGTTGCGGCAATGGGGATGGAAAAGATCAATTTTTTTTGGTACTTGCGCAAGATAAGCCTGCCCGCGCTGATCGGTTACTTGGCGGGATGTTTCGCATATATACTTCAGAATTATTTCTCCTGTTTTCCACGGTTTTTTTGGGTTTAAAAAATGCATCTTGAAAGACAGTTAGTTACGTTGGTTTTTTTGTAATTTTGGGTGGCTCGATTTTCATGCAAAATGTTCATACGCCAGAAAAACAACAAAAGCGGTACTGTCAGCATCCAAATTATCGATAAAAGCAGGGGTAGATATAAAACGGTCAAGACCATTGGTACAAGTATGGATCCTTTGGAATTGGACCGGCTAAATACCCAGGCCAAGTCTGAGTTGATACGCTTGACCCAACAGTTCGACTTAAATTTCAACATCGACAGGGAGAAAGAATTAATTGATCTGTTCTTTAAAGGGATCGATAAGATCCGCTTGGTTGGTCCGGAATTAATACTGGGTAAACTATTTGACGAAATAGGCTTTAATGGCATCAAAGACGAGCTTTTCAGACATCTGGTCATTACCCGTCTGTGTTATCCCGTCAGCAAGCTTAAGACGACAGATTATCTGTTCAAATACAAGGGGCTCACTATTGATGTCGAGCGGATCTACCGCTACCTGGATAAGCTCCACGACAAGCAAAAGGAGAGAATCCAGGAGATTAGCTACTCACATACTTTAAAGGTTTTGGATGGTGCCATCAGCGTTGTCTTTTACGATGTCACCACCCTTTATTTTGAGATTGAAGATCAGGATGATCTAAGAATAACAGGTTTTTCGAAAGAGGGCAAGCACCAGAATCCTCAAATACTGTTGGGCCTTTTGGTCAGCATTGAAGGATACCCTCTGGCTTATGAGATATTTGAAGGCAATAAATACGAAGGGCACACCATGCTTCCGGTCATTGAAGCTTTCAAAACAAAATACCGGTTAAAGGATCTTGTGGTGGTTGCTGATGCCGGACTACTGTCTGATGAAAATATTATCGAGCTACAAGCAAAGGATTACCAGTACATCCTTGGTGCCAGGCTAAAAAGTGAAAAACGTACGCTTCAGTCGCAAATATTGGCACTGAAATTAGAAAACGGCCAGTGTGAAGAGATAGCAATTGATCCCGAAACCAGGTTGATTGTTAGCTATTCCCTGGCAAGGGCAAAGAAAGATAAATCGAATCGTCAAAGAGGTTTGGAAAAGCTAGAACGTGCAATCAAAACAGGAAGGCTTTCCAAAAAGAATATCAACAATAGAGGATACAATAAATACTTGAAATTAGACGGCAAAATTAGTGTCAGCATAGATTACGGAAAATTCAACGAAGATGACAAATGGGACGGTCTAAAAGGATATGTAACCAACACTAAACTCAATAAAGATCAGGTAATTGAACAGTATGGCAATCTATGGAGGATTGAAAAGGCTTTTAGAATATCCAAAACTGACTTGCGGATCAGGCCTATTTTTCACAGACTTAGACATCGAATTGAGGCGCACATTTGTATCGCTTTTTGTGCCTATAAAATCTACAAAGAACTAGAAAGACAATTGAAATTTGCAGGAGCAAAATGGTCGCCTGAAAAAGCTATCGATATCGCCAATACAATTTTCGAAATAACTATCATAACGCCATTTTCTAAAAATATAGAGGCTCGGTTGCATTTACAAAATAATGAACAAGTTGAGATTCTAAAATTATTTAGCCCAACGTAAAGACATCGGCCGAGTCATACCCCTCTGAGAATCGCATAAACGAGAAAATGATCAAATTATGAGTTCACCTGTGACATTCTCGTCAAGTTGAGGTACTTTTGGGTGCCGTAACGAGGAAAACAGGATAAATTTCCATCTCCCGAACCAAAATAGACTATCCCATTTTTTAATACTGGTGAAGAATGAAAATAGTCAGCAAAATCGTACTTTCGCTCTCCCTCAGAATGGTAGGTCCAGAGAAGATTCCCTGATTTTTTGTTTAGTGCATATAAATTCCCATCACCGCCATTCAGATAGAGTCGATGATCTGCCACACACACATTAGACCGAATTTCCCCATTAGTCCTAAATCGCCACTTTTCTATTCCTGTTTGAATATCAATGGCAAACAAGATACTGTCAACTCCGCCTATGTAAACCAAATTTTCATTTACAACCGGAGATGCGAATATGGGTGCATTGGTCAGGAATTTCCAGTGTATTTCAGGTATATCAGTAAAGTCTGCAATCGCGTCTGATGAAACATTGCGATCAATTTGAGCGATACATGTATTGCTAAAAAAAGACCTTAAGATACATGCAATTAAAAAAGCTATAAAACTATTCGCCATTCGTTCTAAAATTACTTTTTTCAACTAAATTCATAAAGCTGTCTATAAATCGTTCTAGCCTTTTGCAAGTTTCAAGGTCTGTCAGATTTCCATTCGCGTCAAATTTTCCTTTGATTCCTTGAATTAGCAAAGTTGTTTCATCCTCGAATTTTGCCATTGCGGTTTTCATGATCAATTGCAGTTCTTCATGTCCCTTTTGTCCACTTGCAGAAGCAGTGATCAATCCTGTCGGTTTGTCTGAAAATACCGTCGTTGAAATACACCATTCAATGGCGTTCTTCAGACCACTTGGGATACTAAAAACGTATTCAGGTGTGCAAATAATTATTCCGTCCGATTTTTCGATTGCGTCCCTAAATTCCACAATTCGTTTGGGGGGATTTTCGGCTGAAAGTTCAGGATCGAAATGTGGTAGCGTTTTTAAGTCATTGAAAATTGTCAGTTTAAATTCATGCCCTGCCAAACTTCCAATTTTTTCGAGAAGTTTCAGGTTTGCAGAATTTGAACCTGCACTTCCATTGATTGCCAATATGTTTTTCTTCTGCGCCATAGTTTGATTTTAGACCCAATTCCGGTCAAGTTGCCAATCGTAAGGAGAGCCTTTCTTTGATTAGTTTCTGCTATTATATTTGTTGTTGTAACCCATCAACGTTCCACTACACGAAGGTGGTGATTTCGAAACGATTCATTGTCATCCAAACACAAACTTTGATAGAAGCACATACTTGATTTAGCCTCTGAACCGCCATTTTTGGGTAGCTGATGTCTAAGGCTGGCGTTTCTGTCGTTCGATCTTTGCAAACCATTACTGTCTCAGTCATTTTCCTCGTAGTAATACGAATAGTCAATTCCTTTCATAAACATTTCGGGGTCGTTGATTTTGTTGGTTAATGCCCTTACCAACGAACTTTCAAACAACGCATACGCTTTTGATTTGCTTTTCCCATCTATGCTTTCATCGCTGAAGGAAAACCATTCAATAAATCGGTTTGCCATTTTGCCGGGAAATTCTTTGCCCAAGGCAATAATGCCGGTGTAATCCAACATATCCGCTAAACGCTTTTTGCCGTCCTGTGCAAGAAATTTCAACTGGGTAGTAGCACTAACCACTTGGCTGTTTTCTTTCTTCAATTTGGCTTTAATATATTTCCAATAGTTGCGGGTTTTGGTATAGTCGTTTTGGTCGGTAAGCACGGCGACAATATCCAATACCGAAAACCACCACTTGGCGTTTTCTTCGTCCCAAACGGCACGCACTTCGCGGTCGTCAAAAAAACGAATGAATATTTTTGCCTGACTCATTATTTTAAAATTATCTATTCTGCCATTTTCCGCGCAAACGGTGAGCCTTTCTCCTCGCTGGCGCGGATTTGTAATCCGTGCCAATTCCCTACACTCAACCCGGTCTTACCTGCTGAAAGTCAAAAAGTGTGGCAACGTAATTATGGATCTCCTCATTGGCACCAATTTCCGGGCTATCTCTGTTATACCTTTTATCAATAGGATCAAATTCGTCGGGCACGGATTGCAAATCCGCGCCAGCGGTGGAATTCGGGTCATTATACATTTCTGTAATCTCCCTTTTTGTAAGATTCCTTAAATCTTTTCCAGTTGTATGTATGCTATCTGACATGCTGTTTGTTAAATTAGCTACAACGTATTAGCGTTTTATTTTAGGCTTCCCCAAATTTATGTAAAATATAGTTGAAAGGCAAATTGTAAGGTGAATTTTCGAGGAAGGGAAAGATGGAAATGAGAAATTAAGCCATAATTCAATCTCCTTACTTCATGGAATCTTTCGAATCTCTTCCCAACAGCTAACTGCTAATAGCCAATTGCTAACAGCCCAAAATACCTCGATACGCGGCAGTTTAAATCCCTGTCTATACTTTCGGAGCCAACTTTAAGGCCCTTCATCGGGTCGTGAATCCGTGTCTGCCCTATTCGTTCAAACATGGCCCGTTTCTGCTGATTTGAACCAATTCTTACAGAAATTGACACATAATTGGTAACCGGAATCCGGTCCTGGAAGTATCTTTCCAACTCAAATTTTGAGGCTTTAGTTTTGTAGGTAGAATGGTTAATTTTGGTTTTCAGCAGCAGGTCAGGTATTCATAGTTTCCCTGCCTGTTGCTGAAACCATTCAAATCATTTCAACCGTAATGGTTAAAAAGTGGCCAAATAGAACAGACCCAAACAGGAAGAAGATGAAAAAAATGTTATTCACAGGATTGATGGTCCTGTTAACCGGTCATGCCGGATTTTTATTTGCACAAAACATCACCGTTCATTCAATCGCCGCGTTAGGTGAGGAGATCAACAAGGCAAAACCGGGAACAACCCTTGTGGTGGCGGATGGGGTTTATACAACGAAAACACCCATATCCATTGAGATACAGGGTACTGCGGATCATCCAATTGTGATCAGGGCGGCAAACGTAGGCGGCGTCGAAATCAGGGGAGCAGGTGGATTTGTAATTGGACACACTTCACGGTATGTCCGGATTTCGGGATTCAAATTTACCCATGAAGCCGGAAAAACTAAAATTGAGGCGGGGGCGCAATTCTGCAGGATTACCCGCAACATTTTTGAGTGTACAGGCAAGGGTGCCTATCTTACCGTATCCGGGAATGACAACGAAATAGACCACAACACCTTTCAGAATAAATTCACGGAGGGTCAGATGATATCCGTGCAGGGTCCGGGTAGCAGTGAGATGGCCCAACGCACCTGGATTCACCACAACTATTTCAGCAACTTCACCCCAACCTCCAACAACTGCAGTTCAATCCAGGTCGGATTGAGCTGGAGAAGCCTCTCCCCTTCCCATACACTCGTCGAATACAACCTCTTTAGCCAGACCAGAGGGGAAAACGAGAATATCTGCAACAAATCGTGCGACAACATTTACCGTTACAACACATTTGGTGACGGTGTCAGCGAGTTGTCGTTGCGACACGGAAACCGTTGTGAGGTATACGGAAACTATTTTATCGGGTCTGAAGGGCTTCGGTTCTATGGCCATCAACACAAAATTTACAGCAACTATTTCGAGAAATGCAATCCTGCAATCAACATTGGAAACGGCGACGGCATTGTTCCCAAAGACAAACTCACCTCGCACGACCGGCCCGACACGGTATTTATCGGCTTCAACACCTTGTACAACAATGTTAAAAACGTGATCATGCAGGGTCGAAAAGAGGGGCTCGGTGCAACCTGCATCGTGGTAGCCAACAACATCATCCAGGGAGGAAGTGTTGCGGCAAAGATTGACGGGGAGATTGTTCATCCAACCTGGGAGGGAAATATGATCTGGAAAACTGACGGAATTGGTTCGATACCAGCCGGTGGTTACTCGAAAGCTGATCCATTGTTGGTTCCGGGAGCCAAAGAAACCGTCCATCTCCAAAGCAAGAGTCCGGCAATTGGAGCATCAGTGGGTGCCTATCCATTTGTTAACGTGGACATTGATGGACAGGTTCGCAAATCAAGACTTGATATCGGCGCAGATCAATCGCAAAAAGGTAAAATTTTAAACCATGTTCTCACGGTAGAAGAGGTAGGGCCAAATGCGAAATAGGGAGTGGAGAGTGGAAAGTTGAAAACTGAAAGTGGAAAGTGGAGAGTGGAAAGTTGAAAACTGAAAGTGGAAAGTGGAGAGTTGAAAGCTGAAAGTTGAAAGTGGAAAGTGAACGGCCCTGGGATTAGCCGAAGGGGAAACGGAGAAACGGGGAAGCAATGAATCGCATGAAAAAACAGTAGACGATGCAAGGACTAATGCTACCCTGGGGTTAAGCCACGTAGTGGCGAAATCTTGGTAGCCAGGGGTGTAGTCCCGCAGGTGCGGGAGAACCCCTGGTAAAAGAATGAACATCAAAACCGTCCGCGAATAAATGTCAAAAAATGAGATGTGGTTGGGATCGGACGGAATGAAAAACAAAAGAAAAAAGTGGAAAGTTGAAAGTTGATAGCTGAAAACTGAAAGTGGAGAGTGACCGGCCCCCTGGGATTAGCCGAAGGGGAAACGAAGAAACGGAGAAACGGAGAAGCAATGAATCGCATGATGAAATGGGTAGACGATGCAAGGACTAACGCTATCCCGGGGTTAAGCCACGTAGTGGCGAAATCTTGGTAGCCAGGGGTGTAGTCCCGCAGGTGCGGGAGAACCCCTGGTAAAAGAATGAACATCAAAACCGTCCGCGAATAAATGTCAAACAATGA
>JALOCD010000193.1 GCA_023228025.1 Prolixibacteraceae bacterium | reverse complement strand
GTTTCAAAGAGATCTTTATGCCAAACGGAAAGGCACCTGCCAAAGGAGAGGTGTTTAAAAATCCTTATCTGGCTACCACACTCGAAAAAATTGCGGCCGGAGGAAGGGATGCTTTCTACAAAGGGGAAGTGGCCCAGAAGATTGCCGATTACATGAAGGAACAGGGGGGATTTTTGAGTGTCAGGGATCTGGCGGATCACCATTCGGAGTGGGTCGAACCCATTTCTACCAACTACCGTGGATACGAGGTATGGGAATTGCCACCGAACGGTCAGGGTACTGCCGTTCTGCAGATGTTGAACATGCTCGAAAGTTTTGATATTGCAGGAATGGGTTTCGGCAGCGCTGACTATATTCACACCTTCGTTGAGACAAAGAAGCTGGCTTTCGAAGACCGGTCCAAATATTATGCAGATCCGGATTTTGCCAAAATTCCAATAGAAAAACTGATCTCCAAATCCTATGCTAAGGAGCGGTTGAAGCTTTTTGATGCCGCGAGATCAGCCAAAAGCTACCCTGCGGGGAATCTTGAACAGGGCAATACCATTTACATGACCACTGCAGACAAGGATGGAAACATGGTTTCGCTGATTCAAAGTAATTACCATGGATTTGGTTCAGGAATGACTCCCGGCAAGCTTGGCTTTGTCCTGCAGGATCGCGGTGAGATGTTTATGATTGATTCCACCCACATGAACCGCTATGAACCACACAAAAGGCCTTTCCATACGATTATTCCGGCATTCATTACCAAAGATGGAAAGCCCTTCATCAGTTTCGGGCTTATGGGAGGCTCCATGCAGCCGCAAGGTCATGTTCAGATGGTAGTCAACCTGATCGATTTTGGAATGAATATGCAAGAGGCCGGTGATGCACCACGGATTTGCCATGAGGGATCCAGCGAACCTACAGGTGAAACCATGACGGATGGGGGAGTGGTTTATCTTGAAAGTGGCGTATCCTACGAGGCCATCCGGCAACTGTTGGGCAAAGGGCACAAAATAGAGTATATCATAGGGAATTACGGTGGATACCAGGCCATCAAATGGGACGAAAAAAACAAAGTCTATTTCGGAGCCTCCGAATCCAGAAAGGACGGACAGGCAGCGGGATACTGAAAAAGTTTGAAATGTTTAAAAAGTTTAAAAAGTTTAAAAAGTTTGAAATGTTTGAAATGTTTGAAATGTTTGATAACGTTACCGATCCCTGAGCGGGGTGGTCTCTGAACGAAGTTGATAGGTTGAAAGGAAATGTTCATGAACGCGAACCCTTCAAACATTTTAAACATTTTAAACCCTTCAAACTAAAACAAAAAAATTATTGATTAACTATATTTACGATAAACATGAAGAGAAGAAGCTTTCTGAACACATCGCTTGCCATGGCAGGCATCATGGTAATTCCGAGGCATGTACTCGGAGGAACAGGTTTTACCGCACCCAGTGATCGGCTTACCAAAGCCATTATCGGCGTTGGAGGAATGGGACGAGGACACATTGGCTATGAAGATACCCGGGTAGTGGCCATTTGTGATGTAGACAAGAACCACCTGGCACAGGTCCAAAAGATGATCCCTAATCCGGTAAAGACATACCACGATTTTAGGGAGTTGTTGCTGCAGCCCGATATCGATATTGTGCACATAGCCACACCTCCGCATTGGCACGGTATCATGGCCGTTGAGGCTGCCCGCGCCGGGAAAGACATCTGGTGTGAAAAACCAATGACACGCACCATTGGCGAAGGTCTCCGTGTGGTTGAGGAGATCAACAAATATGACAGAATATTCAGACTGAATACATGGTTTCGTTTTAAGGATACGTTTTACGGTTTGGGAACAGAAGTCAAACCATTGAAAAAAGTGATCCAAAGTGGCATTTTGGGTTGGCCACTCAAAGTAACAGTCAGTGGGATAACCGGCTACGACTGGAAATTCTATTGGAGCGGTGAGCGGAACCTCAAACCAATGCCGGTACCCGAAGAGCTCGATTACGACATGTGGCTAGGTCCGGCTCCTTACAAACCCTACAATCCCGAACGTGTTCACGCCAAATTCAGAGGCTATTGGGATTATGACGGAGGCGGCCTGGGCGATATGGGCCAGCACTACCTAGATCCAGTACAATACCTGCTTGGTAAAGACGATACCAGTCCGGTCAAGGTCGAAGTGGATGCCCCCGAACAACATTACGATGCTGTAGGTTCCTGGAGAAGAATAGAATATACTTACGCGGATGGATGCAAAATTATCCTGGATGGCGAGAACCGCGACAAGGATGCCGCCTACATCGAGGGTCCCAATGGTAAGATATTCAGGGGCTTCAAATCAACCATCCCAAATCTTCAGTCATTTGTAGAGACGCTACCTGATCCGGAACCTCAGGTTGGCTCCTTCACGGAAGCCGTAAAGACCAGGAAGAAATTTGCGCTCAATGAGATGAACGGATACCACTCCTGCACAATTGTCAACATGGGGGTCATCGCGCTCCAATTGGGACGCACCTTGCATTTCGATCCGGCCACCCAGCAGTTTATCGATGATGAGGCTGCCAACCGGCTCATTAACCAACCTATGCGTGCACCCTGGAGTATATAAAAAAGTTTGAAAAGTTTTGGAGTTTGAAATGTTTGAAATGTTCATGTACGCGAACCCTTCAAACAATTTTCAAACTTTTAAAACCCTTCAAACTTTTCAAACATTACCAACATTTCAAACAATGAATAAAGATATGAAGAAGATAGTTTCGATAATAACAATGGTTGTGCTGTTTTGTGCCTTGGCATTCAACGGCATTGGTCAGATCAACCGGACCATCAATACCAAAGTCGTTGATGTGCTTGCACAGGCGCCAACAAGGGACAATGAAAAACTAAATACCTTGCTGGGAGAAGTGGTCGAAATGAAGGAGGAGGGCTT
>JALOCD010000102.1 GCA_023228025.1 Prolixibacteraceae bacterium | reverse complement strand
AGAGTGGAAAGTTGAAAGTTAAGAATTGAAACGGGGAAGTTGAAAGTTGAGAGTGGAAAGTTGAAAGTTAAGAATTGAAACGGGGAAGTTGAAAGTTGAGAGTGGAAAGTTGAAAGTTGAAAGTTGAGAATTGAAACGGGGAAACGGTGAGCCATAGATAGAACAGCGCTACTCTGGGGTTAAGCCACGTGGTGGAGAAATCTTGGTAGCCAGGGGTGGAGCGAAGCGGAACCCCTGGAAATGGATGATGAATGAAAACCGTCCGCGGTAAAATGGCTAAAAATGTTGTGGCGTTTTTTTCGGACGGAAGGCAGAAGAAGATTAAAATTGAGAAACAGGATAGAACAATATATTATAGTTGAGATGCTTACGGTAACGATAGATAATCATACAATTGAGGTAGAGGAGGGAACAACGATTCTACAGGCAGCCCGGATGATCGGGGGTGCTGTGGTTCCACCGGCCATGTGCTATTACTCCAAACTGAAGGAGTCGGGTGGCAAATGCAGGACCTGTCTGGTGAAAGTTACCCAGGGTTCAGCCAGGGACCCGCGACCCGTACCCAAACTCGTGGCATCCTGCAGGACTCCGGTTGCAGATGGCATGGTAGTCCAAAATATTACCTCACAGGAAGTTATTGATACAAGGAAAGCCATTGTCGAATTTCTGCTGATCAACCATCCGCTGGATTGCCCGGTGTGCGACCAGGCGGGAGAATGCGATCTTCAAAACTTGAGCTATGACAATGGAAGGGAGGAGTCGCGGTTTGAAGAGGCCAAAAGAACATTCAAGGTAGTCGATATCGGCGACAAAATCCAGTTGCACATGAACCGCTGTATTTTGTGCTATCGTTGTGTTTATACTGCCGATCAGCTCACCGACAAAAGATCGCACGGAATACTTTACCGAGGAGATGTCTCCGAGATATCTACCTATATTCAAAATGATATTGAAAATGATTTTTCAGGCAACATCATCGATGTTTGTCCAGTGGGAGCTTTGACTGACAAGACTTTCCGCTTTAAAAACCGGGTTTGGTTCCTTAATCCGATGAATGCCAGCCGTTCCTGTAGCAAATGCTCCGGAAAGGTAACGGCATGGTTGAGGGGAGAAGAGGTCTACCGCGTGACCGGCCGGAAAGATCAGTTTGGCGAGGTGGAAGAGTTCATCTGCAACGAATGTCGCTTTGATAAGAAAGAGCGTTCTGACTGGACGATTGAAGGACCCCGTAATATCAAAAGGGCTTCGGTGATCAGCCAGAATCATTATCTGAATTCGAAGCAACCCACGGTTATCCTGCCACTTGAAAACAGGACCGTGACCATCGAAGAGTTTGAAAAGAATAGTAACAACGAAATACAACCCTGAATATGGATGGCAATTACATCCTCTATAAGTTAATTCTCGCATCGGTCATTCTGCTGATCAGTCTGGTGGTGGCGATGTATTCCACCCTGCTGGAACGTAAAGTTGCCGGATTTTTCCAGGATCGTCTGGGTCCGAACAGGGCAGGTATTGGCGGAATCTTCCAGCCCCTGGCCGACGGACTTAAACTCTTCTTCAAAGAGGAATTTATGCCGGGAACGGCCGATAAATTTTTGTACATCCTTGGACCGTCGCTAACCATGATGATTGCCTTGCTGACCAGTGCGGTGATCCCCTGGGGCAATAGTTTCATCATCAATGGGACAGAGTACACTTTACAGGTCGCAGATATCAATGTGGGGGTGCTTTACGTTTTTGCCATTCTTTCGATCGGCGTGTACGGCATCATGATCGGAGGTTGGGCATCCAACAACAAATATGCGCTGATTGGCGCCGTACGTGCTGCCTCACAGATGATCAGCTACGAATTGGCCATGAGCATGTCGATCATCGCCATCGTCATGATGAGCGGCACCCTTAGCCTGAAGGATATCGTCGACCAGCAGCATGGCATGAACTGGAATGTCTGGTATCAGCCGCTTGGCTTCCTAATTTTCATTGTATGCGCTTTTGCCGAGTGCAACCGTTCCCCCTTCGACCTTCCCGAGTGTGAAACCGAGTTGATTGGGGGATACCATACAGAATACAGCAGTATGAAACTGGGCTTCTATCTTTTCGCCGAATACATCAACATGTTCATCTCATCGGCTATGATCGCCACCCTCTTTTTTGGAGGTTACAATTTCCCGTTTATGGATTCTTTGAATCTATCACACAATGCGTTGACGATCATCGGATCACTGGTTTTCTTTGTTAAAATAGCGTTTTTCGTATTCTTTTTCATGTGGGTGCGTTGGACGCTTCCCAGGTTTCGTTACGATCAGCTGATGCGGCTAGGTTGGAAGAGCCTGTTGCCGCTGGCGATCATCAATATCCTTATCACCGGTTTTGTTATCATGATAAAAAATCACCTGTAAACCATGTCAGTCAATCAAAATATAGGTTCATTGTCCGGTCGAAGCAAAATTGTCTCAAACAAAAAAATGACTTTTGCAGAGCGGATCTATCTACCTGCAATTTTTGGGGGATTCCGTATCACGCTTGGCCACTTTTTCAAGAAGAATACAACCATTCAGTACCCTGAAGAAACAAGGCCCATCGCGGAAATTTATCGTGGCAAGCATGTCCTGAAAAGGGACGATGAGGGCCGGGAAAGATGTACCGCCTGCGGATTATGCGCCCTCGCCTGTCCGGCAGAAGCCATTACCATGATCGCCGCAGAACGGAAAGAGGATGAAATGACTCTATACAGGGAAGAAAAATATGCTTCTATGTATGAAATCGACATGCTTCGCTGCATTTTCTGTGGTCTATGCGAAGAGGCATGTCCCAAAGAGGCAATCTTCCTGACCAATGAGATCGTTCCTTCCAATTTGGAACGGAGTGATTTTATTTATGGGAAAGATGTTCTGGTGGAACCAGTCGACAAACGGGTCGACATCAGCCAGCGCCAAACCCCCGAAGTTCTGGCATTTAAAAAGGACAAAAATCAATCACACAACTCATGAGAGTGACTAAAGTGACTAGAATGCCTAAAGTGCCTAAAGTGCCTAAAGTGCCTAAAGTACTTACGCTCCAATCAAGTTTGGTTCAGAAATCTCATGTCTCCTGTCTCATGTCTTATCTCTCATAACTCATAACTCATAACTCATAACTCATAACTCACTCATGATCTTCTCCAGATATCTCTTCTTCATCCTCTCCTTTATCGCAATCTATGCCGCGCTAAAGGTGTTGATTTCCAAGAAACCGATGCACAGCGTATTGTACCTGACCCTGGCATTTTTTGCCATCGGAGGCCACTACATATTGTTGAATGCGCAGTTTTTGGCTGTGGTACACATCATCGTCTATGCCGGCGCCATTATGGTGTTGTTTATCTATACGGTAATGTTGCTGAACCTCAATATACAGGGGGAGTTTCCTAAATCGAAACTGATGAAATTTGCCTCAGCGATTGCCGGCGGCATGTGGCTGATGGTGCTGATTGCCGTTTTCAGAACCTACGATTTGAAGATGGTTGCCGATCCTGCTTTGAACCAGATTGGCTTGGTTAAGAACTTGGGAAAAGTTTTATTCGATGAATATTATTTGCCTTTCGAACTATCATCGATCCTGTTTCTGGCAGCAATGGTGGGAGCGGTGATGCTGGGGAAGAAGGACATTTACTAGAAGAAAGTTATGAGTTATAAGATATGAGACATAAGATTCCAGAACCAAACTTGATTGGAGCATAAGTACTTTAGGCACTCTAGGCATTTTAGTCACTCTTCTTGAAGAAATAGATAAATATTGTATTAACTTTGTAATTACATTTATAATATTAGAATATGGATATTTCAGTAGTACAGATAGGTAATTCCAAAGGCATCAGGTTGAGTAAAACCCTCATTGAAAAGTACCATATAAAAGATACGGTTGAACTTGTTTTGGAGGAAGGGTACATCATTCTGAAACCGAAAACTGAACCCAGAAAAGGATGGGGAGAAGCGTTTCAAGCGATGCATGAAAACGGTGATGATAAATTATTGATACCTGATATATTTGATGATGAAACATTTGACGAATGGAGATAAAACAATATGATATTGCTTTGGTGAATCTTGATCTAACTATTGGGAGTGAGATACGAAAGACTCGTCCATGCGCCGTTATTTCACCCAATGAGATGAATCAATTTCTAAATACAATCGTAATTGCGCCTATGACAAGCCAAATGAAATTGTTTCCTTCCAGGGTAAAAGTCAATCATGACAATAAAGTTGGTTGGATTGTCATAGATCAGATAAGAAGCATCGATAAACAAAGGGTAATCAAAATTCTTGATCATCTGACATATAGAGAGATTGAAAAAGTTAAGTCCGTATTAAAAGAAACTTATGTTGATTAATAATTAAAAACATGAAGGAAAGAAACGAGTTAATCAGAGTTTTTACAGGGAGCGAAGTTTCAACAATCATGCTTCAGGGGGCATTGGATGAAATTGGAGTTGGCTCCATGGTGCAAAATGATGCCCAATCCGGTATGTCAGCCGGAATTGGTGGATTTTCCTCCTTCGTTGATCTTTACATTCAACAATCTGACCTAAAGAATGCGGAACCTTTGATTAATGAATTCACGAAGGCCAATAATGAATAAACTACTTAAGAACCAAGTACTTTAGTCGCTTTAGATCACTTTAGTCACTCTAGTCACTTTTCTGAAATGGAATAAAATATAACAAACAAAGCAACCATGCAAAATTTGCAAATCATACCGCTCGATTACTACATCTTCTTCTGTTCGGCCCTCTTTGCCATCGGAGTCGTGGGTGTTTTGGTCAAGCGCAATGCCCTGGTCATCTTTATGTCGATCGAGCTGATGCTCAACTCTGCCAATCTGCTTTTGGCAGCCTTTTCGGCCTACCGGAACGATCCGGCCGGACAGATTTTCGTCTTCTTCATTATGGTGGTGGCTGCTGCTGAAGTCGCTATCGGACTGGCGCTACTGGTTATGATCTACCGGTCGACCCACACCATCGATATCAATGTGCTCAACAAACTAAAATGGTAAACGCAAAGATTATAGATTATGTTTGAATATATTTGGCTGGTACCGCTCTTTCCGCTGATTGGATTCCTACTGATCGCCTTTAATTTCAGACGGTTCAAAGGAATTGCCGCAGGGGTAACAGCATCAGTGATGGTACTGATTCCATTCCTTATGTCGCTTGTGCTCTTCAGCAATCTGATTGCAGGGGCGCCCGCAAGGACTGTCGAACTATTTAGCTGGATCAGTTTCGACAAGCTTTCCATACCATTTTCTTTTTTAGTCGACAGGCTCTCTGTCCTGATGTTGCTCATCGTAACAGGAGTGGGTTTTCTGATTCATGTCTATTCTATCGGATACATGAAGGAGGATGCCGGTTTCAACCGTTTCTTCTCTTACATGAACCTTTTCGTCTTCTTCATGCTGTTGCTGGTTTTGGGTTCCAACTACCTGATCCTCTTTATCGGATGGGAAGGAGTTGGGCTGTCATCCTACCTGCTGATTGGTTTCTGGTTCAAAAACCAGGAGTACAACAATGCGGCCAAGAAGGCGTTTATCATGAACCGCATCGGAGACCTTGGTTTTCTTCTTGCCCTATTCATATTGATTAAAACATTCGGTACCCTGAATTTTGATGGGATATTTGCGCAAATCGCAACTGTCCCGATCCGGACTTCCACCATCACGATCATCACACTGCTTTTGTTTGCCGGAGCGATCGGTAAAAGCGCTCAGATACCGCTCTTTACCTGGCTTCCGGATGCCATGGCCGGACCAACGCCTGTATCCGCTTTGATCCATGCCGCCACCATGGTTACAGCGGGGATTTATATGATTGCCCGTTCAAACTTGTTGTTCGTCATGGCCCCCGCAACTTTAATGACTATTTCAGTGATTGGAATTGCCACGGCCCTAATGGCAGGAGCTATTGCAATCTACCAGAATGATATCAAGAAAATATTGGCCTATTCAACTGTGAGCCAGCTTGGTTTTATGTTTGTCGCCCTTGGCTCGGGAGCATTTACCGGAGCCATGTTCCACCTCACAACGCACGCTTTCTTCAAAGCACTCCTCTTTCTTGGCGCAGGAAGCGTGATCCATGCCCTGCATGGTGAGCAGGATATCCGCAAAATGGGTGGTCTTAAAGATAAGATTCCGGTTACATTTTGGCTATTTCTCATTGGCACTCTTGCCATTGCAGGTATACCTCCCTTGTCGGGATTCTTTTCCAAGGATATGATTCTTCTGGGTGCCTTTCACATCAATCCGGTTTTGTGGATTTTGTCTGTCATAGCCGCCCTGATGACTGCCATATACATGTTCCGACTCTTGTACGTTGTATTTTGGGGCAAAGCTGCCGTTGCTGAGAATCCAAAGCATCCAATTCATGAATCACCTTATAGCATGACCATACCCATGGCGGTTCTGGCAATTTTGGCCGTTTTCGGCGGATTACTGGGAGTTCCTCACCTGTTTGGTGGAGATGATCGGATCCAATCGTTTTTAGCCCCCCAGTTTTCTGCATCGGAATCTCTCATCAAACGTGGAGAAACTGTGGCTGAAGGACACACCGAACTTTGGCTGATGATCATACCATTGATTTTGATATTGGGATTGATCTTCCTGGTTCATGCCCGTTTTGTCAAAAACAGGTCCATTGTTCAAGGGGAACCTAAAAGATCAATTTTCGCCAATTTGGCTTACCGGAAATTCTATGTTGATGAATTATACCGCCAATTTTTCGAGAGACCGGTAACAAGTTTATCCTCCTTCTTTCATGATGTGATTGAAATTAAGATAATTGACAGAGTTGTCGATCAAACCGGAGTTCTCGTTGTTTGGATCGGGAGGAACATTCGTTACATGCAAACAGGCAATGTTGGCGCCTATCTTTTTTATATGGTCATAAGCATTATCCTCATCCTATTTTTTAATTTGTTCAATAAATAACCATGTTAATAGGATTACTTATCTCACTGCCGCTGATCTTCTCTTTGTTGCTTTTCGCGATGAAGGATCAACCCGTGTTAAGCAAGAAAATAGCATTATCTGCCTCTTTGCTCACTTTCGCGGTTTCGGTCGTGGCTCTATTTCAGTTTCTCGCCAATCCATTGGGGTACCCGATATTTCGTTCCGATATTTTCCACTCTCTTGGGATTGAATTTACTCTCGGATTGGATGGTTTAAGCATGCTTTTGGTGCTGTTGACCACTTTTCTGGTTCCCATCATCATTTATAGTGGTTTTGGAAGCGGTGTTGAACGGCGAAACTCATTTTATGCGTTGATGCTTCTGATGGAGATGGCTTTGATTGGAGTTTTCACAACTACCGATTTCCTTTTGTTTTACATCTTTTGGGAGATTGCCCTTATTCCCATCTTTTTTGTTTCCATCCTTTGGGGGGGACAGAATGCCCGTACCATTACATTTAAATTCTTTCTGTACACATTGGTAGGAGGTCTGTTTATGCTGGTTGCCATCCTGTTCCTGTATGTACAAACTCCGGGGGAGCACTCTTTTGCTTACAGCGATTTTTACAAGGTTGTACTGGACCCTGCCGCTCAAAAATGGCTTTTCCTAGCCTTCTTTCTCGCTTTTGCCATAAAGATGCCGATTTTCCCGTTTCACACCTGGCAACCGGACCTTTACTTTACTGCACCAACTCAGGGAACCATGCTATTGGCCGGAATCATGCTGAAAATGGGGGTTTATGGCGTACTTCGTTTCGTGCTGCCACTCTTTCCCGCAGCCCTTAATGATTACGCATTCTATGCCATGGTGCTGTCGGTAACCGGTATCGTATACGCTTCCGTTATTGCCATTCGCCAAAAAGAATTGAAGCGGCTGATTGCCTACTCTTCGCTTGCACATGTCGGATTGATTGCTGCCGGAGTCTTTTCACGAACCGTCAATGGTCTGGAAGGGTCAATGCTGCAGATGATTTCGCACGGTGTCAATATTGTAGGACTGTTTATTTGCTATGAAATCATTGTCCGCCGTACCAAAACCGGCGAGATCGCCTCTTTGGGTGGTATTGCTTCGAAAGCGCCTGTGTTCGCTGCTTTTTTTATGATTATTATGCTTGGCAGCATTGCATTGCCATTAACGAATAGTTTTATCGGCGAATTTTTATTGCTGCTGGGAGTTTTTGAATACAATGTCTATCTGGCTACCGTAGCCGGATTGACCATTATCCTGGGCGCCGTTTACATGCTTTGGATGTACCAGCGGACCATGTATGGAGAGGTTAAAGAAGCAACTGCCGGATTTGCAGATCTGACAAGGCAGGAGATGATCGTTTTGGTTCCAATCGTGGTAATAATTCTCTGGATTGGAATTTACCCTCATCTCTTTCTGGGACTGGCAGAACCGGCCGTAAAAAGTATATTGATGATTCCTTGAAAATAATTGGAAAATGTGAAAATGTGAAAATGTGAAAATGTGAAAATGAAGGAATTTCTGGATACCAAAAACATTTCAAACATTATAAACCATATAAACATTTCAAACAACTGAGAATATCTGATATAAAAAAACTAAATATTTAGCATGCAAGCAATTGTCGCCCTTACCATATTAGCAGTTTTAGTGATGTTTTTCGGGGTACGAAAGATGAAAAAAGTATTGCTGCCGCTGCTTTTTGTTGGTCTTATTATTACCATGATATTGAATATCAGTCAGTGGAACACTTCCGTTCGGTATTTCAATGATATGTTTATTGCTGATAATTTCAGTATCGCCTTCAGCTCCATTTTGATCCTGATCGGCATATTGATCTTCATGTTTGCCAATATCTATTACAAAGGGGTGGAGCGGCCATTGGAAGATATTTATGCATTGATCCTTTTTGCCTTAATCGGCGGGATTGTGATGGCCTCTTTCGGCAACCTGATTCTCTTTTTCATAGGCCTAGAAACGTTGTCAATCTCCTTTTATGTATTGGCAGGCAGCAAAAAATTTGATATTGCCTCCAACGAGGCTGCCATGAAGTACTTTCTGACCGGATCATTTGCCACAGGGTTCCTGCTTTTTGGTATTGCGCTGGTTTATGGCGCTTCCGGCTCTTTTAACCTTGAGGCCATCAATGCCTACGTTATCTCCTGCAAGGGAACAGTTCCTATGTTGTTCATTGCAGGTATGTTGCTGATATTTATTGGAATGTCTTTCAAAATTGCCGCGGTTCCGTTCCATTTTTGGTCGCCCGATGTCTACACCGGATCACCAACGCTTATTACGGCATTCATGACCACAGCCGGAAAAGTGGCCAGTGTCGCTGCCTTTTACCGTCTGATCTCCATCGCTTTTATTTCGCTGCACACAGAACTCGTGGCAACTTTGACAGTCTTATCTGTCGCGACGATTATCGTTGGAAACCTCTCCGCTGTCTACCAGGATAACCTGAAGCGTATGTTTGCCTATTCGGGAGTTGCGCAATCGGGATACCTGTTGATGGCAATGATCGTCCTTGGGCCAAAGGCAGCCGGAATTTTGCTCTTTTTTGTCCTCTCCTATGTTATCGCCACCATTACCGCTTTTGCCGTGTTGATGTTGATAAGGGAGGAGCGGGGGACCTTTTTTATTCCTGCCTTCCGGGGATTGGCCAAGAATAATCCGGTAGAGGCCTTTGCCATGGCCATTGCCATGATGTCGCTGGCCGGCATTCCACCATTGGCAGGCTTTATGGCGAAATACAATCTCTTTGCGCTGGCGGCAGAAGGTGGTTATACCTGGCTGGTGGTGGTAGCGATCATTGGTTCCATGATCAGTATCTATTTTTATTTTAAACCAATCATGGCAAGCTATTTCGCTGAAGGTGAACCCCAGCACAAAATTGAATCGAGCATCAATTTTAAGTTCAACATCATTCTTTGTACAGTTTTGATGATTGTGCTGGGATTTCTGCCAAAATTGATTATTAATTTGCTGTAAATTTTTGGTTACACAGAGTTGCACGGAGGCGCACAGAGTTACACAGAGAGAATATGATGATGTGCTAATTTGCTGATGAGAAAACTAAAAATATATACAGGGGGTACTGGGAAAACAAAATTCCCCCAAAAAAAATGTAGAAAATAGTACCGGTCCCTGAGCGAAGTCGAAGGGTCACATTTTCCAATTTCCACATTATTTTATTCCGGTTTGAATATAAAATAGATAGCTAAAATCAAGAACCCGAACCCGATCAAGTGGTTGATTTTGAACGTTTCATTCTTGAAAACAAGTAAGGTGAATACCACAAAAACGGTCAGTGAAACAACTTCCTGAATGACTTTGAGTTGAACCAACGAAAATGGTCCGCCGTTTCCGTCAAAACCAATTCGGTTGGCAGGCACCTGAAAACAATATTCGAAAAACGCGATACCCCAGCTAATCAACACAATGGCAAATAGTCCTAGGGCATCAAACCATTTGACCTCCTTGAATTTCAAATGGCCGTACCAGGCAAAGGTCATAAAGGTGTTGGAGAGGATCAGTAATCCAACGGAAGCGATACTTTTCATACTTTGCGTGCTAAAATTTTGACCGCAAAATTATCTTAATTTATGGAGAAATTAGATATTACAAGCCCAGAATATTGAGACAGGCGGATTCTGTCAAGGGAGCAGAGAAGCTCTATTGTCTGCTTGAAACACGTTTTCGTTTCTTTTCCCTGTAATCAAATAGCTCCTCAGGAGAAAGCACATTTTTAAATCCCTTATTTTCTAATCCTTTTCTAAGTGCCTTATCACCAGACCAAATCTTACATTTAAAAAATAGTGTAAATGCAATATAAGGCTATATTGGTATCAACAATAATCCTCACTTTATGAATCTGTTACGATTTTTAGTCCACCAATTTTCATTAAGTTCATCCGCAAGTTTATCCGCATCATCTTGTGTCGCTTTGCTTTTTGATGTTATCTCCAAGTAATCAAGATAATCCAAAATTCGCTGAAAACCCAAAGCATCAATCCGTGGCGAAACCTTTATTACAATTTGACTACTTGTCCTTTCAACTATCATATCAGGAATTTTAAATTAAAAGTACACGAAATTGATTAAAATTGCAATTTTTCTGCCAGGTTATACTGTTTCATCTTGAGTTCAAGAGAAAAGCGGCCACCATCGGAAGCACTTAGTAACCGTTGGGAAACCCTAAGTAACGGCTGGGAAGCATTGAGTAATGACCCGGAAGCCTTCAGAAACCGTTGCCGGGTGTTATATATGGGTTTGGAAACAATAAGTTAGCAATTCCGGAGCGTAAGGTGACCGTTGAAAGCCTTCAGTAGCAGTTGCCGGATGTTAGGCAAGCATTTGGAAGCAGTAAATAGAGAGTTTAAAGTAGATTGTGTAATTTCTATTTTCGTCTTATTCTCAGTGTATTACTGTTAAGCAAATGTAGTCTTGGGGGGCAATTGTACGAGCGCGGATTGCAACTCCGCGCCAGCGAGGTAATTTGTCCAATACTGCTTTAGTTTATTACTTCAACTATTTCTACAAAGTTATCAAGGTTACCAACCTTAACAATATCTCCGACGGAATGTCCAAGAATGGATATCGCTAATGGGGATTTAATATTTATTTTTTGAACCCCATTAGATAATTCATACTTATTTGTGGACTCAACAACATGGACTATAATGTCTTTTCCGCTGTTCATATATTTCACCTTCACTTTACTGTGAAGCCGTATTTCGTTTGTAAATAGTTTTGTTTGTTGTACTTGATTCTTCTCTATTGCCTTTATTGTTGAAACTTCCTTATCAATATCTAAAAAAGTTGCCTGAGCAACATAGCTTTCAACCAATTCAATTTCGTCAGTAAATGCATTTGATGTTTTCGAATGGTCTTTAAGCACATAGTCATTCTTTGATTCAATATTTTTTATGAACTCAATAAGTCTTTGTGTTTCTTTTTGCGGATTTCTCCACCAATTTGTACTCCATATTCGATGAAATACAAAACCGTGACTTTCAAGAATTTTTTGTCTGTATCTATCAAACAAGTATGCTTCTCTGCTGGAATGGTATTTAGCTCCATCACACTCGATCGCAATTTTTGGAATACCAACTATCTTAGGGTCATACACAATATCAATCCTAAATTCAGAAACTTTTAATTGTGGGATTAAATTTGTTTTTCCCAATTCATCAACAAGACGCTGATATACTTCCTCTTCGAAAGGCGATTCCAATTCTCCAAAACTATCCAGATTGAAAGTTGTATTCTTTGAGGAATTTTCACTTAGATCATTCAATATGGCTAATCTTGCTTCATTATTTCCTTCGCTTATTGCCTTGCTGTAAGCTAGGTATGCATAAAAGACTGCTCTTTTATTGTTTGAACCTTCAGTGACTAAAAATTCCCTAAAATTCATAAATACTTGTTCCGGTACAGAAGAGCAAACATAAATTTTGTACTTGGATCTGGAAATAATCACATTTAATAGTTTATATCCTTTTGAATGATTAATTGGCCCAAATCTTTGAGCAAATTTCCCTTCCTTTCCTGGCCCATAAGTCGTTGAAAGAATAATCACATCCCTTTCATCACCTTGAATGTTTTCTAGGTTTTTAATGAACATGCCGTTATTTTCCAATTCCTGGATCTTGGCATTAAACTCTTCATATTTTGTAAACTTCTGCCTTTCAATAATCTTACTTTTTATATGGTTTCGCTGGGCAATATTAAAAGTAGCAATTCCAATTGTTGGGAATTTGCCGTTAGGTAGTCGATTAATATTCTTTTCCAAAATTGATAAAACCATTTCAGCTTCCGCATCATTTATATAGTCTGAAAAAGTTCCGTTAACTTGGATATACTTGATCGGTGTATATTCAAAATCGTTTGGGAGTGGTTTTAATCGCTGATTGTAGAAAGCGTAATTTGAAAAATCAATTAGGTACGGATGTCTTGAACGGTAGTGAAAATCCAGATGATTTTTTTCAAAGTTTAATTCTGAGCCAAAATCCAATAAAGATTCACAAGAAAGTAATAAGTTATCCTTATCCACAATTATTTCATCTTCTTCGTCAATATCGTCTTCATCTTCAAAAGTCCCGTCAAAAACTTTACTAAAATAGTTGGACGGTGGCATCTGATGTTCATCCCCGGCAATAATGACTTGTTTTCCCTTGAGTACCGCCGGTAAGTTATCTTCAAGTCGAAGCTGACTGGCTTCATCAAACATTACAATGTCAAAAAATCCATTCATACCCTTGAATAGATTACAACATACATCAGGTGAAGTCAGAATTATGGGGAAAAATGTAGTGAATAAAACAGGATCATACTGGACTATTTGCCTTAATGAAAGCCTTTTATATTTGCTACTACTGCGTTTATTGTATAGATTTTCAACCGAAAGATTAGAATTGCGCTGTTCAAATTCTCTGGTTTTATCAATTTGTTTGGAGAACCAAAATTCACGGATAAACTTCAATTGCTCTTTTTCTATCCCACACAATGCTCCATTAAGCTCAATTAGTTCATTATCACTGGTTGGTAATTCCACATTTGCAGAATTTACCAGCATTGAATTTAAATAATGAATTAAAAAAGTTCTTCTCCAATTAGGTTTCCCTTTTAATTCATCAACAACGTTTTTGGCTTTACCTGAAAGAATATTGTAATATTGAAACCAGTTGAATTCTGTAAAAAACGTATCATTTATTTTAAAATATTCCTTCGAATCATCTATTAATTCGTTGACTTCCAAAAGGAATGATTGAGCTTTCCTTGAATCAATTTTTCTACATGACCAGTTATCAACATTAATTTTCTCTTTCAGAGTTTTTATTTCCCTGTGCAGTTCAGGATACCATATTTTTTGCCACCACTTACTGTTTTCCCTTAGTTCCTTTATTTGACAGCAACCACTTTCATACTCCTTAAATTTTTCTATAATTTGATTTTCAAGCTTATATGGATTTTCGCCTTGTAAATTGGCAGAATTGAGAAATTCTTTTGATTTTATTGAATCATACTCGGAAAAAAGAATGTACCCCTTTTCCACTAATGCTATTAATTCGTTTAACTCCTGTAATGTGTACTTGAATTGCGATTTGTCAATGTTTAAAGTATGAACTTCGCTTATTCCTTTTAATTCAGATAGGAGGTTTCCAACAATATCAGACCATGATTTTTGACCTAGTAATTTTTCATCGAGTTTTTTATGCTTGCCATTGATAGACTCGATCAGGCTTTTCACTTTTTGGATAAGGTTATCAAGTGATTCTTTTGAATAGGTATATCGGTATCGTTTGTAAGAAGAGGTATCAACTCTATTTCGGACAGAATCAACTACTAATTTTCTGTCTTTAACGATGTCCCGTAAAAGTACACAATGATAATTGAGCCCTTTTTCAACTAAAGCGTTGTGCAATACTTCCAAAGCCGTCCGTTTCTCACAAACAACAATTGTTCTCCTGTGATTCTCTAATGCATTAATTAGTATTGCCGAAAGCGTTTGGCTTTTCCCTGTCCCTGGTGGGCCTTGAATGAGAATGTTCCTTTTTGATTCTAACGAATGTAAAATACTTTGTTGGGAAGGGTCTGTTTCAACTGATGAAATTGATTGGAAAGAATGACCTTCCATGTCAGACAAGTTTAACGATAAGCTTTTTAACCCTTTAAGATGATCGTAATCATTGATGATATTTTGTTTTTGAACTTCAAAAATTGAGAATAGCCCACAAAAATCGATCGTTGAATTTGAAGAATTTAAGGGAAGTTTTTCGAAATGTGATTTATCTCCAATTGATGAAACCTTTTCGAGTTTCTTTTTGAGTATTTCTTCTAAATCATCCGGAGTAGACGTATTAATTGCTCTGATTAGATTAGTGCATATTTCAATAAGTTCTCTTTTGTCAATTATCCCATCGTCAAGCATTTCACTTGGAACCTGCTCAATCTCAATATCAGAATCACTTTGTAAATGGTTAATTAAAACCTCATTCAAATAAATTGGATCTTCTTCATTCCGGAGTATTTCCCAAGTGTTAAATTCCTTTGTTCTCTTAATCCTCAATGACCAAATGAGAATTGGAGCAACGATTAATTTATTGTCTGTTCTGTCTCTTCTTGCTAAAATAGGGAAACCAAAGCCAAAAGTGTTAATCCCTTTTTCCGATTCAATTGCTTCTGTTTGGTTGATTAAATTTTCGAAAGATTTTGTAATCCTTACCAACTGAGTTTGGTCTTCTTCTAAAAGTGTGTACAAATCGGGTACATTGTCTTTCCAGCTAATTCTGAATTTCAAAGGTTGTTCTGTCAGTAATGCCGTAATGAAATTGTCGGGAAGATTTTTGTCAATATGCGCAAGTCTGTTTAGATCAAACTTATATCTCGAATTTGAAGGAATAGCATTGAGATGAACGCCCCTGCGATTCCCAATTTTCATCCGTTTTTGTAGCTCGGTTAAAAGTCTTTCGGTTAATTCCATATCAGTCAGGTTGTGTGGAATGGGTTAATTTAGTTCGTTCGGTTTTGCAAAGTTTCGATTTGTGTTTTGGGCAAAACCAAATATACCGATTTAATAATCAAGACTGTCTTTTTCTTCTTGATTTTGAACGAATAAAGCCATTAATGGACCATTTTCGTATGCGATTGCTACGTCAAAATATTCATTTATTTTGACTGAAATATAATCTGCCAAAACTTCTGAATCACCAAAAGTCCAATAACACGAAAAAATAGCTTTTCCTAATGAAATTGCTGATTCAGTATAACCATCATTTTGCTTAAACGGGAAATGATAGTCTTCAAAATCTTTATCGGAAACATAATATTTTCTATTTATTTCATCTTTGATTTGCAAATATGGTAACTATTCAGTGATAAATATACAGAGGAATCTTCAAAAAACTATCAAAATCTGATTCTTGCACAAAAGTTCTTTGACATTCTACAAATTGGGATAGCTTTTTTTCTTGTGTTAATTTGTTCCATT
>JALOCD010000101.1 GCA_023228025.1 Prolixibacteraceae bacterium | reverse complement strand
TGATTTTTTAAACATTTGATGCTCTTTTAATTATGAAAGCAAGATACATAAAACAATTGAAAAAAACAATTATATAACTGATTATTAATTAATTAAAAACAATTTCACTTTTCGGAGTGGATTCAATATTTTAATAATGAAATAGCTGCTTCGTAGATTTTGCTTTCGTTGGGCAAAATGGCAGCTTCAAGAATTCTGTTAAATCCAACAGGGGTAAATTCCGAACCAACCCTGCGAATAGGGGCATCTAAATACTCGAAACCCTCTTCGCTGATAATAGAAGCCAGTTCACCGCCAAATCCTCCAAAAATTTTGTCCTCATGGACGATTAGGACTTTACCTGTCTTCTTTACGGAAGTGAGGATAGTTTCTTTGTCAAGCGGTATCAGGGATCTCAGGTCAATTACTTCAATGTCAAATCCTTCCCTTGATAATTTCTCTGCAACCTGAAGCGACAATTGGGTAGTATTTCCATAGGTAATCAAGGTCAAATCCTTGCCTGTCCTTCTCACCCTGGCCACGCCGAACGGAACCTCGAAATCACCGGGTACAAATGCTGCTGCAGATGGTGAATTGTATAGCGCCTTTGGTTCCAAAAACAATGTTGGGCCTTCCGACAAGAGCGATGTTCGCAGCAATCCGGCAGCATCATCGGCAAAAGAAGGGTATACAATTCTAATTCCGGGAAAACAGACCAGAGAACCCTCAATGGTCTGAGAATGATAGAGTCCGCCACCGATATAACCGCCTGAAGCTAAGCGAATGGTGACGTTTGGTGCAAACTGACCGTTTGTTCGCCAGTATTCATGGGTCATTTCTACAAACTGCTCCATGGCCGGCCAGAAATAATCAGCGAACTCAGCCCCCTCCACCACAATCCTTATTTTCTTGTTGTACCTCGACATCCCATTAGCCGTTCCGGTAATGAAATCTTCAGCTATCGGACCGTTGAAAACGCGTTGTTTTCCGAATTCCTTTTGTAAGCCTTTGGAAACGTTGAATATGCCCCCCTTTTCTTTGTTTGCAATGTCTTGTCCCCAAATAAATGTATCAGGATTTTTAGTGAATTCAACCTTTAGCGTCTCATTAATCGCTTCAATTAGTTTTTTCTTTGTTCCCGGATTGTCCACATGTTGTATTCCATTGGGATACTTGCTGGACACATAAGTTTGGGCATACACAAAATCATGAATGCTATTTGGATCAGGATCAGGCGAATGAAGTGCAAATTGGTGTGCCAACTTTACCTCCTCTTTGGCTTTTTCCTCAATGGAATTGATCTCCTCCTCAGTCAATCTATCATATCTCAGCAACAATCTTTTGAATTTTGCCAAGGGATCATATTCCCTGACATAGTTCAATTCGACCTCATTTCGATAGAGATCATGGCGGTCAGAATTGGAGTGCGAATGAATCCTTATGCAATTTGCCTGGACGATGCATGGCAATTGGTTTTCAATCACCCATTTTTTAGCCTCTTCCATGGCATTCATCGAATCAAACACATCTTTCCCATTGCAATGAATGACACGCAAATTCTTAAATCCCAGAAAGTTATTGGCAACTTTACGATTGGCTGTCTGATCTTTTTTTGGAACAGAGATGCCATATCCATTGTCCTGAAAGACGAAAATGACGGGCAAACTCTCCGTCGAAGCCCCGTTGATTGCTTCATATACATACCCTTCGCTGACAGATGACTCGCCCTGTGAACAGATTGAGACGCCTTTCCCCTTGTAATATTTGATTGCCCGACCAACGCCTGCAGCATGAAGCGTATGATTTCCCGTACTCGATGATACATTGTGTATATTCCATTCGGGCTTGCCAAAATGGTTGGACATGTGCCTACCACCCGAATTGACATCACTTGCTTTGGATATACCATTCAAAATGATCTCTTCTGCTGTCAACCCGGCTGATAAATTGGTGAGAAGATCCCTGTAATAGGGAAAAAGATGATCCTGGTTCTTATCGAAAATCTGTCCGATCGCCAGTTGTATGCCGTCATGACCGGCATAAGGGGCATGATAAGACCATCCAATGGCCTGTTTTAGGTAATTGGGCGCTTTTTCGTCCAGCATCCTTCCTAGGACCATCAAATGGTACCATTTCTGGAGTGTCGACTTTTCAGTTTGTAAGATGGAGAATTTTTGTGGAACAGGTAAATCGTATAAATTGTTCATACGTTATTAATTGGTTTGAATGGTTACTCTTTTATCTGAGGAGTAACCACATTATTTCTTTCAACTATAATTGGGAAATCACAATATAACTATCTAATTGTAACAGAATAACCAAATTTAATTATACTGTTCGTTTAGGATCAAAACCTCCAATAAGGTCAGCAATCCGCTTAAGAAATTTGCCTCCCAGCATTCCATCGACAACTCTGTGGTCGTAGGATAGTGACAGGAAAACCTTGTGTCTCACGACAATTGCGTCACCCATGGCTGTCTCAATAACAGCCGGTTTTTTCTCAATGGTTCCGATGGCCAAAATGGCAACCTGGGGTTGATTGATAATAGGCGTCCCCATGGTATTGCCGAACGAACCGAAATTGGTTATGGTAAAAGTCCCTCCCTGTAGGCTGTCAGGTTGCAGTTTTTCGTTGCGGCCAGCCTCTGCAAACTGATTGATATCTTTGGTAAGACCCAAAAGATTCTTGGTGTCGGCATCTTTGATAACCGGTACCATCAAATTACCACTGTTGGTAGCAACCGCGATGCCAACATTGATCCTTTTCCTCAAAATAATCTTTTCACCGTCGACCGAACTGTTAATCATCGGATATTCAGTGATAGCTTTGGCAACCGCTTCCGTAAAGAAGGGTAAAAAAGTAAGCTTTTCTCCATATTTTGACTGAAATTCATCTTTGTAACGATTACGCCACAACACCATTTCTGTTGCATCGGCTTCGACGAATGATGTAACGTGGGGCGCAGTCTGCTTTGACATTACCATATGCCTGGCAATCAGCTTTCTCACACGATCCATTTCCATTATTGTATCTTCTGCGCCAATAGATACAGAAACTTGCGGCCTTTGAATTATCGCTGAATTTTCTAACGTTACCTCTGAAATGTTATTTTTCGAACGCGAAGAGGTGCCTGTAACGTTATTATTTCGCCCTTCGATATATTTTATCAGATCATTCTTTTGAATTCTCCCACCAAGTCCACTTCCTTCAACTCCTTCCAACTCTTCCAATGGAATGCCCTCTTTCCTGGCCATATTTTTAACAAGAGGAGAGTAAAACCTGGAAGTAACTAACTTTTCACGGGGAGTTTCAGGTAATTTAGCATCGGGGACAAGTTCCTCTGGTGTTACAACTGAAACTTCCGGAACAACTTTATCAGACGGCTTATGGTTATTTCCTTCAAGGTCGATGATCATCGCAATTTTCCCAACAGCAAGCAGGTCATCCACCTTACAATCAATGGATTTAATTGTCCCGGAAACCGGAGAAGGAATTTCAGAATCAACTTTGTCTGTTGCTACTTCAAATAATGGATCATCTTCACTGACAGTATCGCCAATTTTTACAAATATTTTGGTAATCGTTGCTTCCTGAATACTTTCACCCAGTTTTGGGATTAAAACCTCAAATTCCGACATATTTATTTAATTAATTTACCCATAAATGAGCATTTGCATCCACTCATCGGGTTGATATACGCAAGAACTATCATAAGGTAACACTCTATTTCCAGAATATGGATATTACGCGGATAAGCGCTCTTTAGGAGGAAATTTATTCTTTCACTTAGCAAGAAAACTACATTTTGGCAGAATCAATACCATACATAACAAACAATTAGAACATTGGAATGTTCATTTCGGGAAAAATTTAAACAGGTCATAATCCGGCCATTTGTTCATTTTCCGAACTGTTGCCGACATAATCCGATCCATTTCAATAGCGAGATGCGGACCTTTGTAGTTGCTGGTATTGGTGATCATAACCCAGGAAATCCCATTGGGTTCCCGCTTTACAAGTGCCGAAGAGCCGGGAAGTGTTCCTGTCCTCCACCATTCGCCATTCTCATTGGTACTTCGCCAGCCCAATGGATCCAAGCCTTTCTCATCCACATGGGTCATTAGGGCAATACTTTTCGCAGAAAGGATATCTTTTGTCCGAGAATCTCCGTCAATGACCACCAGAAGCTTCATCAAATCGACAGGAGAGGCAATCCAACCGCCTGCAGATCCCAACAATGCCATATTTGTACTTCCATATATCTTCGGTACCATGCGTCCGCTGCCATCGTAGGCTTCCACCGGTTGCGCATCCTCCGGTTGATAATACCGAACCTCCTCCAGAAGCTTTTCGTTTTCAAAACTGCCCCCAAGTTGCATGTCATATATATGTGCAGGCTTAAGAACATTTTCTTTCACAAATTTTTCATAACTGGTTTTAGAGACTCGTGCCACAACTTCTCCAAGGATCATGTACCCAAGATTTGAATAGGCGCTGGAAGAGCCCGGTTCAAAATGCAGACGTTTGGCAGTCACAAACTTTAAATAGGAATTAATATTTAATGGCATAGGATCACCTGTCTGTTCGGAAACAATTTTTGGAAGAAACGCAATGTCCCCATATCTCTGCGTCCATCCGCCGGAATGATTCAAAAGATTGCGTACTGTGATGCTTTCCAATCTGTTATCCTTAATTTGACCCAATTTTTCGTCGTTTAGAATTCCATATTTTCCAAAGACCTTACTCTCTAGCGTGATTTTTCCACTCTCAACCAGTTTCATGATGGCTACTGAGGTGATCAATTTCGAAACACTGGCAATTCTAAAGAGTTGTTCTGGTGATGCCGGGATTTTTGCTTCAACATCAGCGTATCCATATCCCTTGGCAAAAATAAGCCGCTCGTCTTTAACTATGGCAACAGCCAATCCCTTTAAAAGATTTTGTTCCCTGAACCTTTCAAAACTCCTGTCGAGTAAATCTGTATTTTCAGACTGAACTATTCTTTTAATTATCAGCTTATTAATTCGTTGGTTCTCCAACAATGCGATCTTTTTGCGCAGATTTTGAGGATGAAAACCATAAAATGCAGGTATAAGCAGGAAAAGAAGAGTAACAAAAGTTAATCGAATAAAATTAAAACGCATACAAATGTGAATTACATATGTCAACAAAGGAGTTAATTTTGTTCAGGAGGTTAATTACAATTGTAAACCACCGATGATCTCTTTGATAGATTTAAAATTGTGTCTATCAAGATAATTGTTAATACCTGCGATAATATGCTGGGAAGCCATGGGATCGATAAAATTTGCAGTACCAACCTGGATGGCAGAGGCTCCTGCCAGGAAAAATTCGATGGCATCCGTTGCATTCATGATTCCACCCATTCCAATAACCGGAACTTTAACAGACTTGGATACTTGCCAAACCATCCTGAGCGCGATGGGTTTAACAGCCGGACCGGATAGTCCTCCTGTGACAGTGGAAAGTACTGGTTTTCTGCTTTCCGCATGAATGGCCATGGCCAGAATGGTATTAATCAGAGAGATACTATCTGCACCACTAGCCTCCACCGCAAGTGCGATTTCAGTTATATCGGTTACATTGGGTGAAAGCTTGACCATCAAAGGTTTGTTGTAGACCTTTCTGACTGCTTTTACCACTGCTTCTGCTGCAGGACAGCTGGTACCAAAAGCCATACCACCCTCCTTCACATTTGGACACGAAATATTGAGTTCAATACCTGCAATATGGTCAAGCTCATTAATTTGTTCGGCACAGGCAATATATTCTTCGACAGTGGATCCCGAAACATTGACCAAGATATTGGTATTGTAGACGAGCAAACGCGGATAGATATTCTCTGCAAAATATTTAACCCCACCATTTTGTAACCCCACCGCATTAAGCATCCCAGAGGGAGTTTCCGCCATCCGGGGATAGGCATTTCCTTGTCGCGGATGAAGGGTAGTCCCTTTGACGACAAAGCCTCCCAGGCTATTTAAATCAAAAAAATCATCAAACTCAACGCCAAAACCAAACGTTCCGGATGCGGTCATCACCGGATTTTTGAGTTTGAGTCCGGCTATATCGATATTTAATTCTGCCATTTTAACTGTTTTATATCAAATACAGGTCCGTCTGTACAAACACACCGGTGTCCTCCGGTCGTTTCTGTAACGCAACAAAGGCAGACACCATAGCCACATGCCATAGTATTCTCCAGGGATACCTCACAATCAACATCGTTCTGATATGCAAGCCTGGCAACAGCCTTCATCATTGGCTCCGGACCACATGTATATATCCTGTCAAAGCTTTTTAATTCGTCACCAAATAGGGCATGGTTGGTCACAAATCCCTTTGTTCCATGGCTTCCATCTTCGGTAGTTGTATGAACGGTTCCATACTTTGCAAAGTTCCCCAATTCAACCAGATCTTCGCCGGTCCTTGCACCAAGCAATATTTCAATTTGGTGATTGCTTTGTTTTAACATGGTGGCCAAAAGCATCAACGGGGCAATTCCAACCCCACCACCAACAAGTAGAACTTTAGATTTCTTCTCAGGGAATGTGTAGCCTCTTCCCAGCGGAAAGATGACGCTGAGTGTTTCCCCAACCAAACTTTTAGACAATGCCCTGGTACCCCCTCCTATTCCTTTAATCAAAATAAAAATGGAATTACATTTGTAATCAACTTGAAAAATTGAAAAGGGCCGTCTCAGAAATACATTTTGTGATTTATCAACCAAAATATTGGCAAACTGTCCGGGAAGTATCCCTTCCAAAAGAACCTCAGACTTTAATTCCAGAAGTGCATGGTCTTTGTTTAGCCTTTGATTTGAAACAACCTTAAGGTTCTGCACTGATTTTTTCATCCGTAAAAATTGCATTGGAGTAATGCACAAATATAGCCAAAATAGGTTTAGGAAGGCCGGTAAACGTTGAAAGTTTTGTCTTTGTAAAAGAAGAGAATTTGTTCAATTTCCTTATCTTGATTGGTAACATCCTGATTGGTTGGCGCCTGGTTTATATTTTGATCCAATTTGGTTCCATATTCTGATTCATCCGGGATTTGACGAGTATTTTCACTAACCGGTTCAACCGTAGGCTTTTTAATCTCCATGAATGGAATAGCAGAATGATTATCCCCTTTTGCTTCAAATAAGGCCTCCTGAAATAAACCCTGCTCAACAGGCTCAACAAGATGATTTTGAATCATCGGCTGCTGTGACAATGGTAACTCATCTTCCTTGCTTTGATTAGGCTCCGGATAAGAAGAAGAGGCGGTTACTCCAGAATGCGCTAAACTCATTTCCCCGTCTCCAATCATTAACCAGCGTGAATTGAGGTTTGGGTACACCTGTAGCATCTTCTGAATAAATGCAGCGCTGGGGTAGTTTCGGCCATTTAAAATATGGGACATACTTGATCGTTGAACCCCAATCTTATCAGCAAATTCGGCCGGTGAGATCTTCTCGGAAACCAGAAATTGAACGATTCGGTCTTTCATAACAATAATTCACTTTGCACAAATGTAACAATTCTAATTACAAATTACAATAGACCGCAACAAAATGATGTTACAAATAGCAATACCTCGTTAATTACATTTGTAATTCAATTATAAAGTGTATTGTTCTATTGAAGATTTTCAATCGTAATTCATTTGTTTAATTAAATTACTTAAATTACTGATAATGATTGTTTTATTATGAATATTTTCTGGTAATTTGATTGTTTGCACACAATTGTTTCCATGTGTAAACATTTATCTTTATCTTTTAATTTAATATAAATATGTATTTGATTGATAATAACTACTCTATGAATATATTTTTAACGACAAATTAAGTCGAAAAAATGTTGATTTTGGCTATTACAAAAGTAACTTATAATTGAGGAGGCATTTGGTGTTGGTGAATTAGCCTTGCCGTCAAGCTAAGTCGGTGAGAATCCCGTAAAAACTACATTCCTTTGAAGTTGACAGAAAGAAGGAATTCTGAAGAGAGCTGTCCGGATTCAATTAAATAGGATTCCCTGACTCCTAATTTGAATGGTGCGATAAATCTTAGAAAATGACATTCTGTAACCAGTTCGGCTCCGGTTGAACTTAGCGACTTATTTAATGTATTGGCTGTCTGGTGAATAGGAATGGAAATTTGGGCATAGTCATAAAAAATCCTCATGGTGATCCGTTTCAAATAATACAGATGCCAGATATGCCAATCAGGAGAGAGTACAGGAAGCACATAATCGCTCCGGATGGTCGTCAGGGCATTGTTGTCAACGCTGGTATAACCTCTGGGATAATAGATCAAATCACTGAAATAGGTGTTGGATGACTTTTTTAATTGATACCCGGTATAAATCCGGATACCCTGGTTGTTTATAAGTCCCGGAAAGTAGAAGGTGCCCTCTGCAGATACTATATTACCGAGTCGCTTGTCTCCAAATGGTGTATGCCTGAACTGCAAATCAACAATTTGCCCCCACTTTGCCTGAATATCCCGGGTACTCTGTTGCATAATGTTGTGTAAATAAAGCCTGTAGCTTACCGGTATATAGCTTCCTCTGAAAATCATTGAGGGAGTTGACGGATCCTGCCAGTAATGCGAATAGCCAATCTGAATCTCAGGCTCTACCATTCGGAACATTTTTCCGCGCGAAAAATTAAATGGAATGAGTGCGTCGAAGTGTGTATTCAATACCTTTTGCGTATAGGGGACTGCAACCGTGTCCTGACCGATGAGCACATTTCTTGTGCTGTAATGCTTGTTGATCTGGTAATATTTTGAACTTTCCCTGCCATAATCGCCATAAATCCTCAAAATGGGATACCAACCCGAATATTCGAATTTGCCTACCCATTTCCCGGCCTGGTTGACCGATGAGTAGTTGTAACCAAATTGTGTGATTGCAGTTGTGAGTTTATTTTGTGAAATAACTGAAAAACCCATATTTACAGTTGAATTGTCCGGATCAACGTATACCGGCGACCAACTGTGAATGTTGATAAGGTTCTTGAATTTCACATACTTTTGACTAGTATATCGGATTGTATCCAATTTCGAAAAATCAATAGCACCCTTTTCCTGAGCGGTCAATTTGTTTGCCAAAGTATCCTGAAACCATGAATGGGAATCAATTTCTTTCCACAAACCCCTATTCACTACTTTGGTGGCCATTTTATAGCCATTGGCCGAATAATCCGCGAAGATTAAGTTATTGCCACCACCTGAGCACTGGAGGTCTTTGATGCCGTATTTGGCCGTAACAATCAGATAACGCATGTTTGTATTAAGATCAATGGCAAAGCCTTCAAATTTACCTGTTTGATTGGCCGTATAGAGGAGGTAATTGTTCCATTGAACCGGTTTTTTAACCTCACCAAACACCGGATCTGTGACTTGCGCTTTTTCTCCATTGGCAAGATTGATCCGAACGATCGATTTGCCTTTGGCACCAAGGTCAATTGCATAGATTGAATGGCCATCTGTTGACCATGAGGGGGTTAGATAATAATGATTCTCATTGGCCCTAAAAACCTGCGTTGTTTTATAATTACCTGCATCCAACACGGCCACGGATGAGTGGTTCAATTCATCGAGCTTTACAACCGAAATCCATTTCCCATCCGGCGAAAACTCCGGGGCAAAGAGCTTATCTGCAAATATTTTTTCAGTCAGTTGCCCGCTTTGAATGTTTAGGATCCGGAGAAGTGATTTGTCGCGGTGTGTCCAACGCAAATCCGGCTGGGATTCGATCCATACGATTTTACCATTGGAAACGCTCATTGATTCTTCCAGAATAAATCCGGGAGAGAACAATTTTCTTTCGTTTTGATTTTTATCAATCAGTACCAGCGCCTGAATATGTCCCAATGAAGTTTTTAGCGCCACAACCGAAGAATCATTCAAAAAATGGGGATACCGATAACTAATGTATTCGTTTGAAGGTCCAACCATTCTCCTGCCTGAAAGTATTGCATCTTCTTGATTATTAAGCTTAAATGGATTCGTGTTCTTCAGGTTATTCATGATCTCCCGATAGTGCTCATCCTGATTTTTTCCTGTAGCCAGTTTCAAACCTTTCGACAATGAATTGAATCCGAGTGGATTTTTAGCAATATGGTGCAAAACTTTTCCCCAAACCTCTCCCCCATTCTGGTTCCTTATATTAGAAACCATCTGATAACCAAGTTGATAATAATCAGGTATGTAATCTTTGTAGGATCCAAGATAGGCCTTGTCGAAACTGTAGATGCCTTTTTCATCGGCTTGCGCCTTTAATTCCATGGTAAAGGATGGCACCCTGCCACGACCGGTTGGGCTCAATGCGGTCTCTGTAACTACAGCATCCCCTTCCAGGAACCAAAAGGGCAAATAGGCCCCAATGACAATGGATGCAGCTTGTTCGCCCAACAAAATTTTGAAAATAGCGGGAAGTTCCGTTTCTATTTTATCGATTTGAACATGATGCCTAAGTTCATGAGTGGCAAGCTGTTCAATCCATTCCTGTGCATAAGTCTCCTGACTTGGCGTTGGAAACAGTTCGATCCTGGAAGGCGACCATGCCACGAAGCCATTTGACTTCATTGACTTTGCATGAAGTATGATCGTGATTTTTCTGGGATGGTTTAAAAGCGTCACCCCCGAATAGTTGTAAACCTTTTCAAAAATATGTGCAACTCTCTGACCTTCTGTCTCATAATCAGTTGGATACAATATCTGAAAATGGTCGGTTTGGATTTGTCTCCACTTTATGCCTCCGGGATCCTGACCCGCAACAAAATATTGTGCCGAAACATTTTGTGGAACCAGTAAAATCAGGGCCAGCGTGAATCCGGCAAGAATTCGCAGAATGGTTTTCAAATTGTAAAAGTTTAATCGGGTAAATGCAAAGGCGAACATTGAATGTTTAACCATTCAAGTACCTCATTATCTGGTATATGAGGAGATAATTTTTGGAGAACAGTTTCATGGTAATGGTTTACCCAATTTAACTCTTCCGCGCTAAGAAGTTCACTAACAATTAGATGCTTGTCTATAGGGCAAAGTGAAACGGTTTCGAAGCAAAGAAATTCACCAAATTCAACATATGAGGACCTTTTACAGATAAGGACATTCTCAATTCTGATACCATATTCGCCCTCCCTGTAAATGCCAGGTTCATTGGACAAAAGATGGCCTTCTGAGATTGGCTCTTCATTGTATTCAGTCCGGATGCTCATTGGGCCTTCGTGAACAGACAGAAAATATCCTATTCCGTGTCCCGTCCCATGACCATAATTTATTCCTTTATCCCACAGTGGTTTACGTGCAATTGAATCCAGCGAATGCCCCTTTGTTCCAATTGGAAATTGTGCAGTCGCCAGCGCAATGTGCGCTTTCAGACAACACGTGAAGTCTTCCCGCTGCTTTTTGGTGGGTGTTCCCAGACTTATCGTACGGGTGATGTCGGTCGTTCCATCAAGGTATTGCCCTCCAGAATCAATAAGAAGCAAATTGTCGGGAGATATGCTGACATTTGTCTGATCCGTTGCATGATAATGTACAATGGCCCCATGAGCCCCAAACCCAACTATTGGATGAAAACTGTCGCCCATGAACAAGGGTTGTTTCATTCTAAACTCATTCAGCTTCTTGCCAACAGTAATCTCAGTAATATTCCCTTCCCCAACAACCTGATTTAACCAATATAGCGAGTAAACCATGGCTGTGCCATCTTTTACGTGAGCATTCCTTATATTTTCAATCTCATGGCTGTTCTTAACTGCCTTTAATTTAGTGACTACGGCCACAGAAGTGTCAGTTTCGTTTCGATCGGAAAGCGATCTGGTAACCATAAAATTTGTGCGAATTGGGTCAATTTGAATCCGTTTGTTGGCCAATCGCGATAAAAATGAATAAAAATCAGTGTATGGCCGGATAATAACCCCTTCGACTTCTAAAGTATTTCTGAAATCAGTCTCCAACCGTTCGGGGTTGATGAAAAGCCACACATTATCGGAATCGATGTACCCGTAGGCCGAAACCAAGGGTGTATATTCAATTTCATTTCCCCTCAAATTGAATAACCAGGCCAAATCATCGAGTAAGGAGATCACAGTCGAATCAAGATTCTTCACAAGGAGGGCTTTACGAACCATGTCGAACCGCTCGGTCCTTGATTTTCCCGCATAATTCAGGGGGAATTCATATGCGGTAGAATCGGACTGGATTGGTCTATCCAACCAAATAGGTCCTACCAGATCATGGTCAGCTTCAATTGTGATGCCATTCGCAGTCAATATGGATGTTAAACGGAACGCTTCGGCCGTGGAAATGGTGGATCCATCGAAGGCGAATTTATTACCGGGTTCCAGATTCTTTAGCACCCATTCTTCTACAGAGACAGCGCCGGGCACTCTGTCTTTCATTAAACTGATACCCGAACCTATTAACTCTTCTGCTGCCTGAATGAAATACCGGGTATCCGTCCAAAGCAATGCATCATCCATTGTCACCAGGACTCTGCCATAAGAACCGGAAAATCCGCTGATCCATTCACGTGTTTTCCACCTATACGGGATGTACTCACTCAGATGTGGATCTGTTCCTGTAATCAGATAGGCATCAATCTGATACTTTTTCATTTCTTCCCTCAAACCGGAAATACGCTCGGAAATTATCATCGTCAATAATTAATTAAAGACCCATTTTTGAGGTAAAACTGAATAATTTGTCTCATACTATTGGCACACAGAGCATTCAAATCAATTTTATCGGGTCTGATAAATTCAATGGAAGCCACATCATCATCCGGCTCAAGACAATCGAGCCCCTCCACTTCGCATATGTAGGCCATATCAACAGTTGGTACTACAAAATAGGAGTAGGGATACATATTCGGATATGAGACCAAATATCTTATTTTGGTAACCCGAAGGTTCAATTCCTCCTTTATTTCCCTGATAACAGCCTCTTCAGCCGATTCCATCGGTTCAACGAATCCTCCCGGCAGGTCTAACATTCCCTTGTTGGGTTCAAAAGCCCTCCGGGTTAGCAAAAGTTCCCCTGAATCATTGATTATCAGGCAAGCTACTGCTGCCGAACTATTGATGTAATAATGGAATTGGCACTCTTCGCACTTAAAAGACCTGCCCATGTCCCTGGTATGAAAAAATGATGAACCGCATTTGGGACAATGGGAAAATAGCTGATTGGTCTCCCGGATCATTTTTTGATGTATTTCATGGCTTTCATCCATTCAACCATCATCAACGGCCATTGATCGTGTGCTTTGCCGGTTTTGTGCATCCCAAATCCATGTCCGCCCTCCCTGAAAATGTGTAGCTCGGCCTGGATACCTTCCCTTTTCAATGACAAATAATATTCGATACTGTTTCGTGGTTTAACACCGGTATCATCATCCGCTAGTGCGATAAAAGCAGGCGGCGTCTGTTTGGTTACCTGCAATTCGTTGCTGAATTTTTCAATTATCTTCCAGTCATTGGTTTTGCCAATCAAATTTTCCCTGGATCCCATATGGCCCCACTCCTCTTTAAAGGTTACTACAGGATAAAGGAGAACAGAAAAATCAGGGCGACAGCTTAACTTACCAATTGGAGTATTTGCATCCTTATCACCTGTATCAAAGTGGGTTGAAAGGGTGGATGCCAAATGTCCCCCTGCAGAAAACCCTGCGATTCCTATCTTTGTGGGATCGACAGCCCACTTTTCTGCGTGCAACCTTACCATTCTCATCGCCTGCTGGGCATCCTGAAGCGGTATTTCCGAATGTCCATAAGGCAATCTGTACTTTAATACGATTCCGGCAACGCCATGGCTTTGAAGAAATTCAGCTACATCATAACCTTCGTGGTCCATGGCCTCCATGCCGTAACCTCCACCCGGGCAAACTATTAATGCAACCCCCGTGTTTTGCTCTCTGGCAGGTAAATAAACAGTCAAAGTAGGTTCAGACACATATCGTACTCTCCTGCCTTCAAAAGTCTCTTCTGGTTTAGGACAGACAACAGGACCAGGAGTTCCATCCGGCCAAAGTTTCACAATAGTTTGTGATTGAGAATAATGACTGAATATCATAAAGAAAAGAATCAAGTAAATATTTTTTTTCACCTTCAAGTCTTTTAAGTTTTACAATCAAAAAACTGGATTTCATGTTGGCGTTAACCGCCTAAAAATAACCAAATATCTCTGGATAACTTGCTGATTTTTGCAGAAAGCATCTAGAAATAAGAAATTCCCCTATTTTTGTATTTATGGATTTTAATTTGCTGTGGAAAGGAGTTGTTACCGGTCTTGCCGTATCCATCCCATTGGGACCACTGGGAATTTTGTGTATTCAAAGGACTGTTAACAAGAATTGGAAGTCTGGCATTTTTTCCGGGATAGGTATTGCTACCGCGGATACTGTTTATGCCTTGGTGGCTGGATTTGGCCTCTCTATCATTATCGATTTTATCAGGGCCTACGAACTTTACTTTAAATTGGTTGGATTCTTTGTTTTGCTTCTGCTGGGAATCTATATTTTCAGGTCAAATCCAACGAAGCAGATTCAAGATTACAAACGAAGGGGTTCTTCGCACCTGCAGGATTTCCTGACCACCTTTCTTGTGACCTTGTCTAATCCGCTATCCGTCTTTGTTTTCATGGCTATTTTCACAGGATACAGCATCGTCTTACAATTCTCAAGGCCTTTGGAAGCATTGCTGACATTTGGAGGTATTTTTATTGGTGGATCCTTGTGGTGGTTCATCATCACCGGTTTTGCCAATCTATTCAGGCACAAATTAACCATTAGTACACTCTACTGGGCAAACAAGATCATTGGATTGGGCGTCATCCTGGTCGCCGTTGCTTTCTTTATCTACCTTCAGACAGTAGGGATATAATCAGATTACTTGTTGTGCAAGATGCTTTACTCAGAATTTTTTAACCAGCGGTGAATCATGCTCCTTGGCCATGTGTGAGAATGTAAGCCGATCCAATAAATTGGGAAAGATTTTGCCCAGAAACACGGAGAGCTTTCCCTCTTTAAATGTCAACACGAGAGATCTCTTCCTCTTCTCAATGGCATTCACCACCAAATGAGCGCAAACCTCCGCGCTCATCATTTTCTCTTCTTGTCTGGGAGTTTCCCCTTGCGGTTTTCCATCAGCCTTCAGCGCTGATTTTCTTATCTCGGAGGTCGTAAAACCGGGAGCAGCAACCAATACATGAAGACCTGTGTACAAATTTTCAAGTCGGATGGTATCCAACAGCCCGCGAACAGCAAATTTAGAGGCAGAATAGGCCGAACGGGCCGGTAGGCCAACATGTCCGGCAATTGAGATAATGCCGACCAGAGAACCTTTACTTTTGATCAAAAACGGAAGCGCATATTTGGTGCAGTAGACGGTTCCATAAAAATTCACATCCATTACCTGTTTGAAACTATTCAGATCAATGTCGTCAAAAAGGGCCCGCATGGACAAGCCGGCATTGTTGATTAAAACATCAACCCGTCCAAATCTCCGGATGGTACATTCTATAAGCTCCCTGCATGCCGACTCGCTGGTAACATCAGTCTGTGTGACCAGTACTTCCGATGGTTTGAGGATTGTTTGAAGCTCATTCAACCTGTCAATTCTTCTGGCGGCCAGGGAAAGTGAGGCACCCCGTTTCGCGTATTCTATAGCCAGTGCACGGCCTATACCTGAAGAGGCTCCAGTTATAATTACTACTTTACCGTTCATTGACAATTAGTTAAGTACTTATTTTACCGTTTAATCCTATTGTTGATACAAAAGTAGCGCTTTTTAGCGGATTAAAATATATAGTCAATTTATTTTTGTATCTGATTGATATTAAGGTATATGCAAAATATTTTATCGAAAATCATTTTTTTTTAAGGCTGCATTGGGTGTTTAAAAAAAATGGGCTATCTTTGCCGTGCCTTTGAAAAACAAAGGAATTACAAGGATGACTCAGTAGCTCAGCAGGTAGAGCACATCCCTTTTAAGGATGGGGTCCTGGGTTCGAGCCCCAGCTGGGTCACAAAAGGTAAAAGACACTTTACCGACAAATCAGGAAAAGCCTTCTAAATTCAACGTTTAGAGGGCTTTTGTCTTTTTACCTATACCAACCAAAAGACAAAGAAAAGCCAATTTTAACGATAAACCCGGTACTAAATCGGTACGGTGAATCGAAAAGTAAAAATCGTACCGATTTCTGTCATAAGTCACTGAAAAGTCGCGCATTGTCCCAGAAAGACCCGCCCTGTTACATGTTCAATAACTTAGTTTTGAAACATTA
>JALOCD010000100.1 GCA_023228025.1 Prolixibacteraceae bacterium | reverse complement strand
TAAGAAACTGTTTAAATTTTGTAAATCCATATACCGGAGGTATAATATGTGGGTAGAAAGCAGATGATTGAAGATCCATTTCGTCCCGTACGGGACGAGATTATCATTGGGGATTAATTTTCTACCCACATTAAATCCCTACCGGGATAAAAAATGTAAATTTAAACAGTCTCTAAAACTCAAATCAATTAGACCAAACAGATGAAAAAAATAATTCTAAGTTGGAGATTTCTAATTATTCTCCTAATGTTCTCCAACATTGCCGGAGCGCAAGTCGTTCTTCCTCCTTTCTTTAACTGCAACATGGTTTTGCAGCAAGGCATTCCAATTCCTGTTTGGGGATGGGCTTCTCCGGGCGAGAAGGTAAGTGTGACCTTCAACAACAAAACTGTGACTACAAAAACCGGGAAAGACGGAAAATGGAGGGTTAGCCTGCAGGCCATGAACTATGGAGGCCCATACAATATGGTTATCAAAGGCAAAAATCTCCGCACCATCGAAAATATATTGATTGGTGAAGTTTGGGTATGTTCGGGCCAATCAAACATGGCGGTCAATCTCTATTCCGCACTCAACCCTAAGGAAGAGATTGCGGCATCAGATTATCCGGAGATCCGCCTTTTCACGGTCAAGCAAAGGATGGCACAGAACCCGGAAGAAAATTTGGAGGAGGGCGAATGGTGGCAATGTTCACCCGTCTCAGTACCGCGTTTTTCTGCAGTGGCCTATTTCTTTGGCCGGGCCCTTTACCTGAAACTGAAAGTGCCGATCGGTCTGATCAATACGTCGTGGGGCGGTACTGTTGCTGAAACCTGGATCAGTCCGGAAACCATTTCCGGAGATCCCGATTTTGCCCGTTCGCTTGAAAATCTGAAGAAGATTGATCTGAAAGAGTATAGCAAAAGCATGGAGAAAGAGCTCCGTGACCGATTTGGAGAGTATGCGACCACCGATCAGGGAACCAAAGATAACCAACCAGTGTGGGCAGCACCCGAAATGGACGATCATAACTGGAAAACCATGCCCCTTCCCGGGTTTATCGAAAATAACGGATTGCAGGGGGTTGACGGCATTATCTGGTTTAGAAAAAACATCGTCGTGGATGCGGCCTTAGCCGGTCAGCGTGCAACCATCGAATTGTCAAAAATCAACGACTCTGATGTGACTTATGTGAATGGGGTCAAAGTAGGTTCAACTGAACTGAAGGCTGAAGCCAGACGAATTTATACCATCCCCGCCGGCGTATTGAAGGCCGGGATGAACAACATCACTGTCAGGGTGGAAGACATAGGTGGCAATGGAGGAATATATGGAAATGCCACTGATTTGAGTATCCATTCCGACGCTGGGAGTATTCCATTGGCCGGCGATTGGCAATACAAGATCGGGGTTCTCAAAATAAACAGCACGCTTAGTCCTAATTCCTTTCCTACGCTGTTGTACAACGGCATGATCAATCCGCTTGTGCCTTATGGGATCAAAGGCGCAATCTGGTACCAGGGGGAAAGCAATGCAGGAAGGTCATTTCAGTACCGTCGACTTTTTCCCGAATTGATCAAAGACTGGAGAACGCAATGGAACCAGGGTGATTTCCCCTTCCTATTCGTTCAACTGGCCAATTTTACACCTGCCGACTCAATTCCTTCCGAGAGCACCTGGGCCGAATTGCGTGAAGCCCAATCCATGACCCTTTCTTTACCAAATACCGGAATGGCTTCGGCCATTGATATCGGCGATGCACTTGACATTCACCCCAAAGACAAACAGACAGTTGGGAAAAGGCTAGCGCTCTCTGCATTGCATGTCGCTTACCATCAGAATATTGAAAATATGGGTCCTGTATTCAACACGATGAAATTGTCAGGCAAAAAGATAGAGCTTTCTTTCGACCATGTTGGAACGGGGTTGAAAGCCAAAGACAAATACGGCTATGTTAAAGGTTTTACTGTAGCAGGCGCCAATCACAAATTCGTTTGGGCAAAAGCAACAATCACCGGAACAAATACGGTAGAAGTGAGTTCTCCTGATGTTGCAGAACCTGTTGCAGTTCGCTATGGTTGGGCCAATAATCCGGCTGATGCCAATCTTTATAACAGCGAGGGTTTGCCTGCTGATCCGTTCAGGACAGATAAGTGGAAGGGGATCACCGAGTAATTACAAATTAAAAATTAAAGATTACAAATTAAAAATTACAAATTACAGATAAAGCGAAATTTGTAATTTTTAATTTTTAATTTTTAATCTTTAATTCATCCTTCAAAGCTGCGCAGCAGCCGGATTTCCTCCGCCCACAGCGTTTCGTCCGGGGTTTCAAGAATGATGGGAATTTGGTTAAAACGATCATCTCTCATCAACATTTTGAACATCTCAATACCGATTAAGCCCTTGCCCACACTGTCGTGCCTATCTACACGGGAACCCAGCTCCTTTTTGGAGTCGTTCAGGTGAATACCCCGGAGATAGTTGAATCCGATCACTTCGCCATACTTGTTCCATGTATGATTGTAAGCTTCCTCTACCCTTAAATCGTACCCCCCAGTGAAGGTATGGCAGGTATCAATGCAGACACCCACCCTCGATTTGTCCTCAACCTGTGAAATAATCTCGGCGATCTGTTCGAAGATGTAACCAACATTCGAACCCTGACCGGCTGTATTTTCAATGACAGCAGTCACACCCTTCGTTTTGTCAAGAACGAAGTTGATCGATGCTGCAATGGTTGACAGACATTTGGAGATCTCAATCTTTTGCAGATGGCTGCCGGGATGGAAGTTGAGCAATTTCAACCCCAGTTGTTCACAACGCCGCATCTCATCCAGAAAAGCTTCCCTGGATTTTGCAAGGGGCTCCTCTTCCGGATGGCCCAGGTTGATCAGATAGCTGTCGTGTGGGAGAATCATCTCCGGCAGAAAACCCAGCTTTTCACAGTTTGCCTTAAAAGTCGAAATAGATTTTGATGTCAGAGGAGGAGAAATCCACTGTCGTTGGTTCTTGGTAAAGAGGGCAAAAGCATTCGCCCCAATCTCTTTTGCATTGACCGGGGCATTCTCTACACCCCCGCCCGCACTCACATGAGCCCCTATAAATTTCATGGTAAAATAATTTGAAAATTGGAAAATGTGGAAATGTAGTAATTATAAAACGTTAATATTTTGTTTGTATGCTGTTTAAGTGATAAGAAGAAAATAATGTCATACTTCAGACTTTCGTCATTTGACCTCCCCCAACCCCTCCAAAAGAGGGGATTAAGGCACTGAAGTTGATCTGAACACGAATCTAAAGTCTCCCCCTGGGGGAGATTTAGAGGGGTCAGATTTCGGGGAAATGAGGCATTATTGCTTTCCCATTACTTAATTAAATTCTATTTCACTAATTGATTTACTTTTTATATTGTTCTCTGTGAAACTCTGTGCTCCTCTGTGTAACTCTGTGTAAGAATTATCTGCAGAAATTTTCTGACAGAACCAAAATTTACCTCTTATACGTTGTTGCCTTTGAAGAGTTGAAGATAATTGAAAAAAATATCTGATATTCGTAATGGATTAACGATGTAACCTCTCTACCTATGATTTTGAAAAGATTGTTATTCGCGGTGTTACTGCTTTCAGTCAGTGCACTTCAGTCTGTTGCAGCAGACAAAGGTTCCAAAGAAAAATCGGATTCGATTAAAACGGGATGGAATTTTGGAGCGCTTCCGGCCATCTCCTTTGATACCGATTTGGGATTTCAATATGGCGCTCTTGTGAATTTTTTCGATTATGGTAATGGGAAGCGGTTCCCGGCGTACAATCAATCGCTTTATTTTGAGGTATCCCACTTTACGAAAGGCAGTGGTGTCTACCGGTTCTATTACAATTCCGATCAACTGATCAAGAATTTCGACCTTTCCCTCGATCTCACCTATTTGCCCGATCAGGCAAATGATTTTTACGGCTTCAACGGGTTTGAATCGGTATTGAATAAAAACTGGGAAGACGATAAATCTTCAGCCTACAAAACCCGTATGTTCTATAAATTTCAACAGAATCTTTTCCGCTTTAAGGTAGATTTTCAACACAAAATTGGAGATTCGAAATTTAAATGGATCGGCGGGATCAACCTGCTTAACTTTTCCCTATCGTCGGTAGATATTGACCGTCTGAACAAAAACAAAAGTGATGCGAATAAATTGCCAAGTGTGCAATCTCAGCCCGGGCTTTATGAAAAGTACATCGATTGGGGGATCATCAAGCCAGGAGAGGCCAATGGTGGGTTCATTCCTGAACTCAAAGCGGGTATTGTCTACGATACGCGTAACGTCAAGGTCAATCCGATGAAAGGAATGTGGACGGAAGCCGTCATTACAGCAGTCCCAACATTTCTTGGGTCAGAATCCGGCTTTACCCGGTTTGCGCTGACCCACAGGCAATACTTTACACTCATCCCCAATGACCTCTCCTTAGCTTACCGCGTTGGCTGGCAACAGACCCTGGGCGGGCGGGTGCCATTTTACATGGAACCGCAAATGATTACTACTGCGATGACCGGATATGCCACCATCGGTTTGGGCGGATCCAAATATCTGCGTGGCGCCAGAAGGGATAGGGTTGTGGGAGATGGCGTTGTTTACGGTAATTTCGAATTGAGGTGGAAATTTGCCCGGATGAATTTCATCAAACAAAAATTCTACTGGGGATTGAATACCTTCCTCGATATGGGACAGGTTACCAGGAAGGTTGCCTTACCTATTATACTTTTGCTGCCTGAGAACCCCTATGACTATTTTAATCCGGGTGCTGAAAAGATGCATGCGACTTATGGAGCCGGACTGAGGCTTGCCATGAACCAAAACTTCGTCATAGCCATTGATTACGGCATTGCAGCAAACAAACAGGACGGTGATTCCGGATTATACATTGGGCTACACTATCTGTTTTAACCCTTCGACCCTTCGACTTCGCTCAGGGACCGGATCGTTTTCAAACATTTTAAACCCTTCAAACCCTTCAAACCCTTCAAACATTTCAAACATTTCAAACATTTCAAACCATGAAAACCGCTTTGGTTGCCGGCGCTTCCGGTCTTGTTGGATCATCTTTGGTCAAAATGCTTCTTCAGATGCCTGAATATGAGACGGTGCATATCCTGGTAAGAAAGGAGATCGATTTGGCTCATCCCAATCTTTTTCAGCATGTTGCTGACTTTGATCGCCTCGAGACGCTAAATTTAGAATTCAAAGTGGATGATGCCTTTGTCACCCTGGGCACTACCATTGCGAAGGCGGGAAGCAAGAGTGCGTTTTACAAGGTAGACCACGATTATGTGCTATCCTTTGCCCGGAAGGCGCTTTCATTGGGAGCCACAGGGATTTTCGTGGTTAGTTCGATGGGGGCAAGTCCTTCCTCTTCCATCTTTTACAACAAAGTGAAGGGTGAAATAGAGAATGACCTTAAGGCAATCGGTTTCCCCCGACTGGGGATTTTCAGGCCCTCCCTTCTCTTGGGACCCCGAACCGAAAAAAGAATCGGCGAAAAACTGGCAAGCTGGATGATGCAATCGCTTGATTTTATGATTCCTGCAAAGTACAAAGCCATCCATGTCGACAAGGTTGCCAAAAAGATGGTTGAAATGGCATTGAAGGATGAGTATGGTTTCTTTATCTTTGAATCGGATAAACTTCAATAAATTCTATACCATGTCTGATTTCAACTACCAGAAACCTTTCCCCGTAAAATCGGATGACACCCAATACCGTCTGCTTACCAAAGATTTTGTCAGCACCATCGTGGCGGATGGAAGAAAAATACTGAAAATTGCTCCTGAAGGGTTGGAACTCCTTGCACGGGAAGCCTTTGCCGATGTATCTTTTTACCTGCGGGCATCCCACCTTGAGAAACTATCGCACATCCTTCAAGATCCCGAAGCAAGCGATAACGATATTTTCGTGGCCCACACCATGCTATTAAATCAGGTTGTTGCCGCTGAAGGTGAGCTACCGACCTGTCAGGATACCGGAACAGCCATCGTCATTGGGAAAAAAGGTGAGAACGTATGGACAGGTCACGACGACGCTAAATCCCTCTCCAAAGGGATCTATGAAACCTACCGTGATCGCAACCTTAGATATTCCCAGGTGGTTCCATTAACCATGTTCGACGAGAAAAACACCGGCAACAACCTTCCCGCACAAATTGATCTGTATGCTGCAGAAGGCAATGCCTACGAATTTTTGTTTATCACAAAAGGCGGAGGCTCAGCCAACAAAACATTCCTCTACCAGATGACAAAATCGTTGCTGAACGAGGCAACCCTGACCAATTTTATCAAGGAAAAAATCAAAGATCTTGGCACTTCAGCCTGTCCGCCTTACCATTTGGCAGTCGTTATCGGTGGTACCTCCGCCGAGGCCACCCTGGCGACTGTTAAAAAAGCTTCCACCGGGTACTTCGACCACCTGCCAACCTCGGGGAACGAAGGCGGTCAGGCATTCCGGGACCTTGAATGGGAAGAGAAAATCACTGCCATCTGCCAGAAGAGCGAAATTGGCGCCCAGTTTGGCGGCAAATATTTCGTCCACGATGTTCGTGTGATCCGTTTGCCACGCCATGCGGCCTCTTGTCCTGTAGGGATAGGCGTAAGCTGCAGCGCAGACCGCAATATCAAGGCAAAAATCACGGAAGACGGGATCTTCCTGGAGCAACTGGAGACGAACCCGCAACGCTTCCTGCCCAAAACGGCTCCCTATCTGCAGCCATCTGTTGAAATCGATCTGGACCGACCTATGGAGGAGGTAAGAAAAGAGCTCTCTAAATATCCGGTCAAAACACGTTTAAGCCTGAAAGGAACCCTCATTGTGGCCAGGGACATTGCCCATGCCCGCATCAAAGAGATGATCGACAAGGGAGAGGAGATGCCTGAATACTTTAAAAAATATCCGGTTTATTATGCTGGCCCTGCCAAAACACCCAAAGGGATGGCTTCCGGCAGTTTCGGTCCTACCACGGCAGGCCGGATGGACAGTTACGTAGAGTTGTTCCAGTCGCTGGGCGGTTCCCTCATCATGCTGGCCAAAGGAAACAGGTCCAACCAGGTAACAGCGGCCTGCAAAAAATATGGAGGCTTTTATCTTGGCTCGATTGGCGGTCCGGCAGCAATATTGGCCAAAAACAGCATCAAATCGGTTGAGGTAATTGATTTTCCTGAACTCGGCATGGAGGCGATCCGTAAAATCACGGTAGTCGATTTTCCGGCGTTTATTATTGTCGACGACAAGGGGAATGATTTCTTTGCTGCGCTGAAATAGGCAGTCGTAACCAAATCCCGTCAATTAAGTATAAAAGGATTACGGAACTGTTTTAATTTTGTAATTTCATATACCGGAGGTATAATATGTGGGTAGAAAGCAGATGATTGAAGATCCATATCGTCCCATACGGGACGATATTATCATTGGGGACTAAATTTCTACCCACATTAAATCCCTACCGGGATTAAAAATGTAAATTTAAACAGTCTCTAAATGTTTTGGCTTTTTTACGGACCAATTTGGTATTAACTGGATGGTATGTTTCACTGCAGGCCGGCAAGAATAAACCAGATAACATATTTAAAACATTGAAAAAGGTACTGATTATCCACGCACATCCCGAGCAACAATCGTTTTGTTCGAGTCTAAAAAGTGTTGCCCTGCAATACTTTACGAACCAAGGAGATCTGGTGCAGGAGAGTGATCTTTATGCAATGGGTTTTGATCCTGTTGGTGGTCCGCGCGATTTTAAAAACCTATCCAATCCTGACTTCTTCAAATACCAGGCAGAGCAGATAAATGCATGCAAGACAGATAGTTTTACAAATGTCCTAAAGAAAGAGATGGACAAATTGGTCTGGTGCGATCTGCTGATCTTCAATTTCCCTTTGTGGTGGTTTGGCTTGCCTGCAATCCTCAAGGGATGGGTCGACCGGGTATTTGCCATGGGACTGGTCTACGGAGATGGCCGGGGAGTTTATGAAAATGGGGCCTTCAAAGAAAAAACTGCCTTTGTTACCATGACAACCGGTGGACCGGAAATCGCCTATACCGCAACCAGCAATGGTAATCCTGCTGTCATATTGTTCCCTATCCACCATGGTATGTTCTATTTTGCAGGCATGACGGTTTTGCCACCATTTATCAGCTGGAGTCCTGCCAGGATGAGTCAGGAAGAACGAATCGCTGAATTGGACCGTTACAAAAGTTATTTGATATCAATAGACTCCATAAAACCCACATACACAAATAGATAGCAAAAGCCTAAATTCAATCAGAATTTTTTTGGCGTTTTTTTACTGATTTTTTTGTGAAAGCAAAAAAAGGGCTATCTTTGCAACACTTTTAAAGAAAAAAGGGAGCTTAGCTCAGCTGGTTCAGAGCATCTGCCTTACAAGCAGAGGGTCGCTGGTTCGAATCCAGCAGTTCCCACATGAAGGGTTATCGCGTTGGTGGTAACCCTTTTTTAATTTCCACCGTTATGGCATTCACTTACATTTTGCATTCGCAACAGCTTGACAAATATTACATTGGATCTACACGAAATTCTTTAGAGGAGCGGATAGAAAAGCACTTGTCAAACCACGATGGATTCACAGCTAAGGCTAAGGACTGGAAGGTCGTTTTCACTGAGTCATTTGAATGCTATGATCTTGCAGCTCAAAAAGAAAAAACCATTAAAGGTTGGAAAAGCAGAAAAATGATTCAAAAGCTTATTGAGAGTACCGGCCACTGAGTTCAGAGCATCCCGACTTCACGTCGGGAGGGTCGCTGGTTCGAATCCAGCAGTTCCCACCTAGATTTCAGACACTTACACGTTAATTCGAGTAGGTGTCTTTTGTATTTATAAAACAACTTATAAAACAAATAATGAAAAATGGGCTGAAGTGGCCTTCTTTGAGCTCTTTTTGTAAAGTATCTAGCCTACTGAACACTGCTAAGCATAGACACCCCTAATTCGGTAAATGCGAATGGCAAATATTTTATATTGCCTCCACGGCCCTTGTTCAAGGTGCCAATTTGGCATCTTGAAAGCTCCTCACTGGTTAGTTCAAACATAAAATCGTCACCCTCAAAACGCTCGATGTTTCTTCTGACAGCCCGTTTAGCTGGGCTGTTTCGGTGCCGTACATTTCTGCCAGATCAAAATCCAGCATTACTTTTTGACCCTTCTCAATCTTTCCCTTTACAAAATTTGCGGATCAAAGCATGCAACTCATCCCTGTTGATGGGTTTTGTAATATATTCATTACATCCAGCTTCTAGTGCATTTTCCCTGTCGCCGGCCAAAGCATATGCAGTTTGGGCAATAATAAACACATCTTTATTGAATTGCCGGATTTGGCGCGTGGCCTCATAACCATCCAGAATAGGTAGTTGAATATCCATCAAAACCAAATCAATGTCGCTGTTGTTGCGACATGCTGCGACGGCTTCGTCTCCGGAAGTAACTTTCAATATTTCCCGTCCAAACGACTTGATGACTTTTGAGATCAACAATTCTGAAATTTCATCATCATCTGCAATAAGAATCTTTAAGTTTTCCATGGGATTTTTTTGTTTTACCTCTTTAAGGTCAATGTCAGTACCGGATCTATCCTCCGCTTTTTCAAATGGTATGGTAAAATAAAATGTAGAACCAACCCCTATTTCACTTTCTACCCAGATTTTACCACCAAGCATTTCAACGTATGATTTAGTGATTGTCAAACCCAATCCCGCGCCTTGCCTGGCTTTTATATCCGAGATATCTACCTGAACAAAACGTTCAAATATGGCTGTTTGTCTCTCTTTTTTAATTCCAATACCGCTATCCTTTACATAAAATTCCAGGTATTTGCCCTTTTTTTCATATCCAAATTCTATATTCCCCGATTCGCTGTATTTAATGGCATTTTTTACCAAATTTGTAAGTATCGCAAAGAGCTTTTCACGGTCCGTTTTTAGAATGACTTCCTCATCAGGCAATGAATTTTTCATGATTAATTTCATCCCTTTTTTTTCAACTTCCGGTTTGAAAAAGGTATAAATGTAGTCTACCTGGCTGTTTATATTCGACTCATTCATATGTAACTTCATTTGCCCTGATTCTATTTTGGATATATCTATGATATCGTTAATGATGTTAAGCATTCTTATACCGCTCTTCTCAATGATCTTAATATATTCTTGCTGTTCCTCTCCAGAAAGGTTCGGTTCTTTCAAGAGTTCGGCAAACCCAAGTATTCCATTCATCGGAGTCCGGATCTCGTGACTCATATTGGCAAGAAAAGCGGATTTGAGTTGGTCGCTCTCTTCTGCCATTTCTTTGGCTTTTAACAATTCTTGTTCTACCAGTTTCCTTTGGGTAATATCTTCCTTAATCGCCAGAAAATGTGAGATTTCATTTTGCTCATTTAGGATAGGTGAAATTGTCGCATTTTCCCAATAATAATCCCCATTTTTCTTTTTGTTATAAAATTCGCCGCTCCAAATCTTTCCCGAAAGAATCGTTTGCCACAACTCTGCATAATCTTCACTTTTCTTGGTTTCAGATTTTAAAATTTTTGGATTTTGACCTATCGATTCTTCAAAACTATATCCTGTTATCTCAGTAAACTTGGGATTCACATATTCGATGCTTCCGTTTGTATCGGTTATGACTATGGAGACTGGGCTCTGTTCGACAGCCTGCGATAATTTCCTGAGTTTTTCTTCAATCGCCTTCCTGGTTGTAATGTCCCGGGCAGCTGCAAAGACTCCGGCTGTGGAACCATCTTTGTTCTGGTACAGCGAAGCATTGTAAAGCACATCGGTTATTTGGCCATTTATGTGCCGTATTGAAAGAGGATAATCCTTGACAAAACCTTTGTTGAAAACTTCATTGTAGCCAACCCTTGCCTTATCCGAATCAGTGAAATAATCCGAAAAATCGCTGCCAACCAAGATTTCCCGTGTTACGCCGGTTACGGTTTCAGTTGCATGATTTACATCTGTTATTTTTCCAAATTTGTCTATTGTTACCAAAGGATCAAGACTTGCTTCTATGAGATTGCGTGAATACCGGTAGCTCTCCTGAATGGCTTCTTCTGCACTTTTCCGGGAAGTAATATCGTTTGTGATTCCCAAAACAGCTGTTATCTCATTTTTATCATTGAACAAAGGAGATAAACTGGCTTCAATCCAGATTTCACCAATTGGAAATTTTTCCAAAATTTCATTTTGGATTTTTTGTCCCGAGGCTATTACTTTCTTAATAGCTGCCAAGTGTGATCGCGCATTTTCGTTTGAAAATACATCGGTCAAATGCTTCCCCATCACTTCCGTCGCGGATGATTTTAATGTGGCCGCAGCGGCTGAATTGACATAAAGGATATACCCATTTTTATCAATTAAGTAAATCATTTCGGGAGACAACTCTGACAGAAGCCGATATCTCTCTTCACTTAAACGTAAAGCCTGTTCAATTTCTTTACTTTCCTCAACTTGCTTTTGAAGCAATTGTTTTAATGAGCTAATTTCAAGCTTAAGTTCCTTAATGTCCTTCAAAAACCCTTCTCTGGATATATCCTGCTTTCCCATGATGAACTAAAACTAATCACCGAGCGGTTATCAATTACCTTTTCGTATAAACCCTTTTAATGAATAAAATAAGATTTTTACATCCTTCTTTTCAGTAACCAATTGTCAATAAATGAAATGTGTCCTGTTGTATTTGAAATGGGATCAAGCAGTTAACGGATAACAAATAGACACGAGATTATGTTCAAATTTTTTCAATAAAAGATGGGAGTTATGCTAAAAATGACAATGAAATCATGAAAGGTTGGGGATACAAAACCGGTAGTAGAAGGCACCCTTCTTGGATTCAGCAGTATTTTTTTCATCCAATCTTTCAATTTTTTCCAGAGCGAGTATTTTCTTCCTGAAATTTCCTTGATCAAGCGCTTTTTGGAATATCGCCTCATAAAGATTTCTCAATTGCGTCAAGGTAAATTTTTCAGGCAGCAATTCTTTACCAATAAGATTAATCAAAGCCTTTTGTTGCAGCAAATCCAGCGCATTTTGAACCATTGCCGCATGATCAAATATCAATTCCGGCAATTTGGTCACAGGCCACCATTTTGCACCCGACTCCTTGACCAACTCTTTGTCATGCAAGTCAATGCGAACAAGCGCTACAAAAGTCATGCTGATAACCCGGGATCCCGGATCCCTGTTTGGCTCGGAGAAAGCAGTGGCTTTCTCCAGAAAAATATTGTACAGTCCGGTTGTCTGCAATAGGACCCTCCTCGCCGCATCCTCAAGAGATTCATCCTCCTGAACAAATCCACCCATCAACGACCATTTCCCTTTTGCAGGTTCGAATGCACGAGGATAAAGTAGAAGCTTTAAAACTGCATCCTCATATCCAAAGATCGCACAATCGACGGCGACATAGTGTTTGGGGTGATTTTTATAAATTTCTGATCGCATTTAAAAGGACAGTCACTTTACATGTTTTTACAAGGCAAGACTGGCAAATTTATAAATGTATTTAATACTTATAATTCGATATGAATCTAAATTGTTCTTTTCTGTTTTATAACACATTTACTTACCAACGAATATTCTACAACTCTCTTTTAAGTTTGATAACCAACACTTCAGGTAATATTCTTCACCCATAATAGTCGTTTATTCCGATCCCATGAAACGCAATTCCAATATTTTTTGAACAAATGATAACAATATGAATTGATTGGAGGGGGTAAGAATTGGCGTGGACTTCGAATAATTATTAATTTTATCTTGAAATCTTATGCGTCAGTATACCCGCTGATATTAACCAAACAATGATGGCCTGCTTGAATTCGTAAACAATATATTCTCAAGATATCCCTAATTTCATCACAAAAAAATAACGGCATATCAACAATTAATAAAAAAAAGATGAAGAAGCTTTACAGGATTTCAATTTTACCCTTGATGTTGATGGCCTTTTTTGTCACTTTCCTTACAAATTCAGGAATGGCAAAATCGCGCGATTATTATCAAATTCAGGTCTACAGGTTAACTGGTAAAGCCCAGGAGGAAAAGGTGGACAATTTTCTGAAAAATGCCTACTTGCCCGCTCTACACAGGGCAGGTATTAAGAGTGTGGGAGTCTTTAAACCCATCGAGAAGGATACAACATCAGGCAAACGTGTCTATGTTTGGGTTCCTTTTGCTTCTCTGGAGCATTTTGCCAAAATCCAGGATGTTTTGATTAAAGACGCAGAATTTCAGAAGAGTGGCATTGATTTTCTTGGCGCTCCTTTTGACATGGTTCCATTTGCCCGTAAAGAGTCAATCCTTTTAAGGGCATTCCCTGATGCCCCAAATTTTGTCTTGCCGAAATTTCAAACCGCACCTTCAGCAAGAATTTATGAATTAAGAAGTTACGAAGGTCCTACCGAAAATCTATTCCGCAAAAAGGTTCAAATGTTTAATGAAGGGGGCGAGATGAAAATATTCAGCAGTCTGAATTTTAACGCTGTCTTCTACGCTGAAGTAGTTTCTGGCAGTACAATGCCAAATCTCATGTACATGACCACTTTTTCGGATATGGAATCCCGTAAGGCCCATTGGGACGCTTTCAGAAATCATCCCGACTGGAAAAAACTCTCAGGAATGGCAGAATACAAAAATACAGTCTCTAAATCAGTAATCCTGTTTCTGAATCCGACAGACTATTCTGATTTTTAATCAATAAAGAATGGGGGTAATTTACATGAAATTCCCCTTTTCTTTATTCTAATTCATATGGGAACTTTGAAATCTTTTCGAGCGTAATGCTCCGAATATAAAGCTCTCCACCCTCCGACTGAATTTGAATTTTCCCTCTTGAAAGGGGCAAAATGGAACCATCCTTTTCGATCCTGCCTGAATTGGAATTAACCATGTTGACCTTGCCATTTACCAAATGCATTGATTTGCGTCCGACACAATAGAGATCGACCACATTCCATTCACCAACCGGTTTTTCGTGATCTTCCAATTTTGAGCAGTTTTTGGCGGGGAGATTTGCGCCAAATTTGGAAATTACCCCTCCCGGCGCATAATGGTAATTTTTCCCTTCCGCATCCTTAAGTGCAGGTATTTCAAAATAACTGTTTCCCATGCAGTAGGAATCACCCATTTTGGCTGTGCAAAGCTGAAATTCGTGAGCGCTCATCCACACGCCAAGGCCATCTCCAAAAGGGCCAAAACTATGGTACAGTATACCGGAATTGCGCTGCTTAAAAACCTTGTCACCCCACCTGAAAACCATCCGAAGGTGATAATTTTCGTACTCTTTTTTGGATGCAAGCGAAGCGTTGACCTCCCCTGAAATGCGGAGAAGGCTTTCGCCGTTTAATTGAACAATATCAAACAGGGGTTCGGAAGGCTTTGCCCCGGACGGACTGAGGTAAATCTCCCAATTGGAAAGATCTTTACCATTGAACAATTTGATTTCTTTAGGCTTGGCCATAGAAAAACCAGGAAGTATCAGGAGAATAAAGAGAAAAAATTTACCGTTCATTTTGGCGCTTGAATTAAAAAAAATGCCCCGAAACCGGAGCAGTTTTTAGATATTTAATAAGGTATCGTTCAATGCCCGTGAAGAATCTCCTGGGCTTTTTCCAAAATGGTTGTATCATCCAACAGAACGATCCCACCATTTGGACCCTGTTCGATGTGCATGCCAACACTTTTCCCGTGGGCGTAATTTGCTCCACCAAAATAATTCCTGACGGTCTCGACATCCAGTCCCAATTCTTCTGCGATGCGGTGCATTGAACCGTCAGGCAAAGTGTCTTTAATTTTTCTTAACTCATTAAATGTGATTTTCTCAGTCATAGTATTGGTTTTTAAAAAGTTAATAAATATTCTTATGGGAAGAACTTTGTTTTCTCGTTTCACTTCAGCCAAATTAATACTAAAAGTTCAATAATGTTACAGCGCTGTTACAACATTTAGATTTGGATTGTTGAAATTTAGAATTTTTAACATTTGTAACAGCAGGAAGGATGTATTACCTCTTGATACACACAGAATTAATCATGGTCAAGTTCAGGGGATAAAATAACTGTTATAAAACATATTTAATCAACGCCCAATCGCGGGCTGGCCGGCAAGTTTAAAAAGAGATTCCAAAAGCAATGGTCGTAATCGTAATTTATTGATTTTGTGATTATCCCGATTAGGGAACACCCTGTTTGACAGGAAAACAAATAAGATCTGATTGGCGGGATCGGCCCATACAAAGGTACCCGTATACCCCGAGTGGCCAAAGCTCTGCTCTGAGACGACTGTAGAAGGATAGCGTTCTTTGCCCGTATGCCTGTTCATCTGAATTCCCGGTTTATCGAAACCGTATCCCCTCCGGTTGTTCGATTTCTGAAAATGGCTGCTCGTCCAATTTTTCAGGGTCTCCTCGTTGATGTATCTTTCATTGCCGTATACCCCATTCTGGAGATAGAGTTGCATGACCTTAGCAACATCACCAACAGAGCCAAACAAACCGGCATTTCCAGAAACACCTCCCATTAGCGCCGCAGTTTCATCGTGAACAAAACCCTGAAGCAATTCGTGTCGGAATGACTGATCTTCTTCAGTAGGCACAATTTTATCCCTGGACTGTGATAGGGCTGGCAGGTACATCAGAGAGGCTGCACCTAATTTGGCATACAATTTATCGTGCAGGAATAGCTCAAAAGATTCACCCGACAAATTCTCAATCACTTTGGGCATGATGACGAAACCCAGATCAGAATAGGCATACTTTTTCGTTTTGAGCAAGGGGGAATCCCTGATGGTTTTGTAGACGGTATCTTTAAAACTATCGACCAAATAAAGCCCATCGGATACCCGGAGATCAAATCCGGGTGTTGGTTGAGTCGCATAATAACCGGGCTTGTAATTCCCCATCACATCCATGGTCGATGGCCAAAGGATTACACCTGCCCTTAGTCTTGCCTGGTGAGAGAGCAAATCAGAAACCAGGATCCCCTCTTTGTTGCTTCCTTTCCAATCCGTCCAGTATTCGCTCATTTTTTTTGTCACCACAAATTTTTTTTGATCGGCCAGCATCATCAAGGCAGGCACCGGGGCCAAAATCTTGGTCACAGAAGCAAGATCATACAAATCATCATCATGCACGACCAGATTTTTCGAATAGGTATGAAATCCATACGATTTCTGGTAAAATACCTTCCCATTTCTTGCCAGTAGGAGCTGACATCCCGGGAAGGCCTTTTCCCTTAATCCAATGCTTACCAGGGAGTCTATTTTCTGCGCAAGCCTGACTGAATCTATTCCAACCTCCTCTGGCAAGACATAACTGAGCCTACCGATGGATGGGATTGTGATGCCCTCCCCCATTTTGTATATTCCAAGATCTTTGGTCAATTTCCCATTGGATGGGATGGCCCCAAAAATCAATTGAGAAGTGAGGTCAACGCTATC
>JALOCD010000099.1 GCA_023228025.1 Prolixibacteraceae bacterium | reverse complement strand
AAAAATACTTATTTTGAACTAAAAAAGGGTTTACGAAAAAGAAAAGGGCAAAATTGAAAGATTTTAGCTCTAAAATTTGTTTTTCAACATAGAAGGTCACAAAGGAAACACATAAGGATTACATTAACTAAACAATATTGAATTACAAAATACAAAACAATCAGATTTACCAATGAAACCAATCGTAACGGCGCTATGCTCTTTCGGCATGTCGGGCCAGGTATTTCACGGACCATCCCTGAAGGTGCTTCCGCAATACAAAATTCACAAGATCCTGGAAAGGAATCACAGGATATCAGAGAAACACTATCCACAGTCAACCATCGTAAATGATTTTGACAAGATCCTGCACGATCCGGTAATTGAATTGGTTATTATCAACACTCCTGATTATCTGCACTTTGAAATGGCAAAGATGGCCATGGAAGCAGGCAAACATGTCGTTGTTGAAAAGCCCTTTACCAAAACAAGCGAGGAGGCTGAAAAGCTCATTGAAATTGCACAACACAACGATGTCCTGTTGACCGTCTACCAAAATCGCCGGCAGGACGGCGGCTTCCAAACTGTGCGTAAAATACTGGAGAACAATTTTTTGGGGCGGGTTGTCGAATACGAATGCCACTACGACCGCTATCGCAATTTTATTCAGGAAGGTTCATGGAAAGAGGATGGTGACGAACGAACCGGCGTCTTGTTTAATCTTGGTCCACACATTGTCGACCAGGCGTTGGTACTTTTTGGCAAACCCAAAACCATAACCGCCAACCTCTCAGTATTGAGGACAGGAGGCAGGACAACCGATCAATTTCATATCCGACTTCAGTATGACGGATTTGTTGCCACCCTTAGATGCTCCTACCTGGTCAGGGAGATGGGACCACAGTTTATCATCCATGGAACTGAAGGCTCCTTTGTTAAAATGGGTACAGATCCACAGGAGGAGATGCTAAAGTTGCACAGACTACCTAATGAACCAGATTGGGGCAAGGAACCACCGGGCGATTGGGGTAAACTTAATACGACGCTGGATGGGGCTCATTTTGAAGGCAAAATAGAGACCATTCCGGGAAATTATGCAAATTTCTACAAAGATCTTTATGAAACGATCCGTAACGGGGCAGAATTAAAGGTAAAACCCGAGGAGGCTATGATGACCATCCGGGTACTGGAAGCGTGCCTGGCAAGCAACAAAGAACAAAGAACAGTTCCATTTATCTGAATAATATTGCAATTTGAACTGAGATGAACCTGGTGATCCTACTTTGTGATAACTCATTCATTGATATGGTATTATATTGAATTATCCAAAATCAGATTCATGTACAATTGCATTAATTTTCACACACATAAACAATCTGACCAGGATGGTCAAATAACGATATACAACCAGTTGTTACATGAGGCAACCGGTGCTCCGGACGGCCTTTATTCGGCAGGACTTCATCCCTGGCATGCCGATAAGCTTTCGGTCGTGCAACTTTCGAAGGTATTGGACATGCACAAAGACAGTAAATACCTAGTTGCCCTGGGTGAAACCGGATTGGACAAAGTCTGCAAAATACCGATAAACACTCAACTTGATATTTTTGAACTACATCTAAATAAGGCAGTTATCCTGGAGAAACCCGTCATCATACACTGTGTTAAAGCATGGGAGGAGATGTTTGAAGTGACCAGCCATTACCATGTTCCAATGATTTTGCACGGCTACAATGGCAGCGACCAATTGACTGCGAATCTGGTAAAACGGGGATTTTTCTTTTCGGTTGGGCCGATGATTCTCAATCCCAACTCCAGGATATACCATGCAATAAACCATATACCTCCCTCTGCCCTATTTTGTGAAACAGATGATTCGGACCATTCGATCCAATCCATTTACCATGCAGTAAGTGGAAAAATAAAAATGACTGAGATGGATCTTAAAAGGACTGTTTTTGAGAACTTTGTGAGATTGAGAAACAACTTAATTTAGGTATACTCAACTTGTGTAGCGGAAGGCAATGTTATAAAAAATGTACTCCCCTCCCCATTAAGACTTTCAACCCAAATCTTGCCATTGTGGCTGGTTGCGAACTCTTTGCACAAATGCAATCCCAATCCGCAACTAAGCTCACCATTTGTGCCGCTCCTCGAAGTGGATGAATCTATCTTGAATAGCAACTCCTGCATCTCTTTGCTAATTCCAATGCCTGTATCTTTTATGGAAATTTGAATAAAATTATCAGGATGCACCTCTGCAGAAATTGTCACAGAACCACCATCAGGCGTAAATTTTATTGCATTTGATACGAGATTCCTGATCATTGACCTGACCATATTTTTATCTGCATATACCAGCATGTCACCCTCGACATTAATCAATAGCGATATATGTTTCTTGTTGGCAGGATCGAGGAAAGTCATGATACTCTCATTAATTTCAGGAAGTAGCGCTAAATTTTCGGGATGAAAACTAGTCATTCCCCGTTTGATCATTGACCATGAGAGAAGATTTTCCAGTAGTCCGTATAAATTTCTCGCTGAGTCCCTCATTCTACCGGCAAGCAGAATGACTTCGCTCAACGGTAGGTTGGGTATTTCATCCGCCATGACCTCTGTTAAACCCAGAAAGGCATTGAATGGATTTTTTAGATCATGGGCAATGATGGAGAAAAATTTGTCTTTCTCATTGTTAAGCATCTGCAATTCGGCATTTTGCAACACAATCTCCTCTTCCCTTTTCTTTCTTTCGGTAATATCCCTAATTACACTGATCATGTGAGATTCATTGTTCAACGTGATTATCCGACTAGAAATCAAACCCATCATAATACTTTTATCTTTAAGCCTGAATTCTGCTTCATAATCGAAGCAATATCCCTGCGTTTGAACAAGTGAAACAAAAGCTTTCCGCTCCTGCAAAATGTTCCATAGGTTTAAATCGAAGACCGTTTTTCCCAATGCCTCCTCGGAACTGTAACCGGTTACTTCCTTGAATTTAGGGTTAACTGAACTAATATATCCATCTTTAACGCCAGAAATTACAGTTGGATCCGGAGTAGTATTAAATATTATCTCAAAATGGTCTTTGGCCAGTTTCATCTCAGCCGTCAACCGGTGATTGATCAGCAGGATTATCGTGTAAGTCCAGAATAAAGAGACAATCAATAGCTCGATATAGGTCGATGTGTTAACAAGTACCTGTGAGTCAAAAGCATTTATCACACTCCCAGTCAAAAGAAAAAATACTTTGGATAATGAAAAAAACGCATGGGCCACAAATACTGTAATACAAATATTGGTTGCAATCTCCAGCGATTTGGTCTTGTATTTTTGCAGGTCATATGCTGACAGAACAGCAATTAAACCCACTGTCGACCAGATTATGATCGTTCTTATCTGGATCAGATCCTTATAAAAAAGAAAATAGGAGAATGGAATTAAAAATAAGACGAAAATGATGGCTATCAGGCTCAACCTTTCCCTTTTGCCCAAGAATCTCATGAGACCTATGTACATAAAAAACGACGAGAAAATGAAAGCCATATTTTGCCCAAATACAGCCAATTGTTCGATTGGTTTGATCTGCCTCGAGATCAAACAAATGAAGCCAAAAAAAGCTGATGCAGCATAGATCAACCACCATCCAAGCCCATTGTAATTTTTGTTATAATAATACTCTATCAGAAAAATTACAAATTGAATGGCATAGAAAATTCCAAGTACCAAGGCGAAGGTGTTGATGTCAATATTCACTCAAATCCAATTTAGGTTTACAATGTCCTTAACAAACAATATTCTTAAAAGTTTTGAAAAGTAAGCCAGCAAATCGTTAAAAACAGAATGTGAAGCCTAAATACTTTAATGAAGCATCACATTCTGCTCTATTTCCTTAAATTATAGCTTGATAAAAATCCTTTTCCGGTAAAGGATGAGCGCCGGAATAAAATTGATCAAGACAAAAAGCAGTGCATAGATCATGCTCCAAAACTGTGGAGAAGGCCCAAAAGTTGAAAAATATGTCACGAAATGTTCGTTCAGGGAAGCGCTTCCAATTTTGAATTCATAAAAGAAAAGTGCCCAAATATCTGCCAGAAAATAGACAGTTATGGCATTGGCACCAAAAATCAGTCCACCTTCTGTAAATCTGGTAATGCCGAGTATATCAATCAGATAAAATAGTGATCCCAGAAATAACGCGGCAACACCCGAAGTAATCAATACGAATGAGCTGCTCCAGATATTTTCATTACAGGGGAAATGCAGGTTCCAGATATAACCCAGAATAATTGAGACAAAACCGCCAATCATCAGGTAAATTACTTTGTCCTTCTTTTCCAGTTTACCCAGCAAAAGGCTTCCGGCTACCATGCCCGATATGCCTGAAACAAAAGATGGAAAAGTGCTGAGAATCCCCTCAGGGTCCCAGGTTTTTTGCCACATAGTGCCAGGCAGGAATTTTGTGTCAAGCCAGGCAGCGAGGTTAATGCCGGGCTCCAGCATCGGTTTGTCGTATCCTGGTGTTGGAATGAACAGCATGGCCAGCCAGTAGGCAACCAAAATTGAAAAGCCAATCCATGCCTGCTTTTTCCAGTTGCTATTTAAAAACAGAAAAGCACAAAAGAGAAATACCAGTGCAATCCGCGGTAGCGTACCGGTATATCTCAGATCAGCAAAATTAAAATCTGGCAACAGGTTAAGAATGAGGCCGACCAGATATATTTTTATCGACCTGATGACAATTTTTTTGTACATTTCGGATTTGGGAGCCCCCATTTCCAATCTTTTTGTATAGGCAAAAGCAATAGAGACACCCACCACAAACAGAAATATTGGTGCTATTAAATCGGTTGGCGAGAGACCATTCCATTTGGAATGGTTCAGTGGTGCATACGAAAAAAGTTCGCTACCGGGATAGTTGACCACTATCATGGCAACGACCGTCAATCCCCGCATGACATCCAGGGAGATTAATCGTTTTGTTTCAGTCATAGTTGTAGTTTTTAAAAACGGATTCGTTAATTTTAAAAAGAAATTTGGATTTGAATTCAGGATAAAGTTAATCATCCAATCCTGTTTTTTATCACATCAACCTAAAATTGAACTGATCAATTTTAGGCAAGTTAATATACTATACTACAACTACTTAATAACACTATAATGACAAAATTTTTCTCTTCGGCAACGCTTGTTGCCTTGATCTGCCTCTTCACCAGCTGCTCGCAAATGCAGAATAAATCCCTTCCAATCTCATCCGAACTGAAGGTAAAATGGGAAGTTGTTACCAATATGTACCAGGGTAAAACTCAGGCGCTGGCTGCCTTTACGATTTACAACCAGAGCAAGATGACCTTGGGCGATAAAGGGTGGGCCATGTTTTTTTCCCAGATGCCCCCAACTCCAATTATTGACGATTCAGTAAGGGCAGCAAAAGTTGTACATATTAATGGCGACTGGTTCAAATTGACCCCATCCAAAAATTTCAAACTACTTCCGGGAGACTCCATCCGAATCAAATATTGCGGTACAGGTTTCATGATAAAGAAAACTGACACAGCTTTGGGAATGTACTTCGTATTCTATGATGCCCATGATAAAGAAATCGGCATTGTTCCCGTTGGAAAACAGATCATTGGGGATTTTAACCGACCGGAACAATTAAAGCGGACTGTTGAGGACGAATCTGAGGTGCCCACACCCGCAAGCAGGTACACTGCCAATTTGAACCTAAGCCTTGTCAAAGAAAATCAGCAAAACAGCATCATTCCGACTCCACGATTCTATAAAAATGGCAAGGGGCCGGTTCTCATTGATAAAAAATGGCCAATTTTCTATGGAGAAGGTCTGGCTTCGGAAGCCGGATACCTTACCAAAAGATTGAAAGTGCTGACTGGCGAAGATTATACCCTGGTTAAAGGTAATCCTGACCATCAACCTTCATTTTCATTGCAACTAAAACCAGAACAGTTCACAAGGGACGAGTCTTACCAACTCTCGGTAGATCCAAAAACCGGCATCCGCATGGAAGGGAAGGATGCTGCCGGGGTTTTTTATGCTATTCAGAGTTTTTTGGCATCACTTACTGCCAGCGCTTTTCAAAACAAAAAGAGTCCGATTCAAACTACTTCGCTGCAGATAACCGACAGGCCCAGATTTCCCTACCGGGGATTGCAGTTCGACATGGCGCGCAATTTTCAAAACAAAGAGACCATTCTTAAGATGCTCGACATCATGGCCTTTTACAAGCTAAACCATTTTCTGTTTTATTTCATGGAAGATGAAGGATGGCGGGTTGAGATTCCGGGATTACCTGAACTGACCCAAATTGGCAGCCGCAGGTTACACGGAAAATTGAGCGATCCCAGCCTTCATCCCTCTTATGGTAGCGGTCCGTTTGCTGATGCAAAGGATAGCTATGGCAGTGGCTATTTTACGTCAGATGAGTTTGTTGAAATGCTGAAATTCGCCAAAGAAAGGCACATTACAATAATTCCTGTAATCAATTTCCCGGCGCATGTCAGGTCTGCCATCAAATCGATGGAATTCAGGTACCAAAGGCTGATGAAGGAGGGAAAAGTGGCAGAAGCCAATGAATTCAGGCTGATTGATCCGGAAGATACCTCAAAATATATTTCAGCGCAAGGCTATCATGACAATGTTGTTTGTGTCGGCAGGGAATCGGTTTATCATTTCTATGATACTGCCGTGAAAGGGATCAGGCAGATGTATGAAAAGGCCGGGGTTCCCATGGAAATCTTCCACACCGGTGGAGATGAGGTAGCTGCTGGAGCTTGGAATGGCTCACCGATGGTAAAAAAACTGTTGACTGAACATCCCGAGATTAAGCCGGATGATAAAAGTTTACAAGCGTATTGTTTTCGTCGAATCTCGGCCATTCTGAAAGACAACGGCGTGAAGAATATAGGAGGATGGGAAGAAGCTGCACTGGTATCCGATGCCAACGGCAAACCCACTCCCAATTTTGAATTTGTCGGGAAAGGACTCCTGCCCTATTTGTGGAACAATACCGAGGGAGCCGAAGATCTTGGGTATAAACTGGCCAATGTCGGGTATAAAGTCGTCTTGTGCGATGTTTCAAATTTCTACCTTGATTTTCCTTACGACAAAGATCCTGTTGAGCCGGGAAATTATTGGGCAGGATTCCTGGACACCAAACAATTCTACGCATTTGCCCCCTACGATCTGTTTAAGACCACCACCAAAACTGCCATGGGAAGGACCATCAATACGGATAAAGAATTCGCCGATAAAGTAAGGCTGAAACCGGAGGCCCGAAAAAATATCCTGGGAGTTCAGGCGCAAATCTGGAGCGAAACCATCAAGGGCGAAGCAATGGTTGAATACTACTACTTACCAAGATTGATCGCCTTTTCTGAGACTGCCTGGTCGCCCGAAAGAAAATGGGAAACCATCGAAAACAAGGATGCCAGGGAAAATAAAATAACAAAAGATTGGAACATATTAGCCAACCTTCTTGCTACAAAAGAGTTGCCCCGACTTTCGATCCTAAATGGAGGATACAATTTCAGGGTACCGCTTCCCGGAGCCATTATCAAAAATGGTATGCTGTATGCAAATGTGGAGTTCCCGGGCCTCGAAATCCGGTATACGACAGATGGCTCGGAGCCAACCATACAAAGTCAGCTATACACACAACCCATCAAAGTATCCGGATCTGTTAAACTTAAGAGTTTTGTAATTGGCGGAAAATTTAGCAGAACAAGCGTTGTAAACTAGAAAGTTGAAAGTGGAGTGTGAAGAACTGAAAAATGATCTTGTGCGAATTAATCTATTTTCCTGAAATCAGGATAATATAAATCTTATTTTGATTCTTAATCTTAGTAGAAAAGGCAGATATTTGGAGATCAGTATCTTATTATCTTATTTTATGATCGGTTGGAAATAAGATAATAAGATCAGGTTTCAATCCAATTCGCAGTTCTACTAAGATAATAAATTGAAAATAAGATTTATATAATCAAAAATCCTATTTTCAATTCTCAAAACCGGATATTATACTTTAATTTAAACCGCAATGCACTCTCATCCATCACGTATCGTTCGAGTGGTTGGGAAAGCTTGGTGGTCCAGGCCAGGATGATGACTTTTCCAGGTTTTAAGATCCACTGAAACCTGGATTGAATGCCGATGGTATTGGAGAAATTGTCGTATTGTAAATAGTTGTTGAAAGTGACGGTTGGACTAAAAAGAATATTGGCATTCACTGAATAAATGCGGGCGGTAAAATTTCCATTTGGCAAACTAACGTCGTTCTGTTTGTATTTAGCCCCTACAAAAAGCGGCACTGCTACTTTGTAATTGATTCCCAGGTTTAAGTCCCTGCGCGATCCGTTGTAAAAATCGCCCCAAGCGAAAGAGCAATCTCCTGACAAATTCCTGCTTCCGGCAGTAAGAAGGCTTAGGGTATGGCGATAAAAATAGTACTGACCGACAGGGATGATATATTTTGAAAAGATATTGAAATTTTTTTCAAGGTATTCATAGTTGCCGACAATGCTGTAAGCGAACTCTTCTCCCGACTTGAACCTTATTTTCAAAGGCGAATAGCTCACTTGCCTGGTCTCCAGAACATCGTTGAAATTGACAATGTGGTTAAAGCCAATACCGGTCAACAGTTGCAAAATACCCTTGATTTTTGGACGCGGCCCAATTTGTATGTTTCCATAAGAATCCTTGATGTCGGTCCTGGGGACAAATCCCATCCCTGCCACGAAATTTTTGCCAATTTCATAATGTCCAAGCGAGAAGGAGAGAAAATCATTCGGATAGGAAAGGGTTCCACCCCAGGATAGATCCTTGCCTGTCAATCCACTGGTGCCGGATTTTAATCCAAACATGATCATGGAGAGGTTTTTGTTGCCATGGAATTTTGAGGTTGCCAATTTCATATCGATCCCACCTACATAATTCTCTGTTGCGGATACTGCATTTCCATAGGTACCAATCACTCCGACAGATGATTCGGATCCAATGCTTCTTGAAATCCGGGCTACCGAAAAATTAGAGTTTCCGCTGAAATGGTCATCATTAACCTGCATGGCGCCAATGTTCCATTTCTTGATCATCCCGGTTACTTTGGCGGCATAATTAATTTGCAACGGTAGTCCATTGCTGTCCAGCCCCATCCTTCTTGAGAAAAACGGGATGATGTTCTTGCCATAGCTATTGGCATCATCTCCCTGAATGCCAAATGAAAACAGACTGGAACCGTCCAGAAAAAAATCCCTTTTCTCCGGAAACAGCAAGTCGAAACGTGTCAGGTTGATCTGCCGGTCATCCACTTCCGTCTCCGCAAAATCCGTATTTACGGACAAGGATGCCTTTAAACCCGGAGTGATCTGATAAAAAAAGTCCAGTCCGCCTTTTAATACATACTTGTTATTGGCGTCCCTTTTGGTGTTTATTCCGCCAACAATATAGGGCAAGATATCTAGCCCGATTCCCTGGGTGATATGATTCAGTCCATTGATCAGACCGGCATCAGACACCTGAAACTTGTAGCTGTTCACGTTGGCGAAGGGCCAATAGGACATCTCCAGTTTTCGCTTGATGTGCCGGATAAATTTGATTCCCCAGCTTGGATTGTATTTATCAAATCCCATCGTTTTAAATGGTATGGCCATTTCGGCTTCCCAGCCATCCGCAACAATTCTTGCCCTTCCATCCCACAATCCATTCCACTCTTTGTTGAATACTGCTCCGTTCTCGCTGATGGTAGCATCTCCGATAGAGCCTCTTGGACCGATTTGAAACCAGTATCCATTGCGGTGATCCAGATAGGTATCCAAAATTACCTGAATCCTGTCGTCATTGCCCAAACTGATATCCCTGGCCATCTCCTTTGCGGTTATCTTCTTCGGATCATCAAAGCACTTGATCCCAACATAGAGAAAACTGGCATCATAACAAATATAAAAGATGGTCTTTTCGGAAACCGGTTGACCAGGATTGGGTTCCCGCTGCACCAGTTGATCAATTTTGGCGGCAGATGTCCAGGCTTCATCGTTCAGATGTCCGTCAATGATTGGCGCTCTCGAAACAAAAACTGCCTGAAAGGAGGGCTGGGCAATTGTGGAGATAGGAACCAATGTGAAAATTACATGCAAAAGCAGTCGGCTGATACAGTTCATAGAAAATTTCGAAAATTTAATCTGCCGATCACCATTCAATTGTATTGATGTAATTGATAAAATAATTGAGTTTGGTCAATTATTGCCGGATTTCGAATTCAGATAAAGTTAGTATGCGAGGTCGAAAATAACTAAAAAATTACAATTCAAAACCCTTTCGGGTGGCCTTGATCGTCGATTTTATGCGCTTGGATTCCAGCCTCTTCTCCACTGAGGCTTTTGTTGGTTTTGTTCTGTATCGTTTTTTTGGTGGGGTCAGCGCATTTTCTAACAAGTGATAAAACTTTTCGATTACCTTTTCTTTGTTTTTCAGCTGAGAACGATCTGTTTGAGCGACAAGCACGAGTTCTCCCTCATTGTTGATTTTGTTTGCAAGCTTCTCAGCAATAACGGCCTTTTCATGCTCATCAAGCAGGGCAGAGCTCCAAAGGTTGAACCTCAGTTCTACTTTTGAGCTAACCTTGTTAACATTTTGTCCACCCGGACCACTGCTTCTGGAGGTTTGGAAGACAAATTCTGATGAAAAGTCGTTCTGGGGAATATTCATCTTTTTATCAATTTTATAATTCCAAAATTCCTCCAGAAAGAGAAATTGAAACAACAATAATATGAAATAAAATTATTATTAATCGTCTCCATTTGTTTTGCCCGTCAGGGCATCAAGTTCAATAGAAATATGTTAACATGAAACATTTTCCCCGAATGGGGATAAACAATAGTCTAGCCAAGAATTATTCAATTTCTTTTAATACATATCTCGGATCAAATTCAACCTCAAATAATTTGAGAAATTGTAAATATTCATCCTGAAAGGTCTGCTTTTTATGATGTTGCTCCTGTGCTTGTATGTAATGAATCAATTGAGCTATTTGAGATTTTCCATAAGAAAAAGCACCGAATCCTTCCTGCCATGAGAATTTCCCTGATACAAGATGTTCATTGTTTACCCATAACGATGCCCCTCTTTTCAAGTGATACATTAAATCTGAAGGAGATTGTTTTGGATTCATACTGACTAATAAATGCAAATGATTTGAAGTACCATCAATGGAATACATCCGATGATGATTGTTTTCAACAATTCCAATCATGTATTGATACAAGGAATCTTTCCACCTCGGCTGAATCAAGGAAGCTCTGTTTTGAACTGCAAAAACATAATGAATATACAATTGACAATAAGTATCTGCCATTCTGTTTTGATTGGTGCATAATAAATATAACCAAAATTTTGAAAAAAAACAAATTCAGATTTCCGTTGGCTATCATTATCCATATGCTAATTCCTTATAATCAATCACATCTGGTTTATCCCCTGGCGGGGAATAGTTTTCTATTTGGCATCTTTCTATGAAACTTGATGCCCTGGCGGGCAAGTGAAAGGAGTATTGATTAAGTAAAAGTGCCCGTATAAAAACTTACCCTGCTTGCACAAATTTAACCTATTGCATAATCTAAACCCTCTTTTAAGAAATTTGAAAACAAAAAGGGGCGGCACTTTCGCACCACCCCCTTTTTAGTTTTATTTCAGTTGTTATTGTAACAACCACATTTTAGAGAATTCATCATCAACAGCGGGAACCAAAGTTGCTACACCTTTGTCGTAAGCATCTTTATTTTGACCCAGCTCATTTCCAGGGTATCGATAACGAAGAGGAAATGTATAGGTAGACAACAAGCCATTTTTAAAGATGTTAGGCATTTGTGTTCTGCGAAGATCCAGATAAGCCTCACTTGCAACAGAGAAAAGAGAAACCCATTTCTGTTCAGCAATTTTAGTCAGTTTACCTGCATTGTCAGCTGGTAAAGCGACAGAAGCCTGAGAAGAATAGGTAGCAATAGCTGCATCGCTAACTCCCCAACGTTTCATGTTTGCTTTAATAGCAGCTTTGTAATAGCTATCCGCATTACCTGAAGAGACCCAACCTTTAACTGCGGCTTCGGCCAGGTCAAACAGAATCTCATCTTTGTTCATTATCTGAGCTCTCAACAGTGCATGTGAATTCTGTTGGAATAATTTCGAGTATTTTGATACTTTAAAGTTTCCATAAGTACCACCTAAAGAGGTATTCCAGTGACCATTCCCGTTTTTCCAGTCGCCCGGCATACCGGCAATAAAACCTACATACAATTTGTCAATATCAAGGATATTCTGAACCTGGGCAGCAAAGACTGGATTGGATTTGTCAAGATATTCCCAGGTAGAGGTGTAAGTGAATCCATTATTATCAGTTGTACTGACGGCTTTACCGTTCAATGCAGGATCATTTGTCCAAGGGTTTTCTACTGGAGCAAACCACACATTCATACGAGGATCTTTGTTAGCGGTCATGATATCAACCAATGTTTTACAAGGCCTTCTTCGTTCAAACTCGCCACTATTACCCCAAATGTTTGGTCCACCAACCCAAGAGTTGGCGGTGGTTGTTCCAACATAGGCAATGGATGCATTGAGGTCAGTTTCTTCTGTCAGAAGTGGTTGAGCAGCAGCACCTGCAATTTTCGAAGAATATTCAGCCTTAGCAGATGCATGCATCAGCAGGCGCAATTTTACAGAATTGGCAAATTTGGCCCATTGCACTTTGTTACCGCCAAACATCAGGTCATATGAAGTACTGATAGGATCCGTTCCGGCGTTGATATTTGCGATAGCTGCATCAATCTCTTTTATCAATCCTGCATAAATAACTGACTGTTTGTCGTAAACGGGATACAAAATTCCTTCACGACCTTTGAGGGCTTCAGAATAATAGACATCCCCGTAAAAATCAGTCATGAACGAGAAAAGTAGAACCCTAAAAGAAGAGAAAATACCAACATGGGTCTTTGAACCCCTGGCGTCGGCCAATTTGATAGAAGCGTCAATGAATTTTAAAATATCCATTGCCGAATACATCTCATTTGGAAGTTGTTTAAATGCGGAATAATAGTTGTCACCGCCTTGAAAGTTGCGTTCTGTATACTGGACAGCGCCCGGAAGTTTTGTGGCGCCCCATCCCATGTCCTGATAGAACAGGGAGGTCTTTCTCAGGATAGAAGATAGCAGATAAGGGTCATTCAGAGACTCTACCGCATTCTTTTGTTGCAGCAGATCATACTGCCTCAATGAATCTTTACTGCAGGAAACCACAGCAAGAAGCATAAATATTACGGAAATTTTAGTCAAAAAAGATTTCATAATTATATTTTTATTTCAATGAAAGTCAAATATTAAAAATCAAGCGCTAATTTGAAACCCACAGAGCGAACACTTGGTAAAGTAGCACGTAAAATACCCTGGCTTACACCTACACCAGAGAATGCTGATTCTGGATCCTCGTTGCGGCCTGAAGCATTCCACTGTACTAGGTTTCTGCCAATCAGAGAAAGATTTACATTGAAAATTCTCAACTTGCTTGTTACTTCGTTTGGAACAGTATAGGTAAGTGAAACTTCTCTCAATTTGAAATTTGTGGCATCGTAAACCCTTGTTGAAGTAAAGTTCCAAATACAATCGCCCCAACTGTTGTAAGGATACTGATAAAAAGTGTTGTTCAAGTCTGCACCGTTTACAATATAGTCGGCATCTGTTGGAGTAGTACCATTGAAATCAGGATTGATGAAAACACCCTTAGCATAACTGGCATCGTTGAAATCAGCACGTTGACCATCATTGTTAGCATTGATATTATCATACTTACTTGAACCAGCTGCCGGCCAAGGATGACCACCATGTTCAGCATCACGGCCACCACTCCACAATGGATTGTTATCCCCTGAGCCAAGAGATTCAAATGAACGTCCATTGGAATCCATGTATTGTTGGTTAACAGAAACATATTTGCCACCCAAACGCAAACTACCCACCATATTCAAAGTGAACTGTTTGTATCTCACTGTGGTATTCAAACCCATGATGTAATTAGGATTATAGTTTCCCAACTGAGTACGGTCCTTCTCATTTGAAGATTTTTGGAATTCGCCCGCATCACCATCCAGCAATGCCATTCCTGCATATTTCCCTGATTGGACCCTAAGGATTGGGTTCTCTTCGTATATGTTGCCAATCTCTTCTCCTTCAGCAATTTTAACTTTTGTTTTACCATCATAGGAGGCAAAAACATAGCCATTGGGTGCAAATTTTGGAGACAAACGGGTGATGTGCGCTTTGTAGTGTGTAATGGTAGTAGTGAAATCCCAATACCAATCTTTGGTTCTTACAGGCACAATAGTTAATCCCATTTCAAATCCCTTGTTACGAACATCCCCTACGTTGGTAGTCATGGAGGTAAAACCTGTTCCCTGAACAACCGGAATACCACCTAACTGGTTGTTTTGATCTTTGATAAAATAGGTTGCATCGAATTGTACCCTTTTCTTGAGCATCCACAAATCAAGTCCTATCTCTTTGGTTACAGACATCATTGGTTTAATATCCGGATCGACCAACGTTGCACTTATATTGGCAGTTTTTACAGTACTTGACCAATCCGGATTGTCAAAACCGTAAGTATCCACTGGTCTAAGTTTAGACAGACCGTTCCCTACACTAGCAAGACCCAAACGAACCTTTAGAAGATCGATTGAGGCTGGAAGCGTAAATGTTTCGTTGGCTAACCAGCTGGCAGAAACGGATGGATAGAAATAATTGATTTTCTCTTCATCAAGATTTCCTTTCCAGTCGTTACGCCCTGTTACACCAAGGAAAAGTTGTTTATTCCAGGCTATATCAGCTGTTCCGTAAACACTGTAAGTTTTACCGGCTCCCCAACCATAGCTCGCGCTTAACTTGCCTGGGAATGCATTTGCAATTGTAAACAATCTCGGAACTGAAAGCGCACCTGCACTAACATCGTAGGCATTACTGTTACTGTATGCGTAGTTTACTCCACCAACTGCCGAAATATCAAATTTACCGACTGTTTTGTTGAAAGAAAGAATAGCATCAGAGTTGACGCTCAGACTGTTGTTTGTGTTGGTTAAAAATTGACCGTCACCACTGGCTGGCCTACTGGCCAAAGCCGTTCTACCAAATGACTGACGATATTCATAGTTTTCCCTGACATTCTCCATACCTGTACGGAGCAGGAAGGTGAACTCTTTGTTCAATTTCCAATCCAGTTGCAATTTTCCGAAGAAATTGTCACGTGTGAAGATGTTAATCTTTTCATAAGTACTCCACCATGGATTATCTTCTGATTTGTCAATTCCATTGTTTTTCTGAATGGCGCCATTCATCAAGATTCCTTCAAAACCTTTCATCCAGTAATCCTTCATATCGGCAAGAGGCTGTAAATTCGCGGGGAAGTTGAAAAGCAAACTGTTCAAAATACTGTTTGATCCTGTAACGTTGGCTTTGTTTGGTGAAAAGGTGCGAATATAACTTGCACTTGTTGAAACTTTAATCTTGTCAGTCAGTTTATAATCTGAATTAAGGGCAATAGACTTCTGATTGGTCTTGGTATTTGGCATAACACCGGTGTTTGACATATTGCTCATTGATAGCCGAAAAGCACCTTTTTCATAGTTACCTGTAATGCCAACATTGGTAGTAACTGTACTTCCTGTTTGCAAATAGGCTTTAACGCGGTCTTCGTTTGAGGAAACCATTGGACCCTTTTCCCATTTCTGGGTTTTGGTATTCCAAAAATTATCAGTGTATTTCCCATCAAGTTTAGGACCCCAAGTATCCGTATTATCATACTGCCATTCAAACGCGCGTTCTCCCTGGCCATAACCTTTTTGTTCCTCTATAAACTGATATGGCGAATCCATCGTTGCCGTAGTGGAGAACGATACTCCGATACCTTTTTTACCTGATTTACCTGATTTGGTTGTTATCATCACAACACCGTTTCCACCCTCTGAACCATAGAGTGCACCTGCACTACCACCCTTTAGTACGGTGATACTCTCGATATCCTGCGGGTTAAGTTGCGAAAGGATGTTACCAAAGTCAACGCCATTCTTGGCTGTGAATGTTTGAGCGCCAACTGGAATACCATCAATAACATAGAGCGGCTGACCTTTGACTGATACGTTTGCATCAGATGCTGAAGGCATCGCTGTTGTACCACGGATATTTACCAAAACAGATGAAGTAGGATCACTACTCATACTGGTCAGGTTCACCCCGCTGATTTTACCATCCAGGGATTTCATTAAGTTGTTGTTGCCTCCTTTGACAAGTTCGTCAGATTTTACCTCACTCACTGAATAGGCCAAAGATTTTTTCTCCTTGGTAATACCCATAGCCGTTACAACAACTTCTTCCACACCTACCGATGAAGTTTTAAGTTGAATGTTGATGGTCTTATTTGTCCCAACAGCGACTTCTGAATTTGTCATCCCAACAAAGGAGACTACCAATCTGGCGTTGGCAGGAACTGAAAGGTTGTATTTTCCATTGACGTCTGTTATGACACCATGTGTTGTACCCTTCACAACAACACTTGCACCGGGTAGCGGAGACCCGGTATCATCAGTTACCGTACCGGTAATCGCGTTTTGCGCCATCACACTGTTTACGAACAGCACAAAAAGGCACATCAGAAAAATTCTAATGATTTTTTTAGACATGTGACGTTAAATAATTAGTTAATAGATGTTAATTGCAGCACA
>JALOCD010000096.1 GCA_023228025.1 Prolixibacteraceae bacterium | reverse complement strand
CTATCTCCTCTTCATTCCAGTAGGCATGTGCAATTCTGATAGCGCCCAAATCGAGGTATAAAGGGAGGGTCCGCATCCATTTCAAATGATCAATCCACTCCTCCCCCAAATTTTTAAATACTGTCAGTGTCTTTTGGATCTGTGTCCTGTTTCCGGCAATATGGCGCGACATGAAGGTACCGTTGTCATCTTTGATATGGTAAAGGATAGCGCCATATTCGTGGTTCCCCAGGATCGCCAGCGCACTTCCCGACTCGACCATCATTCGGACCATCAGCAAAGTCTCCCTGATTTCGGGTCCACGGTTGATAAAATCGCCAAGAAAAATGACTTTCCGGTCAGGATGGCTCCAGACGCCATCGATGCGTTTATAACCCAGCTCGGTTAGTAGCTGCCTCAAGAGTGAGGCATACCCGTGAATGTCGCCAATGATATCATATCCAACCATGCTCTTTCAATGATTCACAACCAAGTTTAGGGATGCTTTAAGAATGTCGTATGTAAAATTAGATTTATCGACCGATTTACCAAAAATTATTTTGACAGAGAAAATATAGAGGGGAAAAGGTGAAATTTACGCACTCTAACATTAAAAAAATCCCTGATTTGTTTAAATTTACATTCGATGCTCAGGATTGGGATTTGCCGGATTATAGGATTTTTGGATTTTAATTTTGCTCCATTTGATTGTGGTTCCTGAAGGTAATCAAAGAAACAACAAATTCGTCTGAGGATCCGGTCCTTGAGCGATGTGGTATCCTGAGCGAAGCCGAAGGGCCGAAGGGTTTTGAGGGAAGATCAGAGGATGAGAATATGCGAAAAAGCGACCAACTAAAACGAACCGATACAAAAATTTGGGATGAGAACATTCTTAACGATCTGGACCAAACCGACTGAAACATTGGCGTACCTTGTCGGGAAGGAGAAAGATGATCTTACATTGTAACAAAATTCTTAATAGAAATTTATGAATATCAAAAAAGAAATTTTTGGCCATTGTCCAAAGGGGGAAACAGTATACCTCTATACGCTTGTCAACCCGAACGGCATTTCAGTTAAAATTACCAACTATGGCGCCATTATTACCGACATCGAGATGGCAGACAAGCTTGGTAAAAAAGAGAATATTGTACTTGGATTCAATACATTGGAAGAGTACCTTTCTTCAGAATATCTGGCCAATTATCCCTATCTGGGCGCCGTTTGCGGAAGATATTGCAACCGGATTGCCGGCGGGAAAATTTCGATTGATGGGATTGATTATCAGCTTTTTGCAAACAATGGACCGAACCATCTTCATGGTGGCCAAACTGGATTCGATAAAATGGTATGGTCTCCCAAAACCATTGAAATGCCGGATTTCGTTGGATTGGAGTTAAAATACAGGAGTGTCCATCTCGAAGAGAACTATCCGGGGAATCTGGATGTAAGCATTCTTTACAAATTAACCTACAAGAACGAATTACAGATTGAATACAAAGCTGTTACAGATCGAACAACCGTTGTAAACCTTACGAATCATACCTACTTTAACCTCAACGGTGGCAAGGAGAATATCTTCAACCACAAGCTGCATATCAACAGTAAAAAACGGACAGTGAACGATTCCAATCTGATACCCACCGGTGAAATTGCCGACATCTCTGGCACCCCATTTGACTTTTCGACCGCAAAATCGGTTGGTCTGGAAATAGGCCAACTAGCTGATGGTTACGACCTCAATTATGTGCTCGACAATGCCGATAAAAAAATGGTCTATGCAGGAAAACTTTCGGAAGAGCAAGCCGGACGATCTGTATCTGTTTTGACAAACGAACCAGGAATCCAGTTTTATACGGGATATTATATTCCAAAATTGGGCGATCGTTTCGGCCGCTACAGCGGACTGGCCCTCGAAACCCAGCACTATCCTGATTCTCCCAACCATCCCGAATTCCCGACTACCAAATTACACCCCAGAGAGACATACAAATCCAAGACAATTTACAAATTCGAAACCAGCCAAGAATGAAAACCCTGATCGATCTATTTGAGACAAGCGTTCAGAAATTTCCCAACAATCCTCAGCTTTGGGAGAAACTGACTGATAAATACGTGCCCTCTACCTACAAGCAGATTCAGCAGTCGGTCTATGAATTTGGCGCCGGACTGATGGCCCTCGGACTAAAAAAAGGGGAGCGAGCCGGGTTGCTTTCGGAAGGAAGAAACTATTGGCTGATCAGCGAACTCTCTATCTTGTATTGCGGTGCCATCAATGTTCCATTGTCGGTCAAACTGGAGGCTTCAGAACTAAAATTCAGGATGGAGCACTCAGGTGCAAAGATGCTGATCATCTCTGCCGGACAGGCGCCCAAGTTGGCCGAGATCATCGATCAACTTCCTTCGCTGGAAACTGTCATCCTTATGGACGGTGTTGCTACACCAGGTTCGAAAGAGATTACCTTTCGGGAGGTGGTTGACAAGGGTATTGCTTTTTTATCTGTAGAAGAGAACAAAAAGGTATTCGAACAGGTTTGGAAGAATATCCAGCCGGATGATGTTGCCAATATCTCCTATACATCCGGGACAACCGCTGATCCCAAAGGCATCATGCTGACCCACTACAATTATACGCTCAATGTGATACAGGCGAATAATGTCCTGGAAATCACTCCCGACTTCATTACACTGGCTACCCTGCCCTGGGACCACTCTTTTGCACATACGGCATGTCTTTATACCTTCATGTTGAAAGGAGCCTCAGTGGCCTCTATCCAGACCGGAAAGACCCCGCTTGAAACACTGCGAAATGTGCCTGTTAATATCCAGGAGATCAAACCTTACATCATGATGAGCGTACCTGCCCTCTCCAAAAATTTCCGTAAGAATATTGAGAAGGGAATTCAAAGCAAAGGTGCATTTACTGAAAAACTTTTCAACCATGCGATGAAGATTGGTTATGCATACAACGGTGACGGATGGAACAAAGGTAAGGGTTGGAGGGCATTGCTAAAGCCACAGGTTCTCTTGTACGATAAGATTATATTTTCCAAAATCCGGGCCAATTTTGGAGGCAACCTTCAATTCTTCATCGGTGGGGGGGCGCTCCTGGACATAGAGTTGCAAAGGTTCTTCAGTGCCATTGGGGTCCCTGTATACCAAGGCTATGGGCTAACAGAAGCCTCCCCGATCATATCTGCCAATTGTCCTGAACATGTCAAATTTGGCTCATCCGGGAAAGTTGTCAAATTTCTTGAGTGCAAAATCGTTGATAGCGACAACAATGAACTTCCTGCCGGGCAAAAAGGGGAAATTGTCGTAAAAGGCGGCAATGTGATGAAAGGATACTGGAACAATCCCAAATCAACCAGCGAAACAATCATCGACGGATGGCTGCATACCGGCGATATGGGATATCTAGGCAAAGATGGCTACTTGTACGTACTCGGAAGGTTTAAGAGCCTGCTGATCGGCAACGATGGCGAAAAATACAGTCCGGAGGGTATTGAGGAGGCCATCGTCGACCAGTCGCCGATCATCGAGCAAGCCATGCTCTACAACAACCAGAATCCTTATACCGTAGGGATGTTCGTCCCAAATATTCCCGAAATTAGTCGTCAACTGGAGAAGCACGGAATCGCGCTCAAAAGTGATGCCGGATATGCGAAAGCCCTTGAAATGATCAAAGCCGAAATTGACCAATACAAAAAGGGAGGAAAATTTGAGAACATGTTTCCAGAAAGATGGCTTCCTACCTGTATATATGTTCTGCCTGAGGCCTTTACGGAGCAGAACCATATGCTTAACAGCACCATGAAGATGGTACGGGGGAAAATCACGGAACATTACACCAAGGAAATAGATTTTCTTTATACCCCTGAGGCAAAAAGCATTGTCAATTCGATGAATGTTGGAGCATTGAAGAAGTGGACGAATTCATAGGTTCCGGGTCAAATGAAAAAAAAAGCGAAAGTGCTCACTTTCGCTTTTTTTTTTACCTTTGACCCAGAATTAGGGGTGCCTTAAACATACAGGCTGAGATCAAACCCATCGAACCTGTCCGGGTAATGCCGGAAAGGGAAATTGAAATTTCATTTCATAGTATCTCCGTCTGTTCGTGTTTCATTACCTCCTAAGGTTTTGTTATTCACTTAATTATTATAAATGAAAATGATGATTTCAAAAATGAAAATTTTCAGGTTGCATAGACACCACCACTTTACCGGTTTTGTACTGACCCTCCTTTTTGTATTTTCCTTTGGAGAGCTTTCGGCGCAGCATATGCTCCGTGGAAAAGTTGTGAATGCCGAAGGGGAAACACTTCCGGGAGCTACAGTGCAGTTGGCGAACAGTTCCAAAATAACCGCTACCGATTCGCAGGGTGCGTTCCATTTCGATGGCATCTCTGCGAATGAATGTTCTTTGATCGTCTCCTATGTCGGTTACCATACCTATAAATCCAAAATTGGACTAAATCAAGGTAAGACGACTATTACTGTCACGCTTCAGACTGCAGATGTGCTAACCGAAGATGTCATAGTCTCAGCTACCAGGGCCGGGAATAGAACTCCCATTGCCTATACCAACCTTGAGGTAGGCAATCGAACCGAGAAACAGACGGGTCAGGATCTTCCCTATCTCTTAAGTTCAACCCCCTCACTGGTAGCCACTTCGGATGCAGGGACCGGAATCGGTTACACCAATTTCAGGATCCGCGGAAGCGATGCGAACCGTATCAACGTAACAGTCAACGGAATTCCTTTCAACGATGCGGAATCGCACGGGGTCTATTTTGTCGATCTGCCCGACTTTGCCTCATCAACTGGAACGATCCAAATTCAAAGAGGAATAGGAAGCTCTACCAACGGAGCGGGAGCTTTTGGCGGAACCGTCAACATGCAAACCAACGACCTGAACCGCCAGAGTTATGCCGGATGGAGCAGCGCGGCCGGAAGCTTCGGAACCTTGAAAAACACCGTCACTGTAGGCTCAGGACTAATCGATGGTAAATTTATTGTAGAGGCACGACTGTCAAAAATAAATTCAGATGGATTTATTGACAGGGCCTCCAGCGACCTTCACTCCTTTTACCTTTCGGGAGGATACTTCAGCAAAAGATCGATGCTGAAAGCGGTTCTTTTTTCGGGTAAAGAAAAAACATACCAGGCCTGGTACGGTATTCCTTCAACTATGCTGGAGACCAACCGGACCTTTAATCCTGCCGGTATTATCAATGGCAAGAATGGCGAGGTCTCCTTTTACGACAATGAGACAGACAATTACCAGCAGGACCACTACCAGTTGCATTATACCCACCAGTTTGACAACAGGTTCAGTACAAATTTTTCCCTGCATTATACCTATGGACGTGGTTATTATGAAGAGTACAAACAGGACCAGGAGCTTTCGGCATATCTGATGGACCCGATTACCATTGGAGGATCCGGTATCGACAAGACCGATCTGGTTCGTAGAAAGTGGCTTGACAATGACTTCTATGGCGCCGTGGGTTCGCTGAGCTACAAAGAAAATAAAACCGAATTGATCATAGGCTCGGCCTGGAATAACTACAATGGAGACAACTTTGGTAAAGTCATTTGGTCACAATTCTATGGAGATTTACCAATCAACCACGAATGGTACAGGTCGAAAGGAATCAAAAAGGACTTTAACATTTTTGCCAAGTTAAATTACCAGTTAACCGAAAAACTATCCTTTTATGCCGATATTCAGTACCGACATATCAATTACAAGATTGACGGGGTTGATGACGGCTTAAGAAACCTTACCCAGGCTCATCTTTTTGATTTTCTGAACCCAAAAATAGGCGCTTATTACTCGCTGAACGACCGTCAAAGCCTCTATTTCTCCTTCGGCAACGGCCACAGGGAACCCAACAGAAGCAACTATACCGACGCCGACCCGTCCAAACCTGCCCCAACGCAAGAGAAGCTGAACGATTTTGAACTCGGGTACAAAGGTGGAATAGGGAAATATAGTTATGGGATCAATCTTTACAGCATGAACTACCGCGATCAGCTGATCCTGACAGGCAGAATCAATGATGTGGGCGCCGCAATCATGACCAATGTTCCAAAAAGTTACAGAATGGGAATAGAGTATACCGGCAACCTTCATCTGTTGAAAAACGTGAAGTGGGAACATCACGCTACCCTAAGCCGCAACAAGATTGTAGGATTTGTGGAGTATGTCGACGATTGGGACCACTGGGGAGAACAGATCACACACGACCTGGGTAAAACAGATATAGCCTTTTCTCCCTCTTTGACAGCAGGCAGTAACCTGGAGTGGACTCCTTCCCAAAAGATAGGAATCAATTTTCAGTCCATTTATGTTAGCAGACAGTACCTCGATAATACTTCAAATACCAACCGTTCTTTGAATCCATACTTCGTAAATAACATAAGAATTGAGAGCACAATCTCTCAGAAATTTGCTAAAAAATGGAGCTTTTTTGCCTCCCTTAACAATATTTTTGACGCAAAATACGAATCGAACGGGTGGGTATACTCCTATTATTCAGATAGCAAAAGACAAAAAGAAGACGGCTATTTCCCGCAAGCAGGAATTAACTATCTACTTGGTATGTCGATTGAATTCTAAATGCTGATTTTTTTATCAGTTCACAAAATGGCTATCTATTCAATGGATAGATAGCCATTTTCGGTGATGATAAACTCTTTTCCATCCTTGATGCAATAGCCTTTCTTCTCATTTTTATTGAGGCAATCGCTCGCATTCTGGAGTTTCTCAATTCCATAGGATTTTAGTGCCCTGGAAATCATTGAGGTGGACAACTTTGAGATCTGATTACTTCTGGATAAGAAGACAGCTGTTGCCAAAAATTTCCGCACCTGGTTGGCTGTTGATTTCTTGTCCGCAATAAATTGTGACAGAGGGGAATCGATCTGTTCAACAACAGGTTTATTTCCCTCTATATTTTTTTTTGCCTTTTTGGGTTGGGCACCAGCATCCCCAGATCCTTTTGGTTTTCTGCCACGTTTTGGTGCTACCCCTTCCGCTTGTAGACCAGCCTCCGTATAAGATTTTTCCTTGGATACTTTTGGAGCTTTTGGCTCTTTTATTACCTTAATCTTTGGTTCTTTAGCTGTTTTTGGAACCTTGGCTACCTTAATTTTGGGCTCCTTTGCAGCCTTTTCTTTGACCACCTTCACCTTGGGGACTTTAACCACCTTGGGTCTCTTCCCCCGTCTAGTTTTAGGAGCGCTATTAACAACCGGTGAGGCTTCATCTGTGGGCATTACCTCCGCCTTTTCCTCCTCGGTGTTCAATTCAATTACATCTTCAACGAAGGCTTCTCCCTTTTTGTGAACAGCAAGAAGTGATGGAATCCGGCTGAGAACGTTGTTTAACTGTTTCTCAACCCAAGCATTGTCTCCCTTGCAGGAGAAATGCAAATTTTCAAATGTAAAATCAATTTTTGAAATTGCCATTTTGTTATAATTTTTTTTCTAACTCGTTGTCTAATAAAATCTAAGGGAAATTTTATTCGTACAATGTTAGCTAGATTTTCTGAATATTATGCAAAAAAATTCAAAAAAAAAGATATAGCAAATAAAGACATCCAAATACATTCAAAAACATATCATTTAGACAGTTAACAAAAACACTGAACGAAAGCGCTTTCAAGAATGCTAGCTCTTTTCAATATCTTTCAAAATCTTTTCTATCTCTTCTTCCGTCTGGTGAAGCTTTTCGCGACACCATGTAACGAGAACGGATAGTCTCTTTACCTTTTCAGACAACTGATCTACATCGGGTTCGTCGTTTTCTATCTGTTGCAATATCCCTTCTATTTCACTGATAGCCTCTTTGTAGGAAAGTCCCTTTTTAATTGTCATGATTTTCCAGGTTTAATTTCTATTATTTTACTCAAAACATTTCCATCATAAAAACGGGTTTTCAATACTTCTTCATTTATAAGCAGAGCAACTTCCTTCACCAATTTTCCGCGAACAGTAGTTATTGAATAGCCCTTTTTCAGGATATTAGCCGGATCTGACAAAATAGCCTTTTGACCGGCCAACTCAATCCTGTGCTTTTCATGATCAATCCTTTTCACTGCCAAGTGATTGCATTTCTCGATGTAATGATCTAGTATCTCCATTCTACCCTGAACGCTTCCCGGGATTTTGACATCCAGTATATTTCGCGCTTTATCAATTTTTTGACGGTGAACCAAGAAATAACGATCTACCAGAAAACCGGCCCTCTGCAATATCTTTCCAATCCTATGTTCACTGTGCTGCAGAGTCAATTTTATCTCTTGTTGGAATCGCCATGAGTGCTCCCTCAATTCCTTCTTTTTATTCCCCAACTGATCCCTAACCAGGCGGGAAAGCTCGTCCGTCAGCTCTTCCAGCAGCTCCTTCTCCTCCTCCATCCTGTTTTCGATGAGCGAGATAGTCTCCTGTTGCATCAGGTTCATCCTCACCTCAAAGGCAGCAACCCCATCCAGAATAAACTCAGCGACTGCGGTAGGCGTTTTCAGCCTGGTATGGGCAACCAGATCGGCAATGGAATCATCCTTTTCGTGTCCGATACCCGTGAGTACCGGTAAAGGAAACTGCGTAATATGGTAAGCAATGTTGTAATTGTCGAAGCAACTCAGGTCGACTTGCGATCCTCCTCCGCGGATCATTACCACCACATCGAAAAAATCTTCATGCGGATAGATCCTGTCCAAGGCATTAACAATGGACTGCTCGGCCTGGTTTCCCTGCATCACGGCAGGGAAAAGCTTGGTATAAAACTTGTATCCGTTACTATTGTTTGCCAGTTGTTCCATGAAGTCTTCATATCCGGCAGCAGATGGAGAAGAGATGATGGCAATTTTCTGCGGAACCAGCGGCAGTTCCAGCTCTTTATTCATGGTAATGACCCCGTCATCTGTCAGGCGCCGGATAATCTCCCTCCGTTTTAGCGCTTGAGCCCCGAGGGTGTATGTTGGGTCAATGTTCCTTACATTGAGCGAAAAACCATACATTTCGTGAAACTCCACGGATACCTGCAGCAAAACTTTGATGCCATCAGTTAGTTGTTGTCCGGTAGTTGTCTCAAAAAATGGACGCAGCATCCTGAAGGTGTAAGACCAGATAGTGGCACGCGCCTGGGCAACGATCCGGTCTTCCGAATCGCCTTTCTCAATAAGGGTCAAGTAACAATGACCGTTCGAATGGATATTGATCTCAGAGATCTCTCCAACCACCCAAACCGGTGTCGTAAAATTTGAAGCCAGCACTTTTTTTACAGCCCCATTGAGTTCAGATAAACTTAATCTTTCTGTCATGCCAGATTTATCCACTGTGAAATTGATTTCTCAACCTGCCCCGATATTCCTCGAAACATCCATCCAAAGTTACAAATTGAGCGGCAGAGTTCGCAATTGAAGATAAATTTTGTTGCGCCTACCTCTTTTTGGCTATTTTTGATGCCTAAAATTAAGTTTCATGACCAAGAATTTCAAGGCAAAAAAAATTCAACGGTTCGTTGCCAATTTCCTTCCATTTCTAATGGCAGGACTAACTTTTCTGCTGGTAAATTTGGGCAGTGACCACTCCGTATGGATCGAAAAATACTACTCCAATGGTTTGTACCCGGTAATTGCCTTTCTTCTTTCAGCGTTCAGCGAATTGTTACCCTTTTCCTTGTGGGATGTTTTTTGGTCGTTGTTTATATTGTTTATTCTATATCTGCTTGGCAGGGTCATCTTTTCGAAATTCAAATTTAAACTGTTTATTCTTCGCACGTTACAGCTTGCGGCGCTTCTGTATACCTTCTTTTACTTCTCCTGGGGATTCAATTACTTCAGGGACCCCATTGAAAAACGGCTCAACTGGACCCGCCACATTGAGAAAAAGGACATGTTTCCGACTGTGCTTGATTCACTGATCTCGATCGCCAACGCCAGCAGGGTAGAGCTAAAAGTTGCAGATTATCCGGCCATTGACAGTCTGATCGAACAATCCTACCGGGAAAATGCAGCCAGGTTTGGTTACAAATATCCCAATGGAAGCCGGCGTGCCAAAACCATGCTTTACACCTGGTTCTTTGCAAAATCCGGTGTCAGTGGTTATTTTGGGCCATTCTTCAATGAAGTACACCTGAACGGAGAGTTGTTGCCCACAGAATATCCTTTCGTCCTGGCCCATGAGAAAGCGCATCAGTTTGGAATTTCCGGTGAGGCCGAAGCCAATTTCATGGCCTGGTACATCTGCAATTCAAGCAAGGACAACCGGTTGAAATATTCGGCCAGCATCCAGCTTTTGCAGTATTTTTTCGCCGATCCCTTCCACCACGAGGCCATCAGGGAGTTTCTCAAACGATTCGACAAAAAGGCCATGGCCGATATCATGGCCCAACGGAACCACTGGAAAGAGCTGAGAAACGAAACTCTCGACAAAGCCCAAACAACGGCCAACAATGCCTATCTCAAGACCAACAAAATCCACGAAGGGGTGATGAACTACAACAGTGTTGTGCGACTAACGCTGGAGTGGTATTTGAATGAAAATCCATTGACGGATGCAAGTCCATCCAAATAAAAGCAATGGTTATCGAATTAACGCTTTACGCAAAAGAGGAAGATACATTTGTAACTCAAAGCAAATTGCTCCGTTTCGCTCGTATGACGAATTAATTACACCAAGGTTAGGTGAATGTTGAATGATCTGTATTCGTGGCGCTTTCAACAGATTGCTTCTCCGCCAGTCGGCGGAGAAGCAATCTAAACCCTTATATACAACTACTTAAAGTGAATTATATTCTGGCAATGCGCTTATTCAGAAAAACGCTATCTTTAAACCAGAAAACCTACTACTATGCTACAAATCAAACTATTCCTGATCAGCGTTTTGCTGCTCTCAATCATCCCTGTTGCTAACCTCCGGGCACAACCATTGGATAAAACAATGGAATCAAACTTTGTTCAACCTCCCAAAGATTGTTGGCCGCATACCCGTTGGTGGTGGTCGGGCAATGCGGGTTCGAAGGAGGAGATTACCCGCGAACTGGAGCAAATGCGAAGTCATGGCATTCGCGGGGTTGAACAGATTACCATGGGAACGGTTTTCGAAAAAGGCAATGTGCCTTATCTCTCTGATGAATACATGGCATTGATCACCTATGCAGTCAAAGAGGCCAAACGGCTCGACATGGAAGTATCTCTCAATTTTGGCGGTCCGGGATGGATCATTGGCGGAGAATTTGTACCACAGGAAGATCGCAGCAAAGACCTTGTCCCGACTTTCACCGATCTTACCGGACCTATGATTTTCAAGGGAGAACTGCCCAACAAATTGATAAAGACCAAAAGGTCGTGGGAGTTTTATTCCCCGACACTGAATGGAAATGAACAACTGATGGCGTTGATGGCCGGGAAAATGGACAAAGGGGGAAAGCTAATTGAAAGTTCCATGATCAATCTAACCAGCAAAGTGCAAGACAAGAGACTGACATGGGATGTTCCGGAGGGCGACTGGAAACTGATGGCCTTCTGGCTCAAGAAGAACGGCATTGGCAATGCGGTCGACCATTTCAACAAGGGGGCAATGGATCGTTATTGCGACTATCTGGGCAATAAATTCTACGCTGCTTTTGGTGATGAATTCGGGAAAACAGTCGAGTCACTCTTCGCCGACAGCTTCGAACTGGCGAACCTGGCCAGTGGCATGAACTGGTCGACCGGACTGTTTGAGGAGTTTCAAAAAACCTACGGATACGACCTGATCCCTTATCTGCCGGCCATCTGGTATGAACTAGGGGATAAATCACCAAAGATTAGGTACGATGTCAATGAATTTCTGCACAAAACGGGACTAAATGTCTTTTACAAATGTTTCCTTGGCTGGTGCGAGGCGCACCACATCAAAGGGCGCATTCAGACTTATGGGTTCAATTCCGATAATATTGAGTCTGCAGGAATGGCCCATATTCCCGAAATGGAGGTCACCTCAGGCGAGAAGGATCAGGTCGACTGGTTCGACACCCGCATCGGGCCGAAGAAATATGTCTCCTCCGGTGCTCATCTTTATGATCGAAAGGTCGTATCTGCGGAGGTTTACACATTTATTCACTGGGAACGCTACCGCGAAACGCTCGAGGAGCTGAAGATCGCCAGCGATGGTTATCTGCTTTCGGGGGCCACCAAATTTTACAACCATGGCTTCAACTTCCTTCCGGAACAAGAGGTCGCCCCCTCGCGTTCCATTCCTTTTGCTGCCTATATTCAACCACAAAATGTCTGGTGGAAATATTATCCAAAGCTCTCCGAATACATCGCGCGATGCTCGTATCTTCTAAGACAAGGAGATTTCCAGGCGGACATTGCCTTATATTCTCCTTTGGCCAATCAGTGGGCAATTAATGTAATCAATCCGCGAAAATGGACACGCGAATTTGACTGGGGGGAACTTGGCGGATTGATTGTTTCGAACGGCTACGATTACGACCTGATCAACGATGATGTTCTGCAAAATCGTGCGGTCATTGCAAATGGAAATATCGAAGTGCAAAAAATGGCTTACAAACTGCTGATCGTTCCCAATGTGGAGACCATCCCGGTCAAAACGCTTGAATTTATTGAGAAGTACGTAAAGTTGGGAGGAAGGGTGCTCTTTCTGGAACGGTTGCCTGAAAAATCGACAGGGTTGGCCAATGCTTCCGAGATGGACATCAAAGTAAAAGAGATTGTCAACCGTCTTTTCAACGAACCGGAAGCCCAATCGGCTTCCTCCGCCAATCTCTATGGAATTAAGGAGGCAAAAAATGATCCGACCGTCGGATTCCCTTATGGCAAGGGAAGAGTTTACAGACTAAACAATGTGATCGACAGGCAGATCTGGTGGAACAAACAGAGCAGCTACCTCGATCCGTTTCTCAAGATTCTTTGTAGCCGGATAGCACCGGATTTTGGCATCGATTTCGCACAGGAAGGGATACGAAAAAATGAAGGACTGACCTATATCCACCGGAAGATAGGTGATAAAGAGCTCTATTTTGTGGCGAATATCCAGGATAAAACCAGCAATATCCCGGTAACTTTCAGGGTAAAAAACAAAATTATCCGCAAGTGGGATCCCTTTACCGGAAAAATTTCAGAAGTCACCTGCTTCAGTGTCAACAATGATGGAATTTGTCTTCCGCTGAATATGGCTCCCTATGAATCCTTTTTCCTCGAATTCGCACCAGGTGAGCCTGAAAAGTATGTCGAACAAACCGATTTCAGGCAAATCAATGGAATCCAAGGGGGTTCGGTTGAAGCTGAAACTTTCACAAACGGGCGCTTTGTGACCACCGTACATTCATCCAGCCAAAGCAAGAGTTATGTTTCAGAAGTAGTTGGTTTGCCTTCACCTTTTGTCGTTTCAGGCAGCTGGCAAATGGAGCTGAAAGGGAATGAATTCCCGCTTTACCGAAAAACAACCGACCACCTTACCTCCTGGAGCGAAAATGAAAGGACGAAAACTTTCAGTGGAACAGGTCGTTACAACATAGATTTTACGCTATCCGCAGAATACCTGGCAAAGGATCAGAAGATTTATCTCGATTTAGGCAAAGTGGGTAACATTGCCGAAATCAGGATCAATGGCCATGAAACAGGCATCGTCTGGATGCGTGGGCAACAGTCCGAGGTGATGCAGTTTTTGAAAACGGGTACAAATCATCTCGAGATTCAGGTTACCAACACCTTGATCAACCGTATCGCGGCAATGAAAGAGCCAACACCGGTTCCTGATTATCTGGTTTCCAGGTATGGCAGCAAGGATATATCGACCGAAGTTCCTCGTGAATTTGGCTTCTCTCCCCTGCCTGCCGCAGGATTATTGGGGCCGGTAAGGTTGATTCCGGCAAGAAAAATAGAAATTAAGCTTTAAAAGAAAGATTTATTCAATATTCAGAAACTGTTTAAATTTAATTTCTATGTCTTATCAGGGTAACAGGATTGAGTAAAATAGAAACTACTGGTTCATTGTGCTAATTACGATTTGTAAAACCTTATTTCTAGCAGCCAACCTTAGTAGAAGATGTTATTACGCCAGCCTTTAACCTCATTACCTTATTCTTTAAGTAAGCAGCGGTACTATGTCATAATTATCTCTAAATGACATCTTTGGATAAGGTAATAAGGTTATTGTTCAATCAACTATTTTTTCTACTAAGGTTGAAACGAAAAGATAAGGTTTTCGAACCCGAAGATTTTCCAGAAAGTTCATTTAGGTAACGTTGCTGGATTAGTCCTAAAAATAAAATTTAAACAGTTTCTTAAAAGGAGATTTTTTGCCCGGAGGGCATTAAGCTTCATAGAAAATGCTTAACCAGAATCACAAATTCCCCGTCAGGGGATCAACCGCAACGGATAAAGAATCTTTATTCCCTACCAGGAAATCTGCATCCAGCGATCATTGTTTCAATGAAGCTTAATGCCCTCCGGGCAAAAAATAAAAGACTTTAACTCATTGTTTGCTAGCAACTTTAGTCACTTTAGCTCACTTTAATCACTCTAGTCACTTCTTCATGGCATCCCTGATTCCTTTAACTTCGGTTCCGAAATTTTCCCTTTTATTTTGTCGTACTGTTTGAAAGTGCTGATTTCCAAGGCATCTATGGCACCTTGGTTTACGATCTCCCCGTTTTTGTACAAAATTTGGTATTTTAATTTTCCATCTTTATCGAAGATCTTCCAGGCTCCCTCAGACAAATCATCCAGATAGCTGCCCTCCATGGATTTAATCCCATTCTCATCGTAAAACAATGCAGGTCCACTCCTTTTCCCTTCTTTGTAATAGATTTCTTTTCTTTTGATACCTGATGGGTCGAATTGCACCTCATTTCCATCAAGCAGGTCGTTCTTCAGCTCCCTTTCCCAAATCTTCTTTCCATTTTGGTCGAAGCCAATGGCGCTCCCTTCCTTTTTCCCAAGATGGTAGTTTTCAATAGAAACAAGCATTTCACCACTATAGAAATTCCAGGTACTGTCGCGCAGCGTGCCCTCAAAAACCCCCTTTGCGTAGAGTTTTCCCTCTTCATCGAAAAGGGAGGCAAAGACCCGTTCAGAATTGGGGCGGTAAGTCATCAATGCTTTGATTTTCCCGTTTTCATGGTATCTTTTCCACTCTCCGGTCGGCTTGTTATGGTTGAAATAACCTTCATACTTCAGGCTTCCACCCGGATATTTGCTCACCCATTTGCCCTGCTTCAAACCTTTGGGATCGGTTTTGTTGACAGCTTCCTGGGATCTTGATAAAAAGGAGAGTGAGCAAAAAGCAAGTAGTAGTAATAAACTTTTCATCTGTTTACAATTATGTTTTTCAATGGCCAGATGGAACTCCCTATAATCATTCGCTTGTATGTGAAAGATTTTCTCCTGGTCGTTTCATAGAAAGATACTTTCCTCAAAGGTATTGATTTCTTCTTTTACCTAGGTTCTTTATTTCGAACGAAGCACACAAAGAGAGATACAGAGGAGCAAACAAAAGAAATTAGATTAATTTTATCAGGATCATTCTCAAGCAAAACTGTCGTCCATGCCTGGATATAAAATTGTAAGAGCTCTCATGTTTTTCATGCTCTCGGGGATAGTAGTAAACCTGACTGCCCAGGAACACCTTCGGCATACCGGAGAAACTATTTCCCTTACTGACCCCGGAATTCACACTGCCCTTTTCTACACGGAGGGATGGGAGTTTTCACTTCCAGTACTTCAATTGGGCAGCGACCAGCACCTGGTTTGCAAATTCGATCATTTATCAGGAGAGGCGTTAAGTTACCACTACACCATTAGGCAATGCGATGCGGAGTGGAATCCTTCCCGGCTGGTTACATCAGAATACATGGAGGGATTTCAGGAGAATCCTGTCGATGATTATGCATTTTCCATCAATACGACCATACCGTTTATCAACTACAGGATTATTCTACCCAACGACCAGGTAAAAATATTACTGTCAGGTAATTATCTACTAAAAGTATGGGAAGCCGGGAACAAGGAGAAGCCAGTTATGATCCGACCATTTTATGTAACCGAAGCGATGGCAGAGCTATCGGGTGAAGTGCAGAAAGCATCTTTCGAAGGATACAACGGACCCAGCCAGCAGATCGCTTTTGCTGTGAACTACCAAAAATTGAATGTTACAGATCCTTTGAATGAGATCAAAACCGTGGTGATGCAAAACGGAAGAACGGACAATATACTGTACCTGACCAAACCAACATTTATCAGGCAAAACCAGTTGCTGTACGAAGAAAAAAGCAATCTTTTCAAAGGAGGAAACGAATTCAGGAACTTCAATGCCAAGAATCTGCAGACCAATGGGATGGGCGTTCGTGCTATTGAGTACCAAGATCCCTATTTTCACCTGTTTCTGGAGAAAGATCTCTCAACCCGCACCGAAAACTATTCATTCCGGGGTGATCTGAATGGAAACTACCTGGTAAAAAATGATCGTGCAAGTGACAGCGACCTCGAATCAGATTACGTCTATGTTCACTTCACGCTGCAACCTCCTGATTTGGTGACTAATTATCTGATTTATATTTTCGGAGCGCTTACCGATTGGAAATGCCTGCCTGCCAATCAGATGATCTACCGACCCGACACCAAATTGTATGAAGCCACACTCTTGCTGAAACAGGGATTTTATGATTACCAGTATGCCCTTGTCAATACCGAAAAGAAAAGCATTGATCCTACTTTTCTGGAAGGGAGTCATTTGGAGACCGAAAACGACTACCATATGTTTGTTTACTACCGCGGATTTTCATCCAGGTATGACAGGTTGATTGGGTATCGGGTGATTAATTCGGTGAACAAGTAAAACGGAAAAACAGAAATTCATTTTTTCACTTTCAAACCCAGTCAGAACGGTTATGTTGCTCATTATAAGACAGTATAATTTTGATTAAAATACTGTTTTTTGAACCATAACTCAAAGGCAGGGTCAACAAATTCAAAGACACTGTTAATTTCGTGAATAATGTCTGAATTTATGAGGATGGTTTTGTTTTTACTCACATTTCGTGGTGTGCCCAGTGCATG
>JALOCD010000095.1 GCA_023228025.1 Prolixibacteraceae bacterium | reverse complement strand
AACTCCGCTTCGCTACGGCCTTGACAAATCCTTGTTTTGAACTAAAAAAGGGTTTACGAAAAAGAAAAGGGCAAAATTGAAAGATTTTAGCTCTAAAATTTGTTTTTCAACATAGAAGGTCACAAAGGAAAACACGAAGGACACGAAATGAGATAGCTGTACTTTAATTTATAGTGCCTTGATAAGGTGCAAAATAGATTCGGCCCGTTGTTGTTGGGTAAAGTGCTTTTTGATCTGCACTTTAATCTCATTCTCATCAGACGCGCCATGTTTCAGGAGTCTATCTTTGATCACACTGGCAACCGACTGTGGATCTCTTTCCACCACTGCTCCAACAGAGCCCAGGATCTCAGGCATACCACCTTCCCGGGTAACTATTGGAAAGGCGCCAAAGGTCATCGCCTCGGCAATTGAAACGCCGAATGATTCGGAGCGGGAGAGTTGACAATAGATTTTTGCTTTCAGGTAAAAGGCAGGTAATTCATGCGGTTTTACCTTGTCGTACAGGGTGATATTGCGTGGAAGGTTTCCAAGTTTGTGGGCCAATTTTGATTGGTTAATCCCCACAATCTCGAAGTTGAATCCTGGTAAGAGTCTAGCGGTTTCAATAAAAGTGTCGATTCCTTTCAGGTGATAAGTCCGTTCGTTGTTAATCAGTCCTACCGTCAGGATCGTGTCCGTTTTGAAGGGGGTAGTCTCATCCGGACTTTCCAGCGTCACACAATTGTAGATCATGGTTCTTTTGGTGAAGGGGGCAATTGCTTTGGCCTTCCTGTCGACATGGTTTGAAACAGTCAGGATGGCAGTGGCCAGTCTCATGGATTTGGCGCAGAACCAACCCCTGAATGGAGAGCAAAAGGCCCCGTACTTTAACTTCCGGATACGGCAAACATCGTAACCGCCAATGACCACAACAGATTTCTTTCTGAAAATCTTGGAAAAAAGAATCGGAAGAAACGAGTGGTAATCGGCAAACCAGCAATAAAATAGATCGTATTTCCATCCGAAGATCAGCAAAAAGAAGAATTGTCTGAGTATTTCAATGATATTCTTCAATAATCCTTTCACCGGAGAAAAATGGTATTTGTGCACCTGGTGTTCGGAGGAGAGCAGCAGGTAATCGTTCTTCACAAAGGAAGATAGACCCGTATAGGTAAACAGGATAGATTTGCTTTTTACTTCTTTGCCGCTCATGGGAATTGATTAGGGATCATAGATTGTTGGCCAACACTCCTGTTAGATTTCTTCTGGTGAATTGTTCTGCGCCTGTGGTTTCACTTTTGTACAGACCCCTCTGTTCCTGTTCAAATATTTTATGGATGAAAAGGCTCATTGGTCCTGTTTCGTTGTAAGAAAACAGCTTGCCTGCATGGCATTTCCGGATCAACAGGTCTACATCGCCTCCAACGGGCCCCATGGCCAGGATGGGTCTTCCGGTTGCAAGGTACTCGAAAAATTTGCCCGTTACAATTCCCTTGTTATCTGGCGAATCAGGTATGGCCATTAGCAACAGGGAGGCATTCACCATCTGGCCGACGGCCTCCTTGTGTGGAATGTAGCCAAGCACCTCAATGCTGGAACCGAGGTTTTTATTTTTGAACAAATTCAGAATCTCATCGGGGACATTTCCGACGAAACGGATTTTTATTTTGTCTTTGACCTTCCCGGGCAGTAATTCAATGGCCTCGATAAACCGCTCAATCCGGTAACTCATCGAAATTGTGCCAGTATAGGTGATGGTGAAAAATTCGTTTTTGAGCGAGGGAACATTCTCAAAGTCAGATTCGTCGTATCCATTTGGAATGACCGCGATTTTTTCTTCAGAGCCGGGAATTCTCCTGAGAAGTAATTTTTTCACCTCTTCACTTACCGTGATAATTTTATCGGCGCCTGTCAAGACCTTCTTTTCCAAATACCGGTCATATAACCTTGCCGGCAGGGTGTGATAGAGCTCTTTGTAATAATAGATGTCGGTCCAGGGATCCCTAAAATCGGCAATCCATCTGATCCCGGTTTGATCTTTGATTTTTTTCCCGATTAAATGGGTCGAATGGGGGGGCCCGGAGGTGATCACAGATTCAATATTTTCGGCTTTGATCAGTTCAAGCGCTTTGCTCAGAGCATATTTGTTCCAACCCCTTCGCGGATCGGGAATAAACAGGTTGCCACGGATAAGCCGCGAGAATTTTTCGAAGAATGTAACTTTTTTCTGGTTGGAAAATCCACCGTAAGGGATCTCCTTTTTTTGGGAAAGTTTTCGGTAAAGATTATAGGGTTCAAAGGTTTTTGTCTTGTGAACCTGGAGATCGGGATGTATCTCATCAACCAGCGAAGGGTCCAGCTGAGCATAGGATGCATGATTTTCATCCACTGTTAGAATTACCGGTGTGCAGCCAAATTCCGGAAGGTATTTCGAAAACTTCAACCATCGTTGAACTCCCGCACCACCGCTGGGTGGCCAATAGTAGGTAATGATCAGAACCTTTTGCATGTGATAATCATCTTGTTACCCTATTGTATTTGAATGAAAAATATTTTTTGTCGGAATTGTTGCTACAAAATCTTTCAGGTAGAAAGGTTCATAATAAGCGACATCCGCAAACCTCTTATTTTGATAAGCAGCTTCAGCCAATTCCGCCATGTGGCTGGCAGAGGTAGTTATATTGTCCAGGAAAAGTGCATTGGGATGTTGGATGGTCGTCCTGCACTTGTCGGCGCCATTTCCAAAAAACAGCATTTTGTGGTTGGAAAAGAACTCTGAAAATGAGAGGTGATCGATAATATCGGCCTGTATGTTTCTGATTAATTGCATTTTTTGATCATAAATGGCAGCATATACCTCCATTCTTCTGGCATCAATCATCGGACAGTAATACAATGGCTCATTGTTTCCAATTCCGGCAGCATGGAAATCGTTAATAACATGATGGGCCATGGCTTCCAATGAAGGGATGGCAATCAGGGGCAATGCAGCGGCGTAGCAAAGACCTTTTGCCGTTGAGACTCCTATTCTCAATCCAGTGTAGGAACCTGGACCACCAGATACCGCAACGGCATCAAGTTGATGAAAGGGCCGGTTTTGGGCCTTCATAACCTCTTCCGCAAAGCAGGTGAGCAATAGCGCATGATTCTTGCCACTCTTATCCTCACGTTCCTCAACAATGGTTCCATTCACGGCCAATGCCACTGAACAGACTTCGGTTGATGTTTCCAAGCAGAGAATAGATGCCATTCGTTTTTTTTTACAAATATCTTAAATTAAGAGACTGTTTAAATATATTACACAGAGAATAATTGTCTATAATCGAAAATATAGGGTTAATAGAAATTTCTACAATTGGGTGTTTACATGAGAGAAACCACGGAGTTACACAGAGTTGGAAAATCGCTTGCGATTTTTCTCTCTGTGCAACTCGTTGTTTCCTCAAGCGTATTTTAACTAAAACGAGAATTTCAAAGCCATTTTTAGTTTAATTATGGAGTAATAAATTCTCTGTGTAAGAAATTTAAACAGATTCTAAAGGGAAATTGCGTTTTTTTGAAAAATTATTCAATTCTTTAAATCCTTTTTGAACTTTCTTTGTTTATATGGAACCTGCAATTGTGAAACTGTCGTAAGAACTCCAGGGTTTTTTCGCGAACGATGTCAGTATGATCCCTTATGATACTAATTTGACCATGGTAAAAGCCGTAATAATTGATGATGATTCAATCTCCAGAATGGTTTTAAAGGAGATTCTGAGGAAGACAATAGGAAATATTGAACTGTTGGGTGAGGCAAGTTCTGTTGTAGAAGGTGCGATTCTTATTGAGCGTGAAAACCCGGATTTGGTTTTTTTGGATATCAGTATGCCCGACGGTACCGGATTTGATCTGTTGGATCGGTTAAAGAAAATTGATTTCAAGATCATCTTTATAACAGCATATAGTGAGTATGCCATAAAAGCCTTCAAATACTCGGCTTTCGACTATTTGGTCAAACCCATCAATGTGGAAGAACTTATAAAAACGGTTGGCCGGATTCCTAAAATAAAAAAAATCGAGACCAAAGTAGCTGTCAATGCACTTAAAGCCAATCTTATGTCGCATGTTGAGCAGGGGGCCAAGACCATTGCTTTACCTGAGTTAAATGGTTTTGCCATCATTGAGGTGGACAAAATTATCCGTTGTGAAGGGATGCGAAATTATACCAGGATACTATTCCATGAGGGGGATGAAAAAATCGTCAGCAGAACCCTTTTGGAGTTCGAAAAGCTACTGACACCCTTGGGTTTCATTAGGATTCACCGGAGTCACCTGGTAAATATGGCTAATGTTGTCCGATACATCAAAGCCAAGGGTGGGATGGTCGAGTTAAAAACAGGGGAGTTGCTGAGGGTATCGCCCAAATACAAGGAAGATCTCCTCAACAAGCTCCTTTACAATAAGTTGTAATCAGGTCAGATTAAAGCCATTTCAGTAACCGGAAGTCCTGGCGATTGGGCAAGGCAATATTTTTGGCATATATCCTTAATCCATAGTTGTAGCTGCCTGGCTTTTTCAGGGTTAGCTCAAGCAGATAGTGGGCCAGGTTATCTGATTCTTTCTCAACTGAAAAATCATATTTAGCCACAAAATGGGGTTGATCAGTTCCCGTGGCGACAATTAATTCAACACCGATTTCTTTGGCAGAAAGACCCTTTAAATCGAGGGTAACCCGTGACGGATATGCTTTCCCCATTTCGTAAGTATTTGTGATACCATCAGCCACCTGGATGTTTTTTACCTCGATGGTATTCCAGGAATCAAGTATTTTTGATTTCCAGGCCGCCAAATTTTTTGCCTCTTTGAAATTATCCGCAACAAGGAGTCCGGTTCTGTGAGCCTGGGGAAGATAGTAACGTGTAAAGTAATCTTTCATCATCCTTTTGGTGGTGAACAGCGGCACTACTTCTGCAAAAGTGTTTTTGATGAAGTCGACCCAAAGGACCGGGATATTTTTGTCATTGCGGTAATAGTAAGCGGGTACTATTTCGTTTTCGAGGATTCCGTAAATGGCTTCAGAATCGAGTTCATCCTGAAGTCCCGGATTGTCGAAGGAATTTTCCAATGGCAATGCCCAGCCGGCGTCTTGCCTGTAGCCTTCGACCCACCAGCCATCCAATACAGAAAAGTGAAGCGTACCGTTCATGACCCCTTTTTCGCCTGAAGTACCTGAAGCTTCGAGTGGCCTGGTAGGTGTATTCATCCAAACATCGCACCCCTGAACAAGCATCTTGGCGATGTTCATGTCGTAATTCTGAATAAAGAGGATACGGCCAATAAATTCAGGACGTTTTGAAATATCAATGATGTATTTAATCAAATCCTGACCGGCTTTATCGGCAGGGTGCGCCTTTCCTGCGAAAAGAAACTGTACCGGCCGGTCGGGGTTGTTGATGATCTTTGCCAAACGGTCCAGGTCCCTGAAAAGGAGGTGTGCCCTTTTGTAAGTGGCAAAACGTCTGGCAAATCCAATGGTGAGGGCTCTTGGGTTCAGTTTCGAAATGGCTTCAGAAATATATTTCGGATTTTCGTTCCGCTGGATATTAATGTCGGTGAACCTTCTTTTGATGTATTCAATCAGTTGCTCGCGAAGTTTTGACTTGGTATCCCAGATTAGCTTGTCCTGAACTTTGTAAATGTTTCTCCAGGCCCGCAACTCTCCGCCCTCTTCATACTCGTGGATATCATCCGCCATCTCCTCTGCTGAGAGGATTTGATCGTGTACAGCCTTCCATTCGGTAGCAGCCCATGTTGGATAATGTACCCCATTGGTGACGTATCCGATGTTATCCAGCTCCTCGGGCAGGAAGCCTCTGTAAAGTTCGCTAAGCAGTTGTTTGCTTACATCGCCATGAAGTTTACTTACGCCGTTGATTGATTGTGAGAGATTTGCGGCCAGAAAACTCATGTTGAACTTTCCTTCGTTGCTGTCGGCTTTACCAAGTAGCATCAGCTCATCCATGGTAATTCCAAGTTGAACGGCTACCGGATTCATATAGGATTTAAAGAGATCATCCGGAAATGAATCATGTCCGGCAGGAACAGGGGTATGGGTTGTAAACAAGGTTGAGGCCCTGACTACCTCTTTGGCTTCGGAATAATTCAGTGAAGACTTGTTCTTAATGTTGGAGATGCGTTCGAGGCCGATAAAGGCGGCATGTCCTTCGTTGCAGTGGTAAATATCAGACTGAATTCCAAGTCTTTCCAATGCCCTTATTCCACCCAGGCCGAGTATCATCTCTTGTTTCAGCCTGTTTTCATTATCGCCGCCATACAGATGGTGGGTAATGGTACGGTCCTCTTCCTGGTTGTTTTCCGTATCGGTATCCAACAGGTAGAGTTTGACATTTCCGACATTAACATACCAGACCCTGACCAACACGATACGATCCGGCATTTTTATTTCGACAATGATCCAATCTCCCTTCTCGTCGAGGGCGGGTTGAATAGGTATCTTTGAAAAATGTTCGGGTTCGTATGTGGCAAGTTGTTCTCCATTGGTGGATATAACCTGTTTGAAATAGCCATAACGGTACAACAGTCCTATTGCCGTCATATCCACCTTTGAGTCGCTGGCCTCTTTCAGGTAATCGCCGGCCAGAACACCCAGTCCGCCGGAGTATATTTTCAGACTCGAGTGAAGACCAAATTCCATACTGAAGTAGGCAATTTTCGGTCCGCGTAATTTCTTCCTTTCCTTTAGATACTTGTTGAATTGGATTTCAACAGATTTCATTCTGAGTACGAACGCTTCATCCGACTTTAGTTCAACAAATCGGTCGTGACTGGTTTGTTCCAATAAAATGATCGGGTTGTGTTCGCATTTTTCCCAAATCACCGGATCAATTTCGTTGAATAGCGCCCTGGCATCTACATTCCAGACCCACCAAAGGTTTCTGGAGATAGTTCGCAGGGAGGCGAGTTCGGCCGGTAAGGCGGATTCAACAATGATTTTTTTCCAGGTTGGGTTGCTATTTTCGGGTTGTCTCAGATTCTTAAAATAGGTCTCTTCCATTCTTTCAAATATATTAACAAGAATGACACCTCTATGGTGTCAATTTTTTGAATTGCAATGATACCATTTTCAGCCATCATTTTAATATAAATACGGAACCATTTGTAAAATGATTCCGTATTTATAACATTTTCTTCACATTAGGCTGTTTATTTGGAGCCCTTTTTCCTGGAAGATTTTGGAATTGGTTCAACTTTTTTTGTTGCCTTTGCTTTTGGTTTAGCGGCCTTCAGCGTGGTTGAACTAAGCTTTTTTATTAACTGTTCAGCCTCTTCGAGCTTCCTGGATTTTTCTTTAATTGACAGCCTAAGTTTTGTCAATTCCGCTTCATTTTCTGATATAGGAACCAATTTATTCAATCGTAGGGTAAAATCGCTCAATACATTCATGTAGTTGATAAAGGCTTCGTATGGGCTGCCGAATGGATTGAAAAATTTATGGACTTCACCATCAGAGAAGAATTTTGTGCACATGTAGTAGAGGTGGTCATTGGACTGAAGGTAGATCCAGTCTTTGGTAATTTGAGGATCGGTACATTGTTTGACTCTCTCCTTGAGCGCATAGAGGTGATTAAATGCCTCTTTTTGAAGTTCATTGCCAAGCCAGGCAGAGAGGTCTCTCTCCTCGTCTGCCCATGAAATTGGATGAAGTACATGTACAGATGAGACCGGCTGAAGCATTTTGACAGCTTCACTGGGTGTGGAGAACGTTAGTTCCTTAGTCTTTAAGATCATTTCGGGGAGGGAATCGAGGAAGTCAAAAATCCCTGAATTTTTCTTTTGTATCTCCCCAAAAGTCTCGTAATTGAGGAAGATGTTTACGATCTCCTCTTGTTTTGGAAGATCAACAAGCCAGCTTGTCATCTTGGATGCAGTAAGCGGATATTCGCTCCAGGAGGAGTTGGAGAAACGGAAAGAAAGGTCGTCGCTTAGCCTGTGGTTGCGCATCAAGACTTTTTGTCTCGGATTTAGTGCATTGCAGTAGAGAAAATTAGGACTCTTCCAACCAAGAATATGTTTGGCGCCTTCGGTGAGGATTGTCTCAAAACCCATGCGGTAAATAAGGTCGCCCAATTCATCGGAGTAAATGAGCTCAGAATTTCTAAAGACTTTTGGCCTTTGTTGAAAGAGTTCTTCGATCAGGTCGTCGTGCATCTTGACCTGTTTGGCGAAAAGCTGTTCATCGACCATGGATACCAGTGAATTGGCGAATGTGCCTGAAAGAAATTCTACTGCCCCGGTGGCCGCCAACTCTTTGAAGGAGTCGATTACTTCGGGGGCATACAATCTGAATTGGTCCAAAGCCACGCCTGAAATAGAGAATGAAACTTTAAATTTTCCCTTACTCTTTTTGATTTGCTTCAGAAGAATATGGTTGGCAGGCAGATAGCAATTGTCTGCAATTTTGCGCATAATTGTCTCGTTGGCATAGTCATCGTAATAATAGGAATCATTCCCGATATCGAAAAAACGATACTTGCGGTAGCGAAATGGTTGGTGAATCTGAAAATTTAGGCAGATTGTCTTCATGGTTTGAACGATTATCGATGTAACTTAACTGATTGCTTTTTTGTATACTTCACGAACGTGTGCTGCTGAATGTTTCCACTGCAGGCTATCGACCTCTACCCTTCCGAACTTCCTGAACATTGCGGAAAGGGCCGGGTATTTGATGATCCCGTAGATGGCATCTGCCATGGCATTGATATCCCAAAAGTCGACTTTGATTGCATGGGTCAGAATTTCGGCAACACCCGATTGTTTGGAGATTATGACCGGAACATCTGTCATCATCGCTTCCAATGGAGAGATGCCAAAGGGTTCGGAAACTGAAGGCATCACGTACACATCACTCAAACGGAACATCTCAAAGACATCATCCCCTTTCAGGAAACCGGTATAATGGAACCGGTCAGATATACCGAGCCTGGCCGTTCGGCGAATCATCTTTTCCATCATGTCACCACTTCCGGCCATCACAAAACGCACGTTATCAGTGCGTTTTAGAACCTGATAGGCAGCCTCGATGAAATATTCAGGACCTTTTTGCATGGTAATCCTGCCGAGAAAGGTGACAATTTTGTCGTTGATACCCCTTTTAAGCAGCTCTGTTTCCTTGTTTTCAACCGGTTCGACGGCATTGTAGACAGTGGTTATCTTATCAGGATTGATGCCATATTTCTCAATGACAATTTTCTTGGTGAGGTTGCTCACGGTAATGATTTGATCTGCAATCTCCATCCCTTCCCTTTCGAGTGCGTAAACTTTGGGGTTGACGCTACCACCACTGCGGTCGAAATCGGTCGCATGAACATGGATAACCAGTGGTTTTCCGCTTACTCGCTTGGCAGCAATCCCGGCAGGATAAGCCAACCAATCGTGGGCATGAATGACATCAAAGTCGTATTCGCGGCCAATGTATTCGGCAACGATTGCGTAGTTGGCAATCTCTTCGAGGAGATTGGCGCCATATTTCCCCGAAAATGGAATTTTTCCCTGCGCATCCGTTTGTACAAATCTGGTGGATGCAGACAATCTTTGCTGGGTTAGATGCCAAAATTCTTCAGGATCGGAATAAGGAATAAGGTTGGACCTTACTTCAGAAACGTCTATTTTCTTGTCAATATGGTGAATATTGACATGCTTTCGAGTGATCGTGATCTCGTTGGCGCCAATGATTTTCTCGACAGCCGTATCATCTTCGTCACCGTATGCCTTGGGAACGACAAAGAGCACTTCTATGTCGTCGAATTGCGCCAATCCTTTTGTCAGGCCAAAACTTGCTGTCCCTAATCCACCGCTAATATGAGGAGGAAATTCCCAGCCAAACATCAATACCTTCATATCTTTTGGGTTATTTAGCTACAGGTTTAATTTCTTCTTCAAATTTTTCAACAATTGCATTGGCCATGATGACGCCTGCCACATTGCAAGCCTGTGAAATAGATCCTCTTGCAGTATGGGGAGGATTTCCTTCGTAAGCTTCCGATAGTGTCCCGATGCAATTTTCGGACATCTCGTTTTTAAAACCTTCCAGACAATTCCTGGCAAAGGAGAGCCCGCCGGTCTTGTGCACTTCGAGGTAGGTCTTTACAAAGTGATAGATGAGGAATGGATAGGCAGTTCCCTGATGGGCCACTTCCGAAAAATCATCGGCCTTTTCGCCGGAAAATCCTTTGTAAGCAAAATCTTCAGGTGAAAGGGTACGTATTCCAACAGGTGTAAGGAGTTCGTTTTTTACCAGACTGACGATCGATTTTCGTTGCGTACGCGACAAAGGAGTATGATCCTGAGCGGCTGCAATCAACATGTTGGGGCGAATTGACCAATCCGTATAATCACCGTCAATGTAATCTGCGAGTTTCGAACACTCTTCGCACCAGAAATGCGAGAGGAACGATTCACCAATGAGCGCCGGCAGGTTTTTCCACTTTTTGACAAATGAGGTATCTCCGGCGGCTTCAGCCAATTCAAGTGCGAAACATACGGCATTGTACCATAATGCATTGATCTCGACAGCCAATCCACCTCTTTGCGTAACCGGAATTCCATCCTTGTAATCGTCCATCCAGGTGAGGGCCACCCCATCAAGTTTGGCGTGGATCAATCCATTTTCAAGCATATGGATGTTGAAATCGGTACCTTTACGGTAGTTGTCCAGGATCTCCTTAAGTGAAGTTCCGTAAGTTGTCCAGATTTCAGCCAGAGACCTGAACTCAACTAATTTTTGCAAAGCACTGAAAACCAGCAATGGTGCATCGGAGGCATCAAAGAAACTATCCTGTCCGACATATTTGGGCAAAAGTCCGTTTTTGAGCCTTTTAAGATTGGTCTGCAAAACGGCCTCAAAATTTTTCACATCTCCCTGCAACAAAAATAGTCCGGGAAGGGAAGAAATGGTTTGTCGCGGTATAGATTCGTACCATGGGTATCCTGCGATGAGATCTTTCCCATCCTGCCGGTCCCACAAAAACTGTTTCCCGGCGTTGCGCAAACAGTTGATAAACGAATCCCTTGGTATCCTGCATTTCTTTTCGATTTCGTATTTCTTTTCAAAGGTTGCAGGTTTCTGATCGCTTGTTGAGGCAGAGAAAATAATTGATTCCCCCTTTGCAATTGAGACTTCGAAATAACCCGGAACAAAAAGGTCCTCCTGAAACTCATATCCCCTCTCCTGCTCCCTGATGTATTCGATATTTTTGTACCAATCTGGCACGGGAACAAAATCACATTCTTTCGAAATTTGCATGAAAAACTCTGGGTATCCATCGTAAAGATTCATTTTGATCCCGTTGGCTACCGGTGTATACTTCGAATTGGCATAGAGATTGGCTTTGCTGAGGTTGTGGACATTTCTAAAAGCCAGAAATGGCTTAAACCGCAATTTTGTCGGGCTGTTGGCCTCTTCCAGTGTATATTTTATCAATACCTGATTTTCGTTTTCGACCAATAATTTTGTTCGGGTAAGGATCACACCACCAACCCTGAAGGTATGCTTTGGAATGGTGTCAAATTCAAAATTCCGAATGTATTTGTGCCCTTTAGGTTCATAATAATCTCCGGGGAATTTATGGATACCCAGATTAAATTGGGCTTCGTGCTGGATTATAGACTCGTCAAGAGAGGAGAGCAATACATGCTTGCCCCCATCTTGTTCCTTAAGACGAACGACCAGCAAGCCATGGTATTTTCGGGTATTGCATCCGGCAAGAGTCGTAAATGAGTATGCACCTCCCCGGTTGGTCCGCAAGGTTTCGCGTTCCAGGGAATAGGATAAGTTGACCAATTTATCCTTATCAAAATTCAGGTATCCCATATTTTCGAACAGTTAAAATGAATGACAGTATGCTTTTAATGCTTCAACCCGTAGAGTTCTTAAAAATAAGCAAAGCTATGATTAAAAAAAATTTATACTCCCCTTTTTTGAACGATATCAATTATTAAATCTTGAAGATCGATACCTGGATGTTTACTAGCAAGTATGGATACCTCCCCTTCCAGCCTGGATAGCAAATCCAGATAGTCGGAATTTTCGTTATGAAATGGCTTATGAGCCAGACTTTTCACAATTTTATCCACCGTGAAACAGATCTCCCTGCTCTCCTTTTCCATAAAAACTTCGTTAAATTTCTCTTGTACGAATTCGATGGCAACTTCGCTGAGGTGCAACATATCCTGGGCATAGAAGCGGTAATCGCGCAATTCGTCCATAACGATTTCGTAGGAGGGGAAATAGGAAATTTTTCCTTTCCCAAAATAGACTTGCAGCCGATCGATCATGAGAAATAGACCTGATTTGCTTATCTGGTTCTCAAAGCTTCCATCCTTGAAATGACGAATCGGACTAACTGTTAAGACCACGTCAAGATCGGGTTGAATGGCAAAAAGTCGGTTTAGCACATAAATCCATTGGGCGGTCATTTCATCCACACTGAGACGTTCTCTCAAAAAACGGCTTGCAGGCAGTTTGTGGCAGTTTCCTACGATGGTGTTTTGCTCTTTTTCGCGGTAAATCCACGAAGTGCCGAAGGTAAGAAATAGGTGAGAAGCAGATCGAAGCTGGAGGGAAGCGTTGGCCAGGGATTCATTCATGCCTGTCAGGGCTGTGTGTTGGTCAGGATGTGAGAAGCGGCTATGAAAAAGGAAGCTGTTCCACAAGCCGTTGGCATAAAAAAGATCGGTAGCCGTTAGCTGTTTACCACTTATCAGGAATTCGGTACAATTTGCAAGGGAAGCCGGATTGTAGAGGATTCCGCAAGGATTTGTAAGGATCGGGAAGTAGTGGTCTTTCAGGTATTTGCCAATATTTTCTGTGAAGCAGGAACCCATCATCATGGCATTTTTCCTGTAGGAGAGTTGTCTGTTTATCTTTGGCAATATTACTTCTGTTCGTAAATTCATCATAGCTGTTTTTTTATCCAGTCAATCGTAAAATCGGTTACCCTTTCGTTTTGGTCCCAGGCATGAAGCTGGTGGGGTGCATCCGGCCATTCACGGTAGGTAACTTTGCCATTTAAGCCCTTTGCCAAAGTTTCGGAAGCTTCCGGTGCGGAAACCCTGTCGTTGGCTCCGTGCATGAAAAGCATCGGGATGGATGCAGGCAAGGTGCCAGGAGCAATTTTCTTGCAGGCGCGCTGAACCTCCCTAAAACATCGTGCCGAAATTCTTTTGTGCATCAACGGATCTTTAGGTTTTGGCGGTTCGTTGGTGGGGCAAGGGGCGAAATCCTTTGATTTTAGTCCGGTTTTGATGGTTACCTGCGGGATTAGTGAATCGGCCAGCCAGATAGCCAGGCTCTTGAATTTTCCTGGTGGTTGAACCAGCTCGAGCCATGTCGAGGAAAGAATCGCCATCTCCGGGAGATCATTTTTTTCCTGAAGATAGGATAGTACGATGGTAGCGCCCATGCTGTGGCCATAAAGCGCCATCGGAATATTGGGAAAATTTTCCCTGGCCTTTTGAACCAAAAGCGTCGTATCTTCCAGGTATTCTGAATAACGGTGAATGGTTCCCTGTTTCCCTCCCGAACGGCCATGACCTCTCAGGTCGAAAGAAATTACAGCCAAACCTGCCACAAGGAAATCACCAAACCATTCATCGTACCTTCGACAGTGTGTCCCATGTCCGTGTACAAAGGCGATAACTGCTTTGGGTGTTGCTAACGGCTTCCGGATTACTGCATATAGGTTGGTGCCATCAAAAGCGCTCCAGTTTTGTTCTATCATCAGGTAAAGATTTTTGGAATTCGGGATTCCAGGACTTATTCAACTTTTAAAAGTAAAGATACTCCATTCAAGGTGTTTAGTCCAAAGGAAACAGATGCGCAAGCGTTTTTTTTATTCTGTCAAACCCAGCCCGTTCGACAGCGGTACCTTTAAACAACTTTTTGTAGCTTGGTTTGTCGATCCTCCTCCACTCTTCAGCGGTCATTCGGAGGAGTTCGGGTTTAGGTTGAAATTCAATTACCCTGTTTTGTGTTGCCCTTCCATTCCAGGGGCATACCTGTTGGCAGATATCACAACCAACCAGTCTGTTGGAAAGGTTTCCTGTCAACGATTCAGGAACTGCTTCTTTGGTTTCGATGGTGAGGTAGGAGATACATCTGTTGGCATCGAGAATGGCCGGGGCAATGATGGCGCCGGTCGGACAACTCTCCATGCAGCGGGAACATGAACCGCAAAGGTTGTTCCCAAAAGGTTCGTCATAATCCAGTTCAATATCCAGCACAAGTTCGCCGATAAAACTGAAGCTCCCCATTTTTGGATGGATCAGCAGGGTATGTTTGCCCACCCAGCCAAGACCGGCCTCCCTGGCCAGCGCTTTTTCAAGCAAGGGAGCAGAATCGGTAAAAACCCGTCCTTCACATGGAGTTAATTCTGTCTGAATGTAAGATAACAATTTTGAAAGCCGCTCTTTTAAGACGTAGTGATAATCCTTTCCCAATGCGTACTTTGAAATAATAGGAGCTTTGGGATCCTCCTGCTTTTGATCGGTATAGTAGTTAAGGAGGACAGAAACGACAGATTTTGCCCCTTCAACCAGCTCGGCCGGGTTCACCCGTTTTTCGAAATTGTTGGCCATGTAGCCCATGGTGCCATGGTAACCTGCATCCAACCAGTTTTTTAACCTTTCCCGCTCTTCTTCCAGCAGCCTGGCCTGCGATATACCGCAGGCACCGAACCCAAGTTCGGAAGCTTTTGCCTTGATAAGTTGACTGAAGTTGTCGGATGAGTGGTCCATCACTATTTTCTCATGTAATCGAAGGCCCCTTTTCGCAGGTTGATTCCATATTCGAGGTAACATTTGAGGCAGGCCAGAAAATTGGCCCAACCCTCCGTGTTTTGGCCCAGCCATTTGATACCGGCTTCATCGTTGTTCCTGCTCTTTTCGGTGACGGAAACCAGGGTGTTACCGGGTTTTGGAGTAGTCAACGTAAATTCGACAAGCAGTTCGAGTTTGTCAACTTCCCAATAATAGGATATGTATTGGTCTTTTTCTATTTTGCCAACCCGGATGGGGAATTCCATGTCAAATTCGGGGAATTGCCAAAGAATTTGTTTTCCCTCCTCCATTCTTCCACTTGCTTTGGAAATGAAATAGTTGGACATTTTTTGTGGATCAACGATGGCCTCAAATACTTCGTGGATAGGCTTTTGTATTTGGATGGCGGCTTTGATTACAAGAGAGGTAGTCATATTAATTTAGTTTATTTAGTTTGAAATGCTATAAATTATCAATTTCATCGCAAACATCCAATGTATGGTCGAGACCAAACAATAGTTTTCCCGAATCAATATGCATCCACTGAAACAATTGCAATATCAAATTGTGATGATTCCGTGAATACATCGTGTTTTTTACAGGTTGACCAGGTACAAAACAAATAGGTTCGTGGTGGGCAATTCTGTTTCTTAAATCGTTGATTACGGCCAATTGATTCAGAATGTAATTATGATTGTATTGTATGGATGGTGTGCTTCGTGGTTTGGCAGGCAAAATCTGCAACAATGTACTGCCTGCTGCAATAAATTGGTTGTTGGCAAAAAGGTACCTCCAGAAACCAAATCCCAATTCGGCAATCAACTTAAAATGGGTATATGAATGATTTAGGTTTCTAATTGCTTCATTGATGTTCGACTGTGTTAGCCTGCATTTGTTATTATCAAAAATACCGTTTGAGGATGCAGCATTTTGAAGCCAGTCATTACCTAGGGTTAAAGTGTAATGTTTATCTATTGTATTCCGTAATGCAATTTCAAAACAGCTGATTACAGTGAACAATTCCTGTGAAAGTTTAATGTTCTTTCGATACAGGGTCATCGCTTTACGGGTACTCCCGCCGCAGGCCGCCAAATAACGTCCTATGCGAGCCGGTGTAATAATCTCCTCAAAATCCGGATAGTTCACTTTATTGTAAATTTGGTGGTTTCAAAATAATAACTTATATTTGATCCATCTTATTCCCGGTTGCCGCTGAAGAAATTCAAGCTTCCGGGTTTCGTTTTTCTATCTCATCCCATGCAGCCCCAAATAATCATCACTCTTGCCCAATGTCCGCAAATTTGCCTTTTGAGCGTCGACAGCTTGGTGTAATGACATACATACCAGTTTTCTACACCTAACAAATCCAAAGTACTTATCCCATGTGCTTCTTCTACATAAATCCCAACTCCAGCCTGGCCTCTTCAGACATCATCGACTTGTCCCAGGCTGGGTCGAAAGTGATATCGACTTTGCACTCCTCGATCCCTTCGACTTTTTTGGTCATGTACTCGACATCGGCGACAATCATATCGGCTGCCGGACATCCGGGGGCGGTGAGGGTCATCAATACATTGGCGGTTGAGCCTTCAACATCCACGCTGTAAACGAGTCCCAGATCGTAAATATTGACCGGTATTTCCGGGTCGAAAACCTCCTTGAGATTTTCTATGATCAAATCTATTTTGTTGTCCATTTTATTTTTTTTGAGAAGCGATTTGCTTGTACGCCAGGGCATACAATTTTATCTGTTTAACCATGGCCATCAAGCCATTGGAACGGGTTGGCGAGAGGTGTTGCCTCAAGCCAATCTCATCAATGAAATAGGGTTCGGAATCCAGGATCTCCTGGGGAGTCCTTCCGGAAAATACCTTCAGCAACAATGCAACCAGTCCTTTAACGATCAGTGCATCACTTTCGGCTTCAAAAATTAGCAGGTCACCTTCCAATTTTTGTTGCAGCCAAACCCTTGACTGACAGCCACGTATTAAATTTTGATCGATTTTATAAGCGGCATCGATGGGTTCGAGTTCGTTTCCCAGCTCGATCAGATAGGTGTATTTGTCCATCCAGTCGTCGTAAACCGAAAAGTCGGCAATTATGGTCTTTTGAGTATCTTCTATATTCATTCTAAAAATTTTTACCAATAATAAGGTTCAAGGAATGGACAATTCAAAACGGTTAAATGCAAACTTCTTTGTGTCACCTTTGGTGCGCCACGAGGCGTGCGTAAATTTAATAAAATACCTATAAGGATGAAAGAACCTTACGGCCCAATTTGCCATTCAGGCTGAAGTTCACCTG